>JAAETM010000682.1 GCA_024228395.1 bacterium | reverse complement strand
TTCTGCATCGGGGAAGTAGATCTCGAAACCGTCCTCGCCCGTGTAACCGGTGCGGCTGATGCGCACGTTCGGCAGGCCGGAGAGGGTGGCGAAACCGGACTTGTAGTAGCCGACGGTGGAGAGGTCCAGGTCGGGTACGAGCTTTTGCAGCACGGACTCCGAGCCTTTGCCCTGCAGCGCCAACATGGCGAGCTCGGCGGTTTGGTCTTCGATCACGACGTCAAAGTCAGCGGCATGCTTTTGGATCCACTCCATGTCAGCCACCGCGTTGCCCGCGTTGACCACCATAAAGACGTCTTCCTTGCCGCGGTAGACGAGCACGTCGTCGATCGGGTTGCCGTCGGGCTTGCAGAGCAGGCCGTAGCGGATCGAGTCGATCGGGATCTTGCCGCAGAAGCAGGTGGCGATGGCGTCGACAAAGCGCACGGCGTCGGGACCGCTAAAGCGGAAGCGGCCCATGTGGCCCAGGTCGAACAGGCCGGTGTTGTTGCGCACTTGGCGCACTTCGTCCAGGATCGGGCCGTATTGGACCGGCATTTGCCAGCCGCCGAACTCGACCATCTTGGCACCCGCAGCCACGTGGACCGCGTGTAGGGAGGTTTGTTGCATTGTCTTCCTCGAAACGGAAGTAGGGATAGGGCTTCTTGGTAATGCCACCTGTTCGCAGCGAGCTGCGTTCAGATAGCCCAGGAGGCCGGGTCCCTTGTGCCTGAGAGTTTCGCGCCCATCGCTGGCCGCTTGCCCCTTCGGCGTTCGGTCAAATACCGAATCTCTCCCCGGGTCTGGTTCGGGCAGAATTCTAGCGGGGAGGAGGGCTTCCCGCCACCCTTGGGCGACCGGGGGTACCGAGCCAGAGCAAAATCCGCCGCCTGGGTGGCGAGAAAGAGGCCTTTTGGCCCCTTTCCCAGTGCCCAAGCGGCGGATTTTGCTCTGGCTCGGTACCCCCGCTCGGTACCCCAATCGCTACTCAAGCCGCAGCGCTAGCGTGACTTTGTTCTCACCGGGCCGGACGTGCACGCTCTGCTCCAGGGTCGCATGGCCGGGCAGGGCGAGGCGTAGACGGTATTCCCCCGGAACGAGGAAATCGCTGACACCAGCGGCTCCGTTGACTAGAACAGCCGAGCGCCGCACGGTTTGGCTGCCGCCGGGATATTCCTCACGCGTGTGCAGGGCGAGGGGGATCCACTGGTCCTGATCCGGTTTTTGCACGCTGAGCTGGGCGAATGTGCTGGATTTCACGGTACCGGGCGCCGTGGCCCGGACCCGAAGCACACCCCACTCGGATGATTTGAGGTCATACACTTCTGTCACGCCAGCACCAATATCCACATTGATGGAGTTCTCGAGCAACTGGACCAGGCCGGCTGATTGCAAATCGACCCGTAACTTGTACTTGCCCGGCAGGAGCCCTCCGATGGAAAGTTCGGCGAAGCCGTATTTCGCTTGGGCTATCGGGTTTCCATGGGGGATGTATGGGGAGCCATTGAATGACGTGATGAATGCTGAGAGCGTGGCCTTGTCGGGGAGGGCTGGTTGATCGATTCGAAGTTTGATCTTTCCGAACGCGGAAGGTGTTTCCTCAAGCACCAACATGATGGTGGAAGATGGGCACCCATTGTCCAGTAGTGCGGAGAATTTGCTCTTGTAGAAGTCCTGACGGGACCGATCGGAGGATTGGGATTCGCGAAGCACATAAGCAGAACCTGTGGGGACCACGAATGTCGCATGGCCGATCCGCCCTTGGGGGACCTGGTTCTGATTCGTTGCGGATAGCAGGTCGTTGACCTGGGATAGCGTGAGGGTTTTCCTGTTTGTCGAGACCACTCCGTTCGCCCTGCTTTCGTAGGTTACGTCCCACTCCTGGAATGCACTACTCCGGTCGACCAGCCCGGATTCATCCACTCGGGAGCAGCGCAGCTTTTGAATCATGTCGTAGTTGTCCTCGAGGGGGAGGGTTTCCACCTGGAGCGTGATCGCATTCACCCTCAATTCGATCGCTTTGGAGCCGGTGGAAAATGTTCGCGTACCCTGCAATTCGAGAGGCCATCGGGTTCCATTCACAAGGCCCGATTCCACACTCAATTCACGCGGTCCAGCGGGAATGCTCGGGAAGCGAAACGCCCCTTGCCCGTTTGCGATTGCCGTGATAGGGCTGTGCATTCCACCCGGTGATTGGGGCAGAAGCGTGGCGCTCACGACGACATTGGGTGCAGGATCTCCGTTGAGAAGCATGACCTTGCCGGCTAGTTCGCCCCTCTCCATTTTCGCAGGGATGGTCGCGGCTTTTCCGTCCCTGGGGGCGACGGATTCCCTTGCCTCTTGTACGTTGCGCGGGGCCAATGGTTCCTTGAGATCACCGGGCCTGGGAAGTTCCTGATCGTGTTCTTGTTCGGGGTTAGACTCCAAGGTCAACGATTCCGGAGCACCTCCCGGGTCCCAATAGAATGCCAACAACCCGCAAACAGCAATCAGGCAAAGCGCCCCGGTCCATAACTTAGTGTGCAAAATCATAAGACTCCAGCCTACCCAAAGAACCCCATCCGGTCAGGGACGTTTTTCGAACTGGAGGGATGGGTAACGATGCTGGGAGTCCGAGGGCGTACTTCCGTCCAGGCCCAAGCGGCGGACTGGGCTCTGGTTGGGTGCCCCCGGTCACTCGGGATGCAGTTCCAGGGTGACCAGGTCGTTCGCGCCGAGTTCGACGTGCACGGTCTGCTCCAGGGTGGCATGGCCGGGCAAGGTGACACGCAGAACGTATTCACCAGGTTCCATGGGGGAACTGAGCTTTGGGGG
>JAAETM010000681.1 GCA_024228395.1 bacterium | reverse complement strand
GAATATCGTCACCCTGCCCAAGACCATCGACCGCGATATCTCCATGACCGACAGCACCTTTGGATTCGATACCGCCCTGGGTATTGCCACAGATGCCATCGACCGTCTGCACAGTACCGCCCACAGCCACCATCGCATCATTGTGGTGGAGATCATGGGGCACCGTACCGGCTGGCTGGCTATGGGGGCGGGAATCGCCGGTGGGGCCGATGTAATCCTGATACCTGAGATAGCCTATGACGTGGAGTCCATCTCCCAGGCGATCCTTACCCGGGTGCGCGGTGGTAAGCAGTTCAGCATTGTGGCCATGTCCGAGGGCGCTATGTCGGTGGAGGAGTCGGAGGCGGTCCGTGCTGCAGAACTGCGCAGGGAGCAGGCCGAGGACAAGGAGGAGCGTAAGCGGGCGAAGGAGGAACTGAGTCAGATCTTCCGCCACTACACCGACCGGACACTTTCCCTTTCCAAAACCCTGGAGGAATCAACCGGGCTCGAATCCAGAATAACCATCCTCGGACATCTGCAACGGGGTGGAACCCCGTCAGCGGCCGACCGGCTTATCGCCAGCAGCCTGGGTTCGGCCTGTGCGGATCTGATCCACGAGGGGACGTTTGGGGTCATGGTGGCCCTGCATGGCAATAAACCGGT
>JAAETM010000680.1 GCA_024228395.1 bacterium | reverse complement strand
TCTACCCGTGCTGATCACCGGCGAAACCGGATCCGGCAAGGAGCCAACGGTGCGCCGCATGCATCAGGTTTCGGCCCGTGCCGAGAAACCCCTGGTCTATGTGAATTGCGCGGCACTTCCCGAATCCCTTGCTGAATCGGAGCTCTTTGGCCACGCGATTGGGGCCTTCACCGATGCCAAAGGCGTTCGCCTGGGCAAATTCCAACTCGCGGACGGCGCCAGCCTCTTCCTGGATGAAATCGGCGAGCTGCCCCTGTCGATCCAGCCCAAATTGCTGCGCGTTCTGCAATCGGGCGAGGTTCAGCGCGTCGGCAGCGACGAAGCTATCCGGGTGAATGTTCGCCTGTTCGCCGCCACCAACCGGGACCTGCACGCGGAGGTCGAGGCGGGCCGCTTCCGTGCCGATCTCTTGCACAGGCTCGACGTTTGTCGAGTGCACGTACCTCCCCTGCGTGAGCACTCCACGGACATCCCCCTGATCGTGGGCCACATCTGTGAGGGCATTTCTCGCCGCTTAGGCTGTGGCCCGATTCGTCTCGAATCATCCACCCACGATGCGCTCGAAGCCTACCAATGGCCCGGAAACGTGCGCGAACTGAAGAACGTGATCTCGCGCGCCGTCCTGCGCGCCAAAACCCAATCACCCGAAGGGAAGACGGTCGCGCTGGAACTGCGCCACCTGGGCGAGGAGTTCCGCAACATGGGCGGCGTCCCAAGCGCGAAAACGAAGCCGTCCAAAATCCAGTATCCCCGGTCACAAGAGCCCTTTTCGGTCGCAAACACAGGCTCCCTGCGCGATTCCGTGGACGCATTCCAAACCCACTGCGTCGAACAGGCCCTAGCCTCCAACAACTGGATTTGGTCCCACGCAGCAGAGTCCTTGGGAATGCACCGCGCCAACTTCCACCGCCTCGCCACCCGCCTCGGCTTCAAGAAACCAACCCCAGGGCCGGGTTGAATGGTTTGCACATGGTGACCTTCATGCGGGACGCGCCGTCGCGAGTCGTTGCTATTTGTCACCAACGATCTCGCTGATAGAGGAACCAGGATGCCGATGCGGACGGCAATCCACCAATCCTGTGCCTGTAGGTGCTTTGGCCTTGGATGTGGCCGGTTCTCGCATGGTTTCGGCTGGCATCTTGGAAGGATTGTGTTCTGACCCGGTACTTTCCGTGCCGTTGACATGCTGTTGACCAAACTATTGGGGAATGTGGGTAGGCTTAGGGCAACATGTTCCCCCGTTCCAACACATCCACTGCAGCCCGCTGGGTTCTTTTGCTGGGATGGTGTGCTGCAGCCGCGTTGTTCGCAGGCATGTTCTTGGACTTTGGGGACCCCGGCGCGACGGCCCGAGTTCGGTTGGAGAATGAGGCGCAATCGGAAGGCCGATTGGTGCGCACCAAGTGGCGCGAACGTTTGTTGTCCGAGGAGTGGCTCGCGGAGGCGCTTGTCACGCAGACGGTGACCCTCGATCGGCTTCGACCCATCAGTCCACCATTGGGTGGCCCTGTCGATGAAACCTCGCAGATCCGTTTGTTGGCAGCTCGGGATGCGGCAGCGCGTGGGGTAGCGACTGAGGTCGAAGAACACTTGGCAGAGATCATACAAAGTGGCGATCCCAAGACCGGTGAAGCGCTGCTGATGTGGGTGCGCTTCCTACGCGGGGATGACGGAGCGGCGGCCGCGGCCGCATACCTTGAACATGGGGATCAAGTCCCTTGGAATGCAGCGATCGAAGGAACCTCGGGCCGGCTGCTCGCACTTCTCAGCGTCGGTGCCGACCTTTCGGTCGACGACCGCAATTCGGCCACCGCGGCTTTGGTTTCCGCGATGGAAGCCGGTTCGGTGACCCTACCCGCGCCCAACGACAGCGCGCTCGCGACAGCTGAGGGGTTCGAATGGACCCTGGACCCGTGGTGGTCCGCATTGCGCAGTGCCGCTGAGGAACGGCTTGGTCACAAAGGGGTGGACTGGAGTTTAGTATTCCAGGAATCCGCCCGCAGGTCTGCGGCTCTAGCCAAACTCGTTCCCGAGCGAAGCGAAGGGAATTGGACGTTGAAACCCATCGACTCCGACACTTGGTCCGCATCCTACTTGCAAGGAACTCAACTCAAAGTGGCTCTGCACGCCGGTTCAGCCCTCGCCGCAACGGTCGATTCACTTTCTCTGGGCGAAGGAAACCTGCGGGCGGTTGCGTTCGCTCCATCCGAGGGATTACTGCCGGTGGCGGACGCGGGGTTGCTCATGGGAACGGAGGTCGTGCTTTCCATCCAGCACTCCGACCCTGACACTTTCGTTCGGCGCGAGCGGCGGCGCTTAGGCTTTTTGCGCGCTGGACTCGGGGTATTGGGCTTGTTGGTGCTGATCACCACCGCTATCGCATCGAGGTTAATCGCGCGGGCTCGCGCATTGAATTCCCTGCGCTCCACGTTTGTGGCCACGGTATCCCACGACCTTCGCACCCCCCTAGCTTCGATCAGTTTGATGGCGGAAAACCTCGCCAGTGGTTATGCGAAGGGTAGCGAAGGGCGCTACATCGATTCGATTCGCCGCGAGGTGGCTCGACTTGGGCGCATGGTGGATGGCCTGTTGGACTTTGGTCGAATCGAACGCGACCTGCTGCCCAATGTCTCGCGCATGGAGGTTGAGGTGGATCCATGGCTCGACCAATTCGAGGCCCGCGAACGCGCTCGATGTGCCGCTGCTGGCTGTGCC
>JAAETM010000679.1 GCA_024228395.1 bacterium | reverse complement strand
TAAGATTGCGGATCTGCTCAGGGAGTCCCATGGCCTGGAGTTGACCGAGCGGGCGGAAGAGGCGGACCTGCTGCTGCTCAATACCTGTTCCATCCGCGAGAAGGCCCAGGAGAAGGTGTTCTCCCAACTGGGACGCTGGCGTCCCTGGAAGGCGCAACGTCCCGGGTTGGTGATCGGCGTGGGTGGTTGTGTGGCCAGTCAGGAGGGGAGTGCCATCCGCGAGCGTGCCCCCTATGTGGATCTGGTATTTGGCCCCCAGACCCTGCATCGTCTGCCGGAGATGCTGGAGACCGCCCGTAAGGAGCAGGCTCCGGTTATCGATATCAGCTTCCCCGAGATTGAGAAGTTTGACCGCCTGGCCGAACCCAGGGCCGATGGTCCCTCAGCATTTGTCTCGGTGATGGAGGGGTGTTCCAAATACTGCACCTACTGCGTGGTGCCATATACCCGTGGCGAGGAGATCAGCCGTCCGCTGGAGGATGTGATCGCCGAGGTGAGCAAGCTGGCGCAACAGGGTGTG
>JAAETM010000678.1 GCA_024228395.1 bacterium | reverse complement strand
TATTCGGCAAATGCCTTTGGCTTGTACGACATGCACGGTAATGTTTGGGAGTGGTGTCTCGACTCTTATGCTGGTTACTTTGCTGCTTCCCAAACCGATCCCTTCGTGACCGGCGGCTCGCTCCGGGTCATCCGTGGCGGCAGCTGGGGCTTCAACTCCTTCAGTTGCCGGTCCGCGTTCCGGAACTACGGCAGTCTTGGTAGCTCGGGCTTCAACATTGGGTTTCGGGTTGTCTTGGCCCCAGTTCTCGTGCCCTAGTCAAGTCAAGAGGCGGGAACCCATTAGCGAAGGCACGCAGGCCCCGGCGGAGCCGGGCCGGAGATGCCGTAGCGGGTGGGTTTCCCCAGCGGCGATTCGCTAGGGTCACCAGAAACGCTCCTAAACAAGCAGCCCCCACAAACGGCGACGTTCGTGGGGGCTGATGTACATGTGGGGCGGCTGGGTCTGGCATGCAGGCCGTTTTGCTTGTCGGGGGGTAGGGGGGGCTGTGACCGAATAACTTCAATCGTTTTTCGGCGTGGGCTGGGCAACAAAATGCTGCGCGGTTCGGGGCGAGGCGGATTTCTTTGGCGCACAGACCACTGGCCGGGGAGTCTGACACCGTTTTCCAGTCGGACTTCCTGGCGTATCCACTATCGGATAGCGGGGGTGGAACAGCCGGGGCTGCGATGCGGTTCCAAACTCCAACTGCGCGGAACCAGCAGGATAGGACTGAACGGGGATCTGCAACTGGCTGCCGTTTGAAGAGGCACATTGAAACCAACGCGTGTCTGCACCGCCAATGCCGGACAGGCTAGCCCAGGGTTTCGCGGTTCGTCCCACAATTAAGAACGCGGGCAGCTGAGGTCCCCGCAGCTGGAAATGCACGCCCCCCCCCCGATGCTTTGGTTCTTACGACCAAACAAACAAAGAGGGAAGCGTGCCGAACCAGCCTAGCCCCGAGTCGCTCGACTCGGTACTACAACCATTCGATTCTTGTTTCTCGAGGGCGAGTCTTGCGAACTTCAAGCTGCTCGTGATTGGCTGGATACTCTGCCGAAGACGTCGATGGATCACCCGGGTGGTCTACGCCAGTGGAGGCTTGGGCTACAGGCATATCTCCGCCTTTTATCGATTCTTCACTTCGGCTCCGTGGGACCCCGATCAACTGGGTCGGCGTTTGCTGAACCAGTTGATAGACCTCTTGCCTGAAACTGTTGAGGCCATGGTCGATGACACTCTCTGTCGACGATCGGGACCACGCATCTTTGGCATCTCCATGCACCACGATGGCGCGGTGTATTGCACGGCGTTGACAGCACAAGAGATGGCGGGAAACCTGCAGACCGGTCATGAGTACCGCCTGCCGACGGAAGCCGAGTGGGAATATGCATGCCGCGCAGGAACGGCCTCGGAATTCAACGTGGGTTCGGATCTCTTTCGCGCGGACGTTCGTTTTTGGCAAAGCTATCACAGCAACAGCATTTGCTATTCTGCAGGAACGTTTGATGTCGGGAGTTATTCCGCAAATGCATTTGATTTGAATGACATGCACGGCAACGTTTTTGAGTGGTGTCTCGATTCCTTTGCGAGTTATGGTGCCGCAGCGGTTACCGATCCGTTCGTGACGGGCGACTCGAACCGGGTCATCCGTGGCGGCAGCTGGAACGGCGACTCCTCCAGTGGCGATTCGATAGGGTCACCAGAAACGTTCCCAAACAAGCAGCCCCCACGAATGGCGACGTGCGTGGGGGACTGATGGCGTATTCAGCCCCGTCGTATTCCTACCAAGCCGCAATGAACTTGCGAACCACATCCTCCATCCGCGACACGTCGTCGGGATCTAGGCGGGGTTTGGTGAGCTCAAGAACGGCTAGCACTTGCTCCGGGGTAGCGCCCAAATGAATCGCCCCGCGCGTATGGCTGGCGAGTTGACGCTCCAG
>JAAETM010000677.1 GCA_024228395.1 bacterium | reverse complement strand
TTGTTCCCCCCAGATGTTTGATCCGGTAGCGGACACATTGTGGATCAACAACGGGGATGGGACCTTTCGCGACGGAAGCATGGCCTCTGGTATCGGCGCAGATTTGGGGAAGGGCTTGGCCCTGGCGCTCGGCGACTTGGACTGGGATGGGGATGTGGACATTTACGTGGCCAATGACACAACGCGGAACAAACTATACCGGAATGATGGGGAGGCTTTTTTTAAGGATGTGGCTGCGATCAGTGGAGTGGCCTACAGCGAAACTGGAGCGGCAGAGGCGGGAATGGGGGCTGACTTTTCTGATGTGGACGGCAACGGAACCCAGGATATAGTCTGCTCCAATTTTCAAAATGAAACCACCAACATTTACTTGCAAGGGACCCGTGGGGCCTACCGGGACAAGTCGTTTGCGATGGGGGTTGGAGCTTCCGCTCGCCAGCGCCTGAGCTTTGGTTTGGACTTCTTCGATGTGGACAATGATGGGGATGAGGACCTCTTTGTGGCGAACGGCCACGTGGAAGACAATATCGATTTGGTCAGCACGTCTGCCACGTTTGCCCAACAGGACTCACTCTATCTCCTGAATGGAGACCGGCGATTCGAAGATATCTCGAATATGGCGGGGACGGATCTGCGGCGGAAGGATGTGAGCCGCGCCGTGGCCACCGCAGACTTCGACGGGGATGGGCGACTCGATCTAGCCGTCACGATAAATGACGGACCCCTGAGGCTCCTGATGAACCGTTCGGAGCTTGACTCAAGTGGCTCGATCATCCTGTGGCTGGAAGGCACGCAATCGAATAGGAGCGCAATCGGAGCTCGCATCGAGACCGCCACATTGCGGAGGGAGGTGCGTGGTGCGTCCAGCTATCTCGCCCATTGCGACCCGCGAATTCACATCGGCCTCGGTGGGGAGACCAGCATCCCTCGCATGCGCGTCTTGTGGCCTAGCGGAATGGTCCAGGAGATTGAGGACCTCAAGGCGGGCACCTATCATCTGGTGGAGGGGCAGGCGCCGAGTTCACTTTTCCCAGGGGACGCGGTGAGGGCTCCGAAGTAGGACCCGAATCCATGTACCCGTGTGTGGGCTATCCTTCTTCTATCTGCAAGCCCAACGCGCCCCTGCACACTCTCCGCTTTCAGCGGAAAGTACGCAGGGGCGCGTTGGAACCATCAAACCCAAGAGCTAGATCAACGGACCATGTCCGTAGTCACGCTCCCAAGTACTTGACAGGTTCAGCTGGACTACGGGAACGTCACGCTGAGGCCATTGGAGAAGTTCGAGGATCCGACGGCCATAGGAGTATCACGGTGCCACACCTGGAAGTTCCAGGTCGCTCCAGCGGTGATCAGCATGGTGGTACCAAAGACTGAATCGGGGACATCAAAACCGGTTTCCGCGCCGACAGGACCCACCGATGAGGTACCGGCGACGTTGACGAGCACGCCTGATGAGTTGAAAATACCCACCGAGTTGCTGGTGGTTCCAATAACGTTGTACCGGTAGAAAGGACCGCTGGCAATGCAGAGTTCACCGTTGCTGACCGAGATACCGGGGTCAACAAATGTGCTGCCGACCAAGAAGTAGCCGAGCTCACCGGATACACCACTGGTGCACTCCAAGTGCAGGTCTGAAAGGCCTCCGCCAATGCCTCCGCCGGTCAACCAAGATCCACCCAACTGGGTGGAAGCACCGGTTGAGTTGGTGTTGTTCGGGTCACAGAACGTCGAGAAGCTGCCACCGCCACCACCACATGAGTTTCCGTTCAAGGTGAAGTCGTCAAAGCTGCCGGAGTCGCCGCCAGCGAAGTCATAGATAGAAATCGTCCACACGCCAGCGGGGCCGGTGATGCTGTTGAGGGGCGTGTTGAAGATGTTTTCATCGGGACTGGGCCAGACCACGGG
>JAAETM010000676.1 GCA_024228395.1 bacterium | reverse complement strand
TGCTCGAAGCGTTTCATCGGCACCCCCAGTGCGCGCTCAATGGCCTGCAGGGAGGAGACGTCGCGACGCGACGCGAACTTTAAGAACGCCCGCAGCGCGGCCAGCCTCAGGTTGCGACTGCGCACGGTGTTGTTGCGCTGTTGTTCCAGGTGGCCGAGGAACGCGAGTATCAGATCCGGCTCGATATCGACCAGACGCAAGTTGTTAGCGGCTGAGTAAAACCGCGGATAAATGGCGAACATTTCGAACAGACGGAACTGGGTCATAGGGAGCGTTGCGGTAGCCCGGATTCAAAAGGGGATCTCATCATTGAGGTCAAACAGATCTGGTTGATCATCATCCAGTCCTTCCAGATCAGGGCGAAGCAGTGCAAGGAGTTGTAGTTCATAGCGATCCCAGATCCGTTCCTGGAGATCACCGAGCAATTCGTAGATGGCCAGCGCCTGTTGGGGCGACCAATAATCAGGGATGTCTTTAAAGAACATGTCCAATCTCCCGGTGTCCGCTGTCAGTTATCTTCGGGGGTTTTCTTTGTACGCTTACGTTTTGCCGCTGCCCGTTGTTGGCGCCGTTTTTCGGACTGCTCTTTGGCCTCTTTGAGGCGATAGGACTCGCCCTCGAGGGGGATGATTTCGGCATGGTGGACGAGGCGGTCGACCAGAGAGACGACGCAAGAGGCGTTGGGGAAGACCTGGTTCCACTCGGCGAAGGGTTTGTTGGTGGTGACCAGCGTGGACTTCTCTTCGTAGCGGCGCGAGACGATCTCGAAGAGCAGATCGGCGTGGCGGTTGGAATAGGAGAGATAACCAATCTCGTCGATAACGAGCAGTCTCGGTCGGGCATACAGGGCAAGGCGGCGACGAAGCGCGTTGTCACCGTCCTGGGCGGCCAACTCATTGAGCATGGCGGCGGCATTGGTGAACAACACCGAATGGCCGGCCAGCACTGCCTGATGGGCGATGTTGCGGGCGATGGTGGACTTGCCCACGCCGTTGGGGCCGACCAGCACGGCATTGGCGCTCTGTGCCAAGAAGTCCAGGCGCATCAACTCCTCGATGACTTGGCGGTCGCACTGTTTGGGCCAGTTCCAATCGAAGTCGGCAAGCGGCTTGAAGCGTCCGAGACGGGCGCTGCTGAGGCGTCGTTGCAGCCCACGACGGGCGCGTTCTTCCTCCTCCCATCGGATCAGCGGCTCGAGCCAGGCGGCATCGCGCACCTCGTCCCAGTGGGCCAGCAGGCCGTGGAGCTTCAATGCCTTGGCCCGTTCCTTGAGAGAATCAGTTGTCGTTGTCGTCCTCATCGTCGTTCTCCGTCTTGGTCTCGGTGTTGGCTTGCAGCTGGTCGTAGTCATCGAGTTTGTGCGGCTTCACCACGAGTGTTTTCACCCGTGGATCGGCGGGCAACTCCACGGCCAGCGGCGGGGTCTGATCGCGCTGCTCGCGGCGGCATTCCAGAGCTAGGCGAACGGCATTGGGATGGGGCACGCCCCGGGCCAGGGCCTCGCCAATGGCCGTCTCTAATTCCGTGGCCCCATAGCGATCGAGCAGGCGCAACAACGAGGCGGTGAGCGACCCGAGGTTCTGCCCGTGCGCGGCGGCCTCGGTGAGCAAATCGCGGCTATTGGGGGCGGCATGGAACAGCCGGTCGGCGGCGCGGTGATGGCGCCCCTGACGTTTGGCCTCGAGCAAGGCGGCGATATGGGCGGGATTCTCGACTTGCTTGTTTTTGTCGTAGCTGCGTTCATGGGTCGCGATGGTATCCAACCCATCCAGAATCCGGACCTTGGTCGGGTTGGCCACCACCGTCACCGTGCGCCGTACGTGGGTATGGGGGACGGTGTAGTCGTTGAGATCGAAACGCACGTAGGGGGTTTTGCCGACGCCCACTTCCTCGCGCTCGTCGGTGGGAAAGGGATTGTCCGGCAGGGCCAACAGTTGCGCTCGCTCCTGCTCGAAGGCCTCGCGTACCGACAGCGAGCGATCCTCGGGACAGGGACGCTCCGAGGCCTGGCCCTCGCACCAGGCCCCGGCCTGGGCATTGAGATCATCGAGATCCTTCCAGGTCCGGGCGGCAAAGAAATTGTCGCGCACATAGCGGATTGCCCGCTCCACCCGGCCTTTTTCATTGCCCCGCGCAATGGCTACGGGGCGTGGTTCGAAACGGTAATGGCCGGCGAAATCCACCAGCGTCGGATGAAAGCGGATGGCTTGGCCCTGGCGCTCGAGCACGGCGCTTTTGAGATTGTCATACAGCAAGATTCTCGGCAGCCCCTGCCAGGCCTGGAAGGCCGCCTCATGGCCACGCAGGAAGTTCGCCATGCGGGCATCGAGGAAGAAACGCAGGAAGATCCGGCGCGAGAAGCTCAGGACGATGACGAAGGCCATCATTGTGCGCACCGCCTTGCCGATGGTGATCTTGCCGAAGTGCCCCCAGTCGACCTGGCCCTGCTCCCCGGGCAGGGTGCGCAGGCGCAGGTACGCCTCCGGCTGCTTGGCGGGGCGATGGTGGGCGATGAGGTGGCGAAAATGATCCTCGCCACCGCCGTAACCGCGCTCACGCACCATGGCGTAGAGGCGGCTGGCGGTCAGTTCCGGAAATCGCTCCAGTGTCTGGACGATGAACGGCAGGAACGGATCGATCACCGAGGGGCGGTGGTGACGGGCTGCCTTGGGCAACCCCGCCTGAGACAGGACCCGATCGACCGTGCCGTGGTGGATACCCAGTTGCCGGGCAATGGTGCCGACGCGCCACTTCTCCACGTGGAAGTAGCGCAGGATCTTCGCTTCGAGTTCCTTGGAGATGGCCAACGCCTTGTCCTCTGGTTCGAGCCTCCGTCCCCTCAACCGACTCAAACCGCCGGGGGTGAAGGACCTCTTGGGGATGAAAACCGTCGAGGGCCGGGGCTGTGCAGGAAATCCAGCCGCACGAACTCGGAACAGGGACGTCGGCAGAAGTGACAATGGGGTCCCTGGACCCGCAGCGGCGGAGAACCGGGCCTGTGTCCAAGCGTCGTCCTCGACTCGGGACTGAGTGAATCATGGGAGGCGTCAGGGGTAGAACCCTGATGCGTCACTTTGTGGGAACGGCGGCGGTAACGGCGTTGACGCTCGGCATGGGTAAAACGTCCCCGGCGGCTGCGTTGATAACGCTGTCCCGCCGCTCTCGAGGACGCACGTCGGGCTTGCTGCGAGCACGCCGCACCACAGTAGATATTGCCTCGGTCGCAACGGCTGCAAATGAGTACCTGGGCTCGGCAACGGGCGCAGGTAAACAAACGGGCGGTGTTCTTCATCGGCCACTCCTGCCGATGAGAACTGGATTGAAAACCCCGAGTTGGCGATACTTGCTCTCGGGCCGTGCCTCGCACGGATCTGGGGGTGCGGTACCGGACAGACTTGCCGGTCAGGGCCGGTGCCGCACCTGTCTCAACGGCTCTGACCGTTTACACCAATACCTCCTTGTTTGTCATCTCCCACTTCATCCTTTGGCCTGCTTGCCAGGGGCCACTCGCCAGTACCCGTGTTCACCAGCCTCAATGGCGATAGACCGCGTTATTCACCAACTATGCGCGCAAGCTGACCGCCGCCCACATTCGGCCATAGCGAGGCAAAAACCTCGTGAATTCTTTTAACGTGTTCGTCACTCAGTTCGCGCCTTACGTCGTCCCAGGACTTCCCATTATTCAGACCCAAGATGTCCAGTACAGCATCATCGCAGAACATTAGATTGCGTTCCCTTATTCCGTAAACCTCCCAGGATGGCCTGTTTTCTTCCGGCAGGTGTTGGCAGCAATGCTTGAACTTGTGGCCGCTGCCGCAGCCACAGGCATCGTTCGCGCCAAGGTCGAATTTACGCTTCTTACGCCTCAAGTAGTTATGGGCGTCGGAGGTCCTGCCGAAGGCGTCCTGGTTGTACGTGGATCCATCCTTATATCCAACGTAGATCTTGCCACCGAATCGCCAGAGGTCATCTCGTGGTAGCAACACCTTCGCTATGTCCTCCCACCCACCAGCGAACGATCTCTCCGGGTATAACCACTCTTGATTGGCTGCAGCCAAGTATTTCCGCGCACGGCTTTTGAGCAGGAAGTTGATTGCGATGATTTCGTCGCGTGAGAGTTTGCGCTTTCGGATGAAGGCGTCGGTGCGTACCAAGCTCTGCCCTCGATACCGAGCGTGTGTTCTCGGTGCTATCAGGCAGGAAGTCCTCGGCTCTTGCGCGTACTCCAAGTGAGTCAGAATAAGACACGTATTTGCATCAAGCGCAAAGACTGTCTGCGATCCGAGCAACTCGATGAATGGATCTCGAGGATACGAGCACTCAAGCGAAGTCGGAGGTAGCCCCGCGTTGTATACAGTCACAGGATGGTCGGTAACTATGAACTTGACGTCTGACTCTTCGGCAGAGACGATCTCCTTCACCCCTTCCGTCCACATGGCACAGTGGATGAGGCGCAGTCCTTGCGTCTCGCGCATGAGCTGCAGTTGGTTCAGTTCCGGATAAAGCGATTTGATCCAGTCTAAGCCCTTGGGAGTCCGTAGCTTCTGAGCGTCCAGGTATTCGAAGAAATCGCGAAATGACTCATGCATCTTAGAGAAATCGCCATCGATGAACGCACGTACTGCCTTGGCACCTTTCACGTCGATTGTCCCGAAGAGATACTTCTCAATCTCGTCGTTCACCAAGGCACCGAAATGTGTAGTGTAGAGGTCATATTCACGAAAGCAGCTATTCGGCCCCCACTTGTGGCGAGCTTTCCTGGCCACCACGCGTCCATCTGGCAGAGTTTTTTCTGGCGCAGTATTAAGGTGATGTAGCTGCGACTGACGGGGTTCAAGGAAGCCGCGCTGATACCACTTGGGAACATAATGATTGTTCCCAGTTACTTGGTCAGCCATTGGAATTGTTACCCGTTCATTGCCTTATAAAATTCTTTCACCTGAACTTGATCTAGCCACCATTCTTTCTGAGGTTTTGCCTACCTCATAAGCAAGACTAGTGGGCTTTTCCTCAGCTGGTAACCTAACGACCCACTTGCTCTGCAGTTAGAAGGCAGCTCAACCGATGCGGCCTGCCAGGAACCGTCAGAATCCATAGGTCATCCTAATTTTTTTGGGAATT
>JAAETM010000675.1 GCA_024228395.1 bacterium | reverse complement strand
GGACTCCACGCGGTCACGTACCGTCTGGCTCTGTTCGCAGTTGTTTGCCGTCGTATGCTGCAACTGCCGGGGTGGAACCCGAGGCACCTCGATATGGATATCGATGCGATCCAACAGGGGGCCGGAGATGCGCTGGCGGTAACGGCCTACCTGTTCAGATGTGCAGCTGCATGAGTGGCCGCTGTTATCGCCTAGATGGCCGCAGGGGCATGGGTTCATGGCGGTGATCAGCTGGAAGCGGGCCGGGAATTCCGCCTGCCGGGCGGCCCGGGATATGGTGATGCTGCCTGACTCCATGGGTTCGCGCAGGACCTCAAGCACGCGCCGGTCGAACTCCGGCAGTTCATCCAGAAACATCACACCCTGATGGGCCAGGGATATCTCTCCCGGTCGCGGGTTACTGCCGCCCCCCACCAGGGCCACGCCGGATGCAGTGTGGTGCGGGTTTCTGAACGGGCGTTTCTTCCACTGGTTGAAATTGAAGCCGTGGCTGCTGATAGACAGAACCGCTGCGCTCTCCAGGGCCTCGCCCTCGGTCATGGAGGGCAGAATCCCCGGCAATCTGCTGGCCAGCATGGATTTGCCCGAGCCGGGTGGGCCAATCATCAGCATGGAGTGGCCACCTGCAGCCGCCACCTCCAGGGCGCGCTTGGCATTGCTCTGCCCCCGCACATCGGCCAGATCCAGCCTTAGCCTGGGGTCTTCTGCTGGAGTAGAGAAACTGGCCACTTGTAGATGGCTGCCCTGAATCAGATGCTCACATACCTCCAGCAGATGCCTGGCGGTGTAGGTGGCAATTCCATCAACCAGTGAGGCCTCAGCCCCGTTTTCCTCGGGAACAATCAGAGAGCGCCCCTCACTCCTGGCAGCCAGGGCAATGGGCAGCACCCCCTTGATTGGGCGCAGTTTTCCCGATAGTGCCAGTTCACCGGCAAACTCGTAGCCGTTACACTCCTGTTGCGGGATCTGTCCTGAGGCGGCAAGGATGCCCAGGGCAATGGGGAGGTCAAAGCGTCCGCCCTCTTTGGGCAGATCGGCCGGGGCCAGGTTGATGGTGATACGACGGGTGGGAAACTCAAACTGTGAGTTAAGGATGGCGCCGCGCACCCGGTC
>JAAETM010000674.1 GCA_024228395.1 bacterium | reverse complement strand
GTCCCCATCGCCGTAGGGCAGGGTGGATAGCAGGTCGTAGATTGGGGTCAGGCGGGTGTGTCCGTGGGCGACTTGAATGCTGATGTTCTTGGCGTGTAGATCACCGTTTGCAATCAGATAGGAGAGGGCTTGCAGTTGGAGCAAACGCAAGCGTTCGACCACCGGCGCGGTGCAAACCTCCAATGACTCCGCGATTTCGCTTAACGGCAAGCGATACTTGTCTGCCGGGTAGCGCCCCAGTATTTGGCAAGCATCCTCCTGGTGCAGCCTCTTGGGAGCGTCATGGCCGGGAGCATAGATCCGATCGAAACGCTCAACGAGCAAGCCCGCTTCCCCGGTGCGATCCGTTACGAGTTGACTGTTGGCCGTGGGCAGTTTGAGCCCACGCGCCAGGTCCATGAAAAAGGCTTCATTCTCAATGAGCCTGGGGAACTCGGAGGGGGCGAGCTTAAGGATGTAACTGCACCGCCGGCCCCGTGCGCGCACGGGCAAGGAAATCATGGCGGCGGATACCTTGGGCTGCACCCCTGGAATTGCGAGGGGATCGCTGCGTTTCTCCAAGTGCAGGCTGTCTTCGAGCAGTTCAGCAAATGAGGAGTCGGCCAAGCCCTGTACGTCGATGGTGGGCTCATCGGCGCCATGAACGCCAGGCTCGCAAGTGACCCACACATCCCCCACCGTGTTCGCGCCCAAGGCCACCAGGAGGGAAAAGAGATCGTCTTCAGATGTTTTCACATCCCGCACCAACGCGCGCAGGCGCAAACCTTCGGGCAGCAAGCCAGCAAAGAACGCATGCAGATTGACCCCTTGAACCTCGTACGGCTCTTGGCGCACGGGCATGGCGAAACAGATAGCTTGCGCGGGGTCTGCGAGGTGCGTCTCCACGTGGGCGGGATGATAGGTGAAGCGCGCGCCAACCTTCGTTCGGATGAGAAGGCCGAGCTCCTGATCGTCCCGCATGACTCGCAATTCGTCCACTTGCTTGGTCTCGCCTGGCGATAGATTCACTGCTCCAACTCCTCGCTCGAAAGCCCGACCGAGAGGGCCCCTTTGAAGTCGCCGAGCTGCAAGCCCAGTCCCAACACCTGCAAGACCTGCAACACCTTGTCCAAGCGCACCGTGGGCTTGCCACGCTCCAGCTCATACAAGAACGCCAGTCCCACCCCGGCCAAATCACAGGTTTGCGCCTGGGTCAAACCCAAGGCCCTGCGCCGGCCCCTCACGGCCTGCCCAAATTTCTCATTTGCTCGACTTGCACTCATAATCGCAACCATAATCCATGAGATCGCATGGATCACCTTACCATCGGAGCCTCCAGCTCAAGAATCAACCAAAAACACTGCTATCGCAATGATTTCCTGC
>JAAETM010000673.1 GCA_024228395.1 bacterium | reverse complement strand
TTGTTCGCACTTCGATCAGAAATCGAAGCGCCACTCGCTCAAGTTACATTTCAAAGGTCACCCTTATTTTCAAAGAACCGCAGTCGCCGATGTCACCTTATTCTCCTCTCGGAGGCAGGCTTGTCGCTGTGGGCGGCAGAGACGGCTGTGAGGGCCGTTCCTTGCTGCTCGCGCTGCGTTGGAGGGGGAACCATACTGGCAAAACTCCGCCGGTCAACTACCACGATCAACTTATTCCGTATTCCTTCCTCCCCACCGACATAACCCGCTGCAAATAAGGGAACTTCAATTCTGGGCTTTTCCCGAACCTCAGACAAATCGCCCCCGGCTGTCCCAAAGAAAACCCCCTCCAGAACTCGCTGGAGGGTTGTTTTGCGTCCCGGGTCAAAAAGGGGCGCCAGAACGCAGGTCGAGGCCGTACAGAATCCCTTTTTACGGCTGCACAACAACCTGACTTCCCACCGGAAGCAGTTCGAATAGGGCCGAAACATCTTCGTCATGCATCCGGACGCACCCACTCGAAACGCGTCCACCCACGCCCGAGGGATCATTCGTCCCATGGAAGCCATAGTCGGTCTTCCTTCCGTCCTGGGACCAGCCAATCCAGCGGGCCCCCAGCAGATTTTCCGGGTGCCCAAAAGGAAGGGTTGGCACCCCTATGCGGGTCCACGCGGGTTCGGGGAGTTTGTCACCCACCGTGAATGTGCCCAGGGGCGTCGGATGCCCCTCGCGGCCGATCCCGACCTGCCACGCCATGACAACCTCAGAACCGTGGCGGTAGAACGCCATGCGTGCATCCAAATCGACCAGCATGTTGCTTGGATCGGTGGGGATGCGCAAAACGTCACCGGCCTGAATGTACTTGCCAGTTCTGTTCACCGTCTGCATCAACTCCACGCACATGAGCAAGCCGGGATTTTGCCGCACGAGCCTCTTCCGAATCAGAACCAAGGCGTCGCCAGACTTGATCGTGTACTCCAGGCCAGGCCAATCGCCATGGGGACTCAAACGGTGATTGAGCTGCGCAGCGTTCAACCTATCCGCCCAACCGACCAGGGCCTCGCGGTGCGGCTTCCAAGGTGCCAGCACTTCGGACATCAGCAATTCCGACAGGGACTGCGCCGCCTGCCTGTAATCGCCCGCATCCGAATAACTGGAGGAAGCGGCCTCCAATAGCACCATTCGCATGGAACGCGCCAATGGGTCCTTACGCCCAGCATGCTCAGGAACGGTCGGCTTGATTTCAAATTCCATGGCCGCAGCCATCATGGCCAATTGGGCGGAAGTGGCGATGGACTGGGAACTCAGCCGGGGCCAAAGCTCCTTGGCTTTCTCCGGTCGCCCACCCATGGCCTGCCAAAACGCGCCAACCATGGCACCGAGTTCGGCGGACATTTCAGTGGCGCCCTCCTTGTCCAATTCCGCCTGCAACGGGCCGGGTTCCCGCAGAATCCAGGCCTCGAGCAAGGCCTGTGCAAGGGGTCCAGTTTCCCCCCGCGGCGGCCCCAGGACTATGGTCCCGGACTGCCCGCCCAGTGAATCGGGCGCTGATGTGGAGGTATCCCACGCGGGCACCACGGTCACCGGCAGTTGGCTCTCCTCCCTCGCCACTTCTGTCCCGCCCCCGGGGCCCACCGGCTCATCCTCGAGCTCGAATGGAAGCTCCTCCTCGGTGTCTCCCTCCGAGTTGTCAGAAGGCGGCCCAGGCTGCTCTTCACCAGGCCCGTAGGGTTCGTACCCAGTGGGCGGGTCCGACACCTCGCCGGAATCGGGCAAAACTCCAGATTCCAAACCGGAGGTCCTATCGCCGCCCCCAGCCTCGGTCATATCCGAACCGGTACCTTTCAGCCCCAAGCCAATCAGTATCACCGCTACCGTGATTAGAAGTACGCCCCTCACGCTTCACCCCTTTTGAATCCAGTTTCCATGGCAGGGTCCACGGTATCGCCGCAGATCCCCGTGTCAGACCACGCGCAGAGGGATTGCACCGACACCGGCCACATCCCCCCCGAGTGTGGAAGCACGAAAAGATCGTACAAATCCGCACGACACGGATCCCAAGGCTTTCATGGACTTTTCCCCCCAGCTGGAATCCTGGGAGTGCGAAAGCGTGTGGCGCATCCTTCGCCCGTGGAGCGGGCAGGAAAGTGAGGGGGAACCTTGAACCGCCGTGTCCTCTAATCTCCCGAAACCATCAGGTTTCAGGTGGGCCAAACTGCCGACGGAAGACCGCAAGCGCGTAACAGGCCCAGTTTGGGTGAATCGGCTCCGGGGAACAAAGAGTCTCCACCTGCGGGCGAGGCTCCCCCTTGAACTCAAACGTACCAGGAGATCCCACAATCGGCAAACCACAAACGCAAGCGGGAGCGCGCACGGTCCCAAAGGCCGTACGCGCTCCCGCAATAAGACATGGGTGCCCCCCGTCAGCGTTTCTCGATCACGAGCGCCATGGAGTGACCCAGAAGGTCCACGGCTTCACCTTGAGCGCCGGAGGGAACGGGGCTGGGCCCGCTCTGGTCGGCCAGAACCTCAGCGGAGATCAGGGTCCAATGGTCCTGCAAGGCCTGGGCCGCCTCCCCGTCCGCGGAGACTCCGATGCGAATGCGATCGTCGAGGGCCAGGCCGCTCTCCTTGCGCATGTTCTGAACACGGCTGATGAACTCGCGCGCCAAACCTTCCCGTTCTAGCTCGGGGGTCAGGTTCACATCCAAGGCCACGGTCACCCCACCTTCGGTGCCAACCACCACGCCTTCGCGCGAATTGCGGTCGACCAACAGGGTCTCTTGATCGTAGGTCAAACCTTCGACCGTTTGGCTTGCGATCGATTCACCCGCGGCGATGCGCGCACAATCGGAGCTCTCCATTCCCCCGATCTCCTTGCGGATCGCACCGAGTTGCTTACCGTACTTGGGGCCCAGAAATTTTAGGTTGGGACGCGCCGAGAAGCTCACCAAATCAGCTTCCTGCTCAGCCCACAACACCTCGCGGATGTTGAGCTCGCTCAGAATCCAGTGCTTGGCACCATCGAGCGCTTTGCGATCTTCGGGCGTTCCGACCGCAAGCGTCAAGCTAGCCAAAGGCTGGCGAATGCGCACATTTTGGGCGACTCGCAAGGAACGACCCAAGGACACGGCCAGGCGCGCCAATTCCATGCGGCGCTCCAGATCCACGTCTTCGAAAGCGGCGGCCTTCTGGGGGTAGTTCTCCAAATGCACACTGTGCAAACCCTTGCCCGCAGATAGGTTCTCGTACATCTCGTCGGAGATGAAAGGAAGGAACGGCGCCAATACTTTGCTCAGGGTCAAAAGCACGTGATGCAGCGTGCGATACGCGTTCACCTTGTCCCCATCGCCCTCGCTAGCACCGCGCCAGAAGCGTCGGCGCGAAAGGCGAATGTACCAGTTGGTGAGGTCATCGATGAACTCCACCAAAGCGGGCACCACCAGGAACAGTTTGTACTCATCCATGTGTTCCCGCACCAAACCGACCAAACTCTGCAAACGGGCCAAAACCCAGCCATCGAGCTCGTTCATGGCCGGATCGGGAGCCACGCCATCGGGCTGCCAACCATCCAACTCCGCATAACGCGTGAGGAATGAATAGGAGTTCCAAAGGGGCAGCAAGACCGTGCGCACCTTCTCCTGCACGCCCGCGTCTGCGAAGCGCAAGTCCTTGGCATTCACCACGGGAGAATCGATCAGATAGATGCGCAAGGCATCCGCGCCGAACTTCTTGAGCACGATGTTCGGATCGGTAAAATTGCGCTTGCTCTTCGACATCTTCTCGCCCGAATCGGTCAAGACGGTGCCGTTCACGATCACGTTTTTGAACGCGGGCGTATCCTTGAGGGCGGCCGAAATCACCGTCAACGTATAGAACCAACCACGCGTCTGATCCACGCCTTCGGCGATGAAGTCCGCGGGGTGCGAGGCATCGACCCGCTCCTTGTTTTCGAAGGGGTAGTGATTCTGGGCGAAGGGCATGGAGCCCGACTCAAACCAGCAGTCGAAGACCTCCCTGGTGCGCCGCATGGTGCCGCCTTTCGAAGATTCGAAGGTGATGTCATCCACGCTCTCCCGGTGCAGATCCGTCACGCTGCCCGCATCAAGCCCGGCGAGCTTTTCGAGTTCCTCCACCGAACCCAAGCACACCATGTCCGACGGGTCATCGTCGTTGCGCCAGATGGGCAAGGGCGTGCCCCAAAAGCGGTTGCGCGCCAGATTCCAATCCCGGGCGCCTGCCAGCCAATTGCCAAAACGGCCCTGGCCGATCGATTCGGGCACCCATTGGATCTGTGAATTGAGTTCCACCAACCGTTCGCGCATATCCTCCACGCGCATGAACCAGGTGGACAGGGCCATGTACAGGAGCGGCTCCTCTGTGCGGTAACAGTGGGGCGTGGCGTGCACGAGCGTATCGCGGTCCACCAGGGATCCCAGGGCCTTGAGCATGGCGATGATGTCCTTGTCGGCTTCCTTGGCGTGGCGGCCTTCCCAGTCAGGGACCTCGGGACCAAAGATGCCGTTCAAGTTGATCGGGTTGACCAGGGGCAACCCCTCGCGCTTGCCGATCTCAAAGTCGTCCTCACCAAAGGCCGGCGCGATGTGCACGATGCCCGTACCGGAATCGGGTGTGGCGTGACCCGATAGCACGATGCGGTAGGCACGCTTGCCATCGGTATCGGGCTCGGCCAAGTACTTGTAAAAGGGCAGCAGCGGGCCGTAAATGCGCCCCTCCAAATCCTTGCCCTTCAGGGTTTCGAGCACCTCGCACTCACCCACCCGGCCGCGCTCTTGGTAGCGGGCCAGGCAGGTCGGGTTCAAGTACACCACATCGCCCGAATCGACGAAACGCACTTTGACGTAGTCCAGCTCCGGATTCACAGCCAAGGCCAGGTTGCTGGGCAAGGTCCAGGGCGTGGTCGTCCAGGCCCACACGTAGGCGTCCTCATCCTCCAGCTTGAAGCGCACGGTGATGCTGGGATCCTGACGGCGCTTGTGGCCATCCTTCTTGGTGACCGGATCGCGCTCTTGGGGGCCTTGGGCCACTTCGAAGTTAGACAAGGGCGTGCCCAACGAGGTCGAAACCGGCTGAACGCGGAAGCCTTCATAGATGCGTCCTTGATCCCAAAGGGATTTGAAAACCCACCAAACCGACTCCATGAAACCAGTGTCCATGGTGCGGTAACAGTTGTCGTGATCCACCCAACGGCCCAGATTGCGGATGGTCTGCTTCCATTCCTGCGTGTAGCGCAAAACCAGGTCGCGGCAGGTCTTGTTGAAGGCTGGCATGCCGAGCTCTTCCACGGCGCGCGCGTCGGCCAGATTCAGCTCTTTCTGGGCTTCATTCTCCACGGGCAAACCGTGGCAGTCCCAGCCCCAGCGACGTTCCACACGCATGCCGCACATGGTGAAATAGCGGGGGATGATATCCTTGAGCACACTGCCCACCAGGTGCCCGTAGTGGGGCAAACCCGTGGCGAAGGGCGGACCGTCATAAAACACAAAACTGCCCGACTCGTCCCGGTCCTGAATCGAGCGCTGGAAGATGTCCAGGCGGTCCCAGGTATCCAGGCGCGACGCTTCGAGTTCAGGGAAGGAAACAGAGGGATCTACGGCTCTCATGGTCATGCTCGCCATCCTACGCCAAGCCCCCCAGTCGGGGGCACCTTCGCCTCACACAAAATTGGGCTGGGACGAATTCCCCGGACAAAAACGCGCCCGGTGAGCTTTCGCTCACCGGGCGCCGTGATCGGCCTCCAGCCCCATGCTTTGGCATTTCCATGCATCAGCAGCCTGCAAGCGACTCTACGAAATCGTCCCGCCTTCCAGGATGCGCCGCTTGCCCAATTCGATGTAGTACTGCCGTCTGGATTCGCGGTAGCGCCCCTTCAATCCCAGGTCCGTGCGATCCATGGACTCGATCAAGTGCTTCACATGGGGGCCCAGGTTCGGCTCTGCGCGCAGCTCCTCCAAGGCAGCCCCGCGAGCCCCACCGGAACGCCACAACTTGCGGTGCGCAACCCGTAGTTCTTCGATTTCTTCGGGGGTAAAACCAGCGCGCTTGAGGCCGATCGTATTGACCCCGCGCACCCTGGAATCGTGGCCATCCACGATCATGTACGGGGGCACATCCTTGGACATACGAGTCATGCCGCCGATGTAGGCGTGGGCCCCAATGGTGATGAAGGCCACGGCCCCCGCCATGCCACTCAGGTTGGCGTGGTGTTCCACCAGGGTATGCCCCGCCAACAGAACGCCGTTGCCCAAGATCACGCGGTCCTCGAGTTCACAGTCATGGGCCACGTGACAGCACGCCATGAGCAGGTTGTCCGAGCCGATGCGGGTCACCCCCCCACCTTTGATCGTGCCCCGGTTGATCGTCACAAACTCACGGATCGTATTGCGGTCCCCGACAATCAAGCGGGTGTCCTCACCCTTGTAGGAAAAGTCCTGGGGTGGTGTGCCCAAGGAGGCTTGCCCCACGATGAAGTTCTCCTCGCCGATCTCGGTGGCCCCGTCCAGCATGACCTGGGGACCAATGCGAGTTCGGTCTCCCACGCACACCTGGGCTCCCACCACCGTGTAGGGCCCGATTTCGACATCGGCTCCCAGCTCCGCCCCGGGGGCGATGACTGCGGTGGAGTGAATTTTTGTAGCCATGGGAGGGAATTCGTCTTACGACTCAATCATAGTGAACATCAGAACGGCCTCGCACACAATCTGTCCAGCAACCGACCCCTTGGCCTTGACCTGAACCGTCTCACCCTTGATGCGCGCGGTTTCGACCTCGAGCCTCAACTGATCGCCAGGGGTCACGGACCCCCGCAGCTTGACCTTGTCCAGGGACCATAGGACCGCCAGTTTACCCGAGTACTCCAATTTCCGCAGGAGCAGCATGCCTGCTAGCTGGGCCATGGCCTCGAGCTGCAGCACGCCAGGCATCAGGGGCACCTCTGGGAAGTGTCCCTGAAAGTATGGCTCGTTGATGGTGACGTTCTTGATGCCCACGGCCCGCTGGAAGCCCTCCACCTCAATCACGCGGTCGATCATGAGGAATGGATAGCGATGCGGAAGCATCTTGACGATCTCCCGAATGTCCATTCCAGACTCCCGGCGCAGCCCCGCACCTTCAGCTTCCTGCAACCTGTCGAGTAGTTTTTCGACCAGCAGGGCGTTGGTTTTGTGTCCGGAACGCGTGGCTATGACGTGGGCTTGCAAGTCCACGCCGAGAAAGGTCAGGTCCCCGAGCAGGTCCAGAAGTTTGTGGCGCACCGCTTCGTCGGGCATGCGCTGTACACTGTCGGGATCCCCGAGCACCAGGGTATTCTCGCGTGTGGCGCCCTTGCCAAAGCCAGCTTCCTTGAGCATCTCCACCTCGGATGCCAGGCAGAACGTGCGCGCCTGGGCGATTTCCTTAACGAAATTCTCCTCGGTCACATCCAGCTGTACCGTGCCACTTTCGAGGCCCGGGTCCTGGAAGGAAGCCACATACTGCAAAGTCAAAGCTCCGTGGTTGGTGGGCAGCGCCACCAGGGTCGCATCCCCGTCGCGCACATAAACCGGTTCATCCAGCTTGAAGACCACCGCATCCACCGACTGATCCACCAAACCGGTTTGCTGTATGAGTTCGGCGATCGGACCCGCGCTGCCGTCGGCCCCGGGGAACTCGATGCCGTTCACCTCGACCCGCAGATTGTCCACGGACAAGCCACAACAGGTCGCCAAGAAGTGTTCTACAGTCTCGATCTCAGCGCCGTCCTTGGCCAAGCGCGAGCGGCGCTCTTTCTCGGAGTAGTACCGTATGTGAGCGGGGATCTCGGGGGCGTCTGGCAGGTCCGTGCGTACGAATACGATTCCATGTCCCGGGGGCGCCGGCAGAATTCGGGCTTTCACCGTTTCACCGCTGTGCAGGCCCTTGCCGACCATCTCCACGGCCGTACGCAACGTTCTCTGACGGCGACTCAAGAGTTATCCTCCAATACTTTCAAGCGGTCCTTCAACCTGCGAAGTTCAGCGCGCAATCTGGGCAAGAATGCCAAGGCGCGCAATGTTTCCTGCTTCGGGCCTGCGGGTGCACCGAAGACATCCTGGCCTGCATCCACACTCTTAAGCACCTTGCTGCCCGCGCCCACGCGCACACCAGCACCCAGCTTCAAGTGTCCGCCCACGCCGGATTGCCCGGCGAGAATGACTCCCCTACCCAGTTGGGTGGAACCAGCCACGCCGCATTGAGCCAGCAGAAGGGAAGCCTCTCCCACCTGACTGTTGTGGGCCACATGCACCATGTTATCCATCTTTGTACCACACCCAATGACCGTGTTTCCAAAACGTGCACAATCCACCGTGGAGTTAGCACCGATCTCGACATCATCTTCAATGATGACGCTGCCCACCTGGGGAATCTTCTGCCAGCCATCCTGCGTGGGATGAAATCCGAATCCGTCGGCGCCGATGACAACGCCACTGTGCAACCGGCAGGTATTTCCAACCTGGACAAAGGGGTACAAGGTCACCTGGGGAAAGAGCACCGTGTTCTTTCCAATGCGCGCGCCGGCGCCCACGGAAACATGGGAGACCAGAACCACACCAGGTTCCATTTCCACTCCCGCGCCCACATTACAGAAGGGACCGATCGCCACCGACTCATCGAGCTCCACGCTGTCGTGCACAACGGACGTGGGGTGCACGCCCTTTTCCACCGGCGGTACCTGGGGAGCAAACTCCTGCACGATTTTGGTGAAGGCCTCGCTCGGTTGCTCACAACGCAACAGCACCAGATCCTTGCGGTCGCATTTCATGTCGGGAGCCAGAACGACGGCGCTGGCCCGGGTACGATCTAAGGCATCCCGATAACGCAGATCACCTAAGAAAGTCACTTGTCCGGGACGTGCCTCTTCCAAAGGCGCGGGGCCCGAAATGTCCACGTCTGGGGAGCCTTCAAGGCTGGCCCCGCAAAGTTGGGCGATTTGGGTGACGGTCAGGTTCGGCATGGCATCGGCATCGACGCGAGCCCGAGATCCTACTGTGCGAATCGAGGGCTAGAGGGACGAAGCGTGAAACTAGGGTTTACCCAAGGGAACCCCGCAAGTCAACCAAGGGGTTCCCCACACACGCCAAAGAACAGGGATCAACCCCCCACTCCCCACTCCCGGCCCCCCATGGCCACTTGGCTGGGGCCAGGCACAAAACAACCGTGTCGCCGGCCTCCGGCTAGCCCCATCGGGCAAGTGGTGGTTTCGTGCCTGACCCCATGTTGTCAGCGCAGCGAAATCTGGAAGGAGAAGACCTGGGTATCATCCCGGTCGGAGCTGCTGATGGGCCAGCCCAGGTGAAACGCCAGGGGGATGGGCTGCACCATTCCAAGGCCGATGCCCGCCGTGGCGCGCAACTGATCCACATCCAAATTCCAGGCCTGGGGGTCGTAGATTCCGTAGTCCATAAATAGATTCAGGCGGAAGACTTCGCTGCGCAAGGACGTTCCAGGGATGGGTGTCGAATACAGGGGAATGCGGTACTCAAGCGTGCCGCCGACCATGCTCTCACCACCCAGGGGGTATTGGCCTTCATGGGGTCCCACCCTACGGAAACGGAAACCTCGCAGGTGACTGGATCCTCCACCAAAGAAACGCTCACCGTAGTGAACCTGATCCGTGTCCCCATAGGGGCTGGCCACGCCCGCCATCAAACCCACGTGAATACCCGAACGCAACTCATCCAAGTTGGATCCGATCTGAGCATAGTAGTCATAGCGCAACTCGGTCTTGATCAGATCGTTGTCGCCACCCAGGGGCCCGCCATAAACCGTCGTACCCAGACGCATGAACGAACCTTCACGCGGTAGGCGTGCGTTGTCCAGATCGCTGACTCGCAGCTCCATGCTCAAACCGTGGAAGGTGCTTTCTTCGGGTGTGCCGGTCAGGCTTGAGGGCAGGGGTGGCGAGTCCAGGTCTGAAAACTTCAAATCCTGGTACACCGCCCCCACGCTCAGGGACACATCCCCCTGATCGAATCGGTGGGTCAGGAAAACCTTGATGCGATCGCGCTGTTCGTCGTGGGAGGGGAATCGGCGATCTCGGCGAGAGGCGTTAAAACCACCACCCGTACGATCGAAATGCTCGCTGAAAACGTCGCCATGGGTGTAAGCCAAACTGGCCGAATCCACCTCGGAGCCGGGTGATACATTCATGGAGAAGGACTCCCCATTGCCATGGAAGGCACTCTTGTCGTAGATCTCTGGAAAGATCGAGAAGATGCCACTAGGCAGGGCAGTCGCCGCGAAGTTACGCATGGAAATCGAGACCATGGCGACCAATCCGCTGTTGCTATCGACGCCGCCAGTGAAGCGCAGGTCCACATTGCGGCCTTCCTCCACCTCGAAGATCACATCCACCAGGTCCGGGTCTTCAGGCACAGGCACCAAACGGTATTTGGGCTGCGGGTGGCGGGGATTGCTCTGGTCCGCGTAGTAGCCGGACGAGGTCAGCCGGCGCCTGGAAAGTTCAAGCTCGCGCTGGGAAACCAATTCGCCCGGCAGCACGCTGACCTCACGGCGCAAGACGTGGTCCCGCGTGTGGATGTTGCCCTCAAAATTGACCTCGCGCACGGTGCGCGGGCGGCCTTCGACCAAGCGGTAGGTCACGTCTACGAGATTGCCTTCCCCAAGGAAAACATACTCAGGCGTCAGGAACCGGAAGCCTTCCCCGTTGTTGACTCCGCGCCCCTGCTTGACAAACGACTCTGCGGCCAGATAACCATATTCCCCGTAATAGAAAGCAAGCTCCCCGCCGTCGTGTCTGATCATCTCGCGCTCCAGGGGCACGCCAGCTTTCAAGTTGCACAGGTCCAGCAGTTCTTTTTCGGCAAAGGTCAACGGCGCGTCCGTGTGCTCGCCATCCTTCTCCGCAAAGCCTTTGATACGCACAGAATTCACCCTGTACAAGAGTCCCTCGTCCACGACCACAAACACGCGCACGCGGTTGCGCTTGGCGTTGTATTTGAGTTCGTCGATCTCGACTTTCACGTCCAACCAACCCCGATCGCGATACGCCTTGCGCATGGATTCCAAGTCCGCTTCCAGTTGTTGCTCATCGAATACGCGCCCCCACCAGCTCAGGGGACCGCGGCCCTTGGTGTACACCTTGGCCAAGCTGCGCAACCCACCTTTCCAGAACATGTAACCGGTCTCGGGCAGACTGTCATTGCCCGAAATTTCCATGCCCACGCAACGCACCTTGGGGCCCTCGTGGATGCTGAAGATCAACTCGCGAACAACCGTGCCTTCCTGGGGTTCGCCAAGCACCGAAACCACTTCCGCGAACTGGAAGCCTTGCTTCTGATAACCCGCCACAATGCGATTGGAAATGCGCTCGGCCTCATGGGCGTACACACGGGTTCGTTCACCCAGACCCGCCCAGTCGAGGATCTTCTCCAGCTTGTACTCATCATTGCCGATGAAGACAGCTTCGGGATCCACCTCCATTTCGGCAACCTCCAACTTGAGAATCACGCCTCCCTGGGCAACCTCATAGCCGGACTTGCGCACTTCGATTCCAAAAGTCTTGAACGCTTCTCGCACGCGGAGCTTGCTGGTGGGTTCACCGACCTTGACCCCCAACGCGCCGAGCACGGTACGTTCGCTGTAGCTCTTGAGGCCAACGATTTCCACACCAACCACGATGGGCAGGGCCCTCTCCTGGGCACTACGGGCAGCGGAGTCCTCTCCGGTTTGAGCCAAGGCTCCAGGTGCTAGGGCCAGACTGCAGACAAACGCGATCGCGAAGGCAAGCCACCGGACATTCGATATAGCAAGAGCGCGCACGCCACGCCGGGATTGAAGTTGCATCAAAGTTGGATAGGTTCGGCGATGGAGGGCTCGGGGTTCTCAAAGCGCATGATCGGGCCATAGAAGTGCAGGGTAACGGCTCCTGTGGAACCGTTACGCTGCTTGGCGCAGATCACTTCGGCCTTGCCCTTGTTCTCTTCTGTAGGGCTATAATACTCCTCGCGATAAAGCATCAACACCACGTCGGCGTCCTGCTCGATCGAACCGGATTCCCGAAGGTCCGATAGCAAGGGTCGTTTGTTCTCGCGGCTCTCGACGCCCCGCGAAAGCTGGGAGAGTGCGATCAGTGGCACTTCCAACTCACGGGCAAGTTCCTTGAGCGACCGGGAGATCACACTGATCTCCTGCTGACGACTTTCCGCCTTGGCGCTCATGAGTTGCAGATAGTCGATCACGATCATGTCGAGCCCATGCTTGTGCTTCACGCGCCGCGCACGGCTGCGCAGGGCCATGATCGAAAGGCCCGGGGTATCGTCAATGATCAAGCCAGCCTTGGCCAGTTCCCCCGCCGCTTGGGACAGGTCCGAGAAGGAAGAAGGATCGATGTTGCCCTTTCTCAAACGACCGGAGTCCACGCGCGCGCGGGAGCAGAGCATGCGCTGACAAATGGAAACCGCGCCCATCTCCAGGCTAAAGAACAGCACCACAGGATCGTGGTCGAAGTGCTGGGGCCGCTCCATGGCAGCCCTCTCCATCAGGTTCAAAACGAAGGCCGTCTTGCCCATGGAAGGTCGCGCAGCAAGGATGGTCATCTCGCCGGGGTTGAAGCCACCCAACATGTCGTCGAGATCGTAATAACCCGAGGGGATGCCGGTGCAGTCCCCCCCGCCCTGGTTGGCCTCGATGCGCTTGAAGACATCGGTCAGGATGTCCTTGACCTCGCGCGTGGTCGAACCGTCCTTGTTTCCGTTGATGCTGAATATGCGGTGCTCGGAGGAATCCAGAAGCTCGCGCACATCCTGCTGCATGGGCGGTGTTTTGTAGGCTTCGGAGACAACCTCGCCGGCCTCATGGATCAGTTTGCGCAGGGTTGAGGTCTGGGAGACCAAACCCGCGTGGTGCATCAGGTGAGCTGAGGAATTCACGACGGCGGTCAATTGGGCCAGGAAACCAGCCCCCCCCACCGCCTGAAGTTTGTCGTTGGCCTTGAGGTATTCGCTCAGGGTCATCAGGTCCACGCCCAGATTGCGCTCGGACATATCCAACAGCGCTTTGAAAATGATCCCGTGGCGTCCCACGAAAAAATCATCCCCATCCAGGAACTCCGCGACCTCCGGAACCCGATCCGGTGATATCAGCAGGGATCCCAGCACGGACCGCTCGGCTTCCTCATTGTGGGGCGCGACACGCCCCGGCAAGATGTACTCTTCTTCCATTTCCATAGGTGAACCCCTCCGTTCAGGGCCCGAGTTTAGCGACCTAGGCCGCAAGGTTCACTCCAAGAATGGGGTCTGTGAATTGCAATCGGCCTGGAGCTGCCCGCAGGCAGCTCCAGGCCGATATGTCCCTCGAAAGGGACTCGAATTTGCCAGAAACACTCATCCCCGAGAGGATTTCATCCGCGCCGCGAAACACCTGGCCAGGACGGCCCTGCGGATCGCAACGCTGAAGACTACTCCTGGGCGTCCACCTGGACGGTGATGTGGGTCTCCTGATCGCCAAAGACGTGGATGAGCACCTTGTGCTCTCCGGTCTTCTTGATGGGAGACTCGAGGCGCACCTGCTTCTCGCCGATCCCGGTGCCTGCGGCAGTGATCAGGGTGGCGATCTGGCCGGCGCTGACGGAACCGTATAGGTTTCCGGCTTCGTCTGCCTTCTCGGAGGTGCTCACGACCAACTCGCTCAGTTTGGCGAGGGCGGCGGCCACTTCCTCGGCGCGCAGGGCACGTTCGGAGGCGGCGCGGGCCGCACGGCGCGCAATCTGACGCTTGGCGTCTTCGGTGGCAGGAGTCGCCAGGCTGAAGGGCAGTAAGTAGTTACGGGCATAACCCGCGGCTACATTGACCACATCACCGATGACCCCCAAATCTTTCACATCCTCCCGCAGGAGAACTTCAACGCTTCTCTTAGGCATTCTAAATTCCTTTGCTGTTGGGGACTAGTGGACGAAGGGCAGAAAGCCCATGTGACGGGCGTTTTTAATCGCCTTCTTTAGTTGACGCTGGCACTGAGTGCAGAAGCCGGAGCGACGACGGGAAAGGATCTGGCCTTGAGGGGTCAGGAACTTCTCGAGGTACTCGATCTTCTTGTAATCAATGATGGGGTCATCACAGTTACGGGAACCGATTGCGGGGCGTTCTTTCTTAGCCATGATTTAGGCCTCCTTGGGCGCGTCGGCCTCGGTTTTGGACTCTTCGGTGGACTTTTCGCCTTCGCCCTCTTTGGACTCAGCAGCTTCCTTCTTGGCTGCCTTGGCAGCTTCAGCTTCCAGTTCAGCTTCCCTTTCGGCAGCTGCAGCGGCGAGTTCCTCTTCGGTGGGAGCATCGTCGGCGGGCGGCTCGGGCACGGAGTACTCCGAGTCATCCTCGAGTGCTGCCAGGGCGAGCTCCTCTTCGGGCATCTCATCCACAGCCAGGATCAGGTTGCGCAAAACAGACTCCGAAAGTTCAAACTCGCGGCGCAGGTGAGGTATCGAGTCCCCGGGGATCTCGACGTAAGCCAGGTAGTAGGTGCCCCGAAGGTTGCCCTTCATGGGGTACGACAAGCGACGCTCTTCGTAGCGACGAAGGCTCTTTACGGAAGCACCGTGCTTGGTGAGGAATCCCCCCACCATGGATTTGGCTTTACGCCAGTCCGCCCGAACCACCTGGTTCGCGACGAGGATCATACATTCATATGTTTGTGACAAGATTAGTCTCCTTTGCTGATAAGGCGGTTCATCGGGGTTTGAAGACGATCTTCAAGACTCCCGGTTCCAGCGGCTGTGGAACCGCATCATGCACCTTTCGATGTCCCCATCACCGAGCCAGTCGAGGATAGCCTCGGCTGATTCTGCGACGGAAATCTCTGCCTCCACCCGCTGGGCGGGAGGAAACGTTTCCAGCACATGACGCACCGCGTCGGTTCCCGAACTCCCGATGCCCACCCGCAAGCGGGGGAAGCGTTTCGTGCCCAGGTGTTTGATAATTGAGCGCATGCCGTTTTGCCCGCCATGTCCCCCATGGGGCCGCAGTCTGAGGCAGCCCAGGTCCAAGTCCATGTCGTCGTAGACAACCAAGAGTCGGGAAGGATCAAAAGCGAGCGCAGGCTCGGACCCATCTGCTTCGCCTTCACCGAGATCGACCTCGGGGGCAGGCACCGACAGAAGGTGGCGGACCAGGGGCCCAACAACCTTGCCGGAACGGTTCATGAAGGTCATGGGCTTCACCAGCCAGCCTTGACTGTCGGGAAGCTCCACCCACTCGAACGAGCGGGGACCGGTGTAACCGGGCAAACGGGATGCGCTTTGAAAGAGCAACCGCTGTTCCTTGCAAATGCGATCGATCACATGGAACCCAAGGTTGTGTCGGGTCCATTCGTATTCGGTCCCGGGGTTTCCGAGGCCGATCACGAGCCGGCGATTGCCAGATTCGATCATCGATACGAGGGGGCGGTCAGTTTTTTCCCGGTCCGAAAACCGGGATCAGGGGGGCGGATTCTAGCGGGAAGGGGGCGAAGGGCAACCCCTGACGTCCCCTTCCCGACAAAAAACCTTGGTGGCGGGGGGGCCGACCAGGGCCGGCACCACGCCATATTGGGGTTCCTAGGCCTCCACGCCTTCTTCGCCTTCTTCGCCCTCACCCTCTTCAGGGATCTCCATCTGGGTGCGCTGGGCCGATACCACAGCGATTTCCAGGGTGGTGTCGACGGCCAGGGAGACGCCCTCGGGCAGCTTGAGGTCAGCAGCTGTGATGTGGGTGCCCTCTTCCATGCCCCCCACGGGCACTTCAATGGCGTCGGGGATGATGGAAGGGATACAGCTGATGGTGATATGCGTCACGTTGTGGGTCAGCACACCGCTGGCCACGTTGCCCAGGAAGGTCAGCTCGACCTCACTTTCGGTGGCCACACCGCGGATCACGCGCTTGAACTCGATGTTGTTGACCACGTCACCCATGCAGTCCCACTGGAGCTCGCGGATCACGGCGGAGTGCAGTTCGCCGTTTACGTCCAGGTCGTACAGGTGGGTGTGGGCGCGGCGGGAAGCCTCGAACTCGGCGGCGTTCAAGTGCAGGTTCATGTGAGCGCCATTGGCGTCAGCCTGCAGGGTGGCAATCATGCGGCCTTCGGCGCGGAGTTTACGGGCGGAACGGCTGCCAACGCTTTCGCGGACGCCACAACTAAGTTTGGCACTGGAACTCATGTCGGAGTCTCCTGGATGGTTGATCGCCCCTGGGGGCGCACAGGTTTCGTGGTCCAGCTGATGCGTCCCACATGTCTCGATCGCCTCCCCAAATTCCGGGAAGAACACAAATCGGCGCGAATCCTACCCCCACCGCCCAACGCCGCCAACCCCAAAGCGGGCAAAAGTCGTGGAGAGGGTGCCCTGGTGCCCTAGTGGAGGCCGAAAGCCATGATTTCGCCGCGCAATCATCAAAGCCTTGTTCATCCTGCAGCTGGTGTGGGGTTGTGGAGAATTGCCAGGTTCAGGAGGGATGGACGGGAGGAGGTTCGCACGAACCCAATAGCTGCCGCCTCACCCGTAACCCAATCCAAGCCCTGCCCCCCCGCAGCGCAACCGCTGCGAGCAAGCATCCCTTACTGAAACAGCGAACTCACCGATTCAGAAAGGTGGATATTACGGATCGCCTGGGCAATCAACGGAGCGACACTACAGACCCCCAAGTTGGACGGCAATTCAGCCATGTTCTGCGGCACCGAATCCGTCACGAGGATTCTGTCCACCGGCGCCTCCGTCAGACGCTGTATCGCGGGGCCACACAGGACCGCGTGGCTCACAGCGATCACAACCGATTTTGCACCAGCACTCCGCAACACGGTAGCGGCTTGAGTGATCGAACCACCCGTCGAAATCATGTCGTCGACGATCACGCAATTGCGCCCTTCCACATCACCAATCACATGCTCCACAACGGTCTCAGAACCCGACAGGCGGCGCTTGTCGACAATGGCCAAATCCGCGTGCAAGCGCTTGGCATAAGCACGGGCCATTTTGGTTCCGCCCACGTCGGGGGTCACCACCACGGGACTCTGAATTCCCATGCCGTAGATGGCCTGCATCAGCACGGGACGTGAATACAAGTGGTCGACGGGGATATCGAAGAAACCCTGAATCTGGGCAGCGTGCATGTCCAAGGTCACGATGCGGTCCGCGCCAGCCCCCACCAGGGTGTTGGCCACGACCTTGGCGCTGATCGGCACCCGGCCCTCATCCTTGCGGTCCTTTCGGGCGTAACCAAAGTAAGGAACCACCGCGGTGATGCGGCCGGCGCTGGACCTTTTGAGCGTATCCAAGAGTAACATCAGCTCGACCCAGTTGTCGTTGACCGGGGGACAGGTCGGCTGAATGACAAACACATCACGGCCACGGATATCCTCGTTCACCTTGATGTTGCATTCCCCGTCAGGAAAACGCTCGGTGACGGCATCGGCTAAGTGCTTGTCCAGGTGGATCGCGACATCCTTGGCGAGTTGGGGGTGGGCCGATCCGGTGAGAAGAGTCAGTTCGTTGATTCGTTCCACTGTTTATGGAGCTTGGTTGTGGGCGTTTGCCCGACTTCTTGGGAGGTACCCCGAGGCACTTTTTTGCACCTCAGTTGTTTTTCTTAGGCAGGGCTTTGGCGGGCAGGCCCACCCAGGTCTCGCCTTCCTGGATTTTGGCAGCGCGGGTGAGAACCGCTCCGGCGCCGGTGGTCACACCATCGGGCAACTCGTTGGGAGCCACGATGATCGAACCACTGCCGATGGAAACGCCATGGCCCACGTGGGTGGGATGTTTGTGGGTGCCGTCGTAATTGGCGAAGATCGTACCCGCGCCCACGTTGGTCTTTCTGCCGATCTTGGCGTCGCCTAGGTAGGACAGGTGCTTGGCCTTCGAACCTTCACCGATCACCGAGTTCTTGCACTCTGTGAAGTTGCCCACTTGGGCCCCATCCTTCATGACGGTTCCAGGCCTCAATTGGGTAAAAGGACCCACTTCGCAGCCCTTGCCGATCTGAACGCCCCGGTGGATCATCACGCAGGGCAAGAGGGTGGTACCCTCACCGATGGTCACCCCATGGTCCACATAGGCTGAACCGGGATCGGTCACAGCCACACCTGCGGCCATGTGATCATCCAAGATGCGGAATTGCATCTCCTGGCGCACGACCGCCAGTTGGCGCAGGTCGTTGACCCCGCTGCCTTCGAAGGCGTCGCCGAGCACCACCGTCACCACCGGACGTCTGTCGTCCACGGCCAAACCGACCATGTCGGTCAGGTAGTACTCCCCCTGGGCGTTGGCGGTGCCAAGGCGCGGCAGGTCCGCCAGCAGGCGCCTACCTGCAAAGGCGTAGACGCCGGTGTTCGTTTCGCAGATATCGAGCTGCTCGGGGGTCGCGTCCTTTTGTTCGACGATTCCATTCACGGCGCCGTCGCCATCGCGCAGGATGCGGCCATAACCATGGGGATCATCCAGTTCGGCGGTCAACACCACCATCGAGTCCGACCCCAATTCCTTCTGGGCGCGCACCAATTCAACCAGGCTTTCGCCACGAATCAGGGGCATATCGCCGGCCAAAACCAACACGATCTCCGGGGAATCCCCCAGGGCGGACGCCGCCACTTGGACCGCATGCCCGGTACCGTTCTGCTGCTCCTGAACCACAATTCCCAGGCCCCGAAGGCCCAATTCCGCAGCCTCTTTTTCAGCCTCGGCTTGGACTTTTTTAGCCCCATGGCCCACCACGATCACGACCTTGTCGGGGTCCACATCCAGGGCGCTTTGCATCACCCAGCCCAGCATGCTGCGCCCACAAAGGGGGTGCAGGACCTTGGGAAGAGCACTTTTCATGCGAGTTCCCTTGCCGGCGGCAAGGATCACCAAAGAGACACCAGAGGCCATAGAAATGGAGGGTTGGCCCCGTCCGAAAGCAGCGAGCGCCGCAGGACGAGCAGGATTTGCACCCGGAGAGCGGATGCGGGGAGAGCAAGGTGCGGATCCTAACAAGGAGGTCCCTCCCGCCGCACCTATTTTCGCGGGTTCGAAGGTCTTCCCAGGCAGGGAATTGATTGCAGAGGGGCCAATCCCCGTTACCCTGCCCCTGTGTCTACTCCCCTGTACTACAGAATATCCCTGCTGGCCGGCTGGCTGGCGGATCGCAAGATCCCACGCTTTCTGCGCGCGCCCATCTTTCGGACCTACGCCAAGCTCACCGGCGCGGATCTAACCGAGGCCCGCGGCCCCCTGCACATTTACCCCAGCCTGGGGCAGTACTTCGTACGCGAGCTGCTGCCCGGGCTGCGCCCCATCGACCCGGACCCGAAAAGCGTGGTCTGCCCGGTGGACGGCACGGTGCAGAACATCAGTCGCATCGAAGAGGGCACGGTCCTGCAGGCGAAAGGGCACTCCTACGCGGTCAAAGACCTGCTGGGCGGTGTGGAAGGCGATATTGAGCTGGAGGGCGGCCACGCCTGGACCATTTATCTGGGCCCCAAGGACTACCACCGCATCCACGCCCCCTGCGCCGGCGAGCTGACCCACGCACGCTGGATCCCTGGCTGCCGCTATTCGGTGCAGCCCAAGGTGCTGGCTCGCCGCCAGGTGCTCGCCATCAACGAGCGCTGCCCCCTGCGCATCGAAACCCCCGCGGGGCCCCTGTTCATGGTCTTGGTGGGCGCCGTCATCGTGGGTCGCATCCGCGTGGTGGGCCTGCCGCCCGATGGGGATCGCCGCGTG
>JAAETM010000672.1 GCA_024228395.1 bacterium | reverse complement strand
GGCACCGCAGCATCCGGCGAGCACTTGCCGGTCGTTTGGGACCCAGCCACACGGACAGGGGGCTTTCGACCCTGATCAGGATAACTAGGCTCGCCAAATTCTGCTTGCTGCAAATCCGAGCTTCGACCTTTCCAAGATCCAGAAGGAACTACCCCCTGCTGCGCACCTTGCTGTGACCGCACAGAAACGCGGGCCATCATTCCTTCAGAGTCAGCATGTCGGGATCAGCCCGGTCGATGAGCACGTACCCCACATCAATCAATCTTGAGATGAACTCATCCAAGTTGTCACCAATCGCACGCAAGGCGATCAGGGTGCCCCCGGAGGGACTTGGGTGGGAGAAGAACTCGTGCAAGTATACCCCGGAAACAATGGCGATTCGGGCGGGTACATGGGAGGGCCCGTTAGTGGATGGCCAGTGCAAGGTGAGCCGCGTCGCTTCTGAGTTGTGCTTGAGCTTCACGAAAACACGGAATAGGTCGCTTTCCGTGATAATGCCCTTGAGGCGGCCTTCGTAGATCACTGGCAGGGCGCCAATTTTGTTCTCCAGGAGCTTACGCGCCGCCGTTTCCAGGTGGTCATTGGGTTCCACGGAGATTAGGTTTGGATTGACACATTCGCCCAGCGTCTTGTCCAGCGCGTTAATGGATGCCAAGCCATCTGCATCGCCCACCGTCCGGGGTAGAATGCGAATCAAATCCCGATCGGTGATCAGGCCTATGACCTCAGCCCCTCCCATTACGGGCGCCCTGCGCAGCTTGTCCCTGCGAAAAATCTGCCATGCCTCAGCGCATGACATGGATTCATCCAAGGATTGCACAGATGTTGTCATGAAGTACCGAACGAGCATGGATGAAGCTTACACATACCCAATCCTGTAGGCATTCACTCCCTTTGGAACCGACCGGTTCTCGCCCCAATTGGGAAACGCAGGGAGAGTAGCGTGGAACGCAGGGGCTGGCACTACCCGACTTGTCCATGCGCCCTGCGAGCAGAGAGCAGCAAGTTCAACTGTCTCGTTAAGCCCAAATCGAGGATTCTGACTGTCGGAAAGCGCAGCTCTACTGGATACTGCACCCCATGGATGACGGCCACGACATCACAGTTCTGCTGAACAAAGCCAATCAAGGGGATTCAGGGGCCAGCGATGAGCTCTTCGCGGTGGTGTATGGTGAACTGCGCAGGGTCGCAGGGAACCTCATGCGAGGTGAACGGACCGAGCACACATTGCAGCCCACCGCCCTCGTTCATGAGGTCTGGCTGCGGTTGCTAGGAGGTTCCCAAGGGGAGCTTTTGGATTCGGAATCGCTCGATGGCGGTCAGTGGCAAGGTCGTGAGCATTTCCTGCGGGCTGCCGCTCGCAGCATGCGCCGCCTGCTGGTCGACCATGCCCGTGCACGAAAGGCCGTGAAGCGTGGCGGCGGCAATGAGCGCGTTGCACTGGATGACATAGTTGCGGTCTATGAGGAAAGGGGCATAGATGTGATTTCCCTGAACGAAGCGATGGCGCAGTTGGAATTGGTGGACAATCAGCTCGCTCGCATGGTGGAGCTGCGATTCTTTGGAGGCCTACGAAATCCGGAAGTTGCCTCTGTTCTGGGTGTTTCCACCCGTACTTGTGAAAGGGGCTGGCTGACCGCTAGGGCCTTCCTGAAAAAGCAGATCGGAGAGACCGCATGAATTCAGAACTTTGGTCTGCCGCAAGAGTCATTTTCGAGCAGGCCATTGAACTGCAAAGTGATGAGCGGGTCGCATTCGTTCGCGGGTCCTGTGGGGAAAACGCGGAATTGCTAGAGCTTGTCTCCGAGCTGTTGGAAGCGCACGAAGACCCGACAAATGAACTGGAGCCACCCTCGAGCGTGCAGCTTGGAAGTATCGGTTTGCACGGCGATGGCCCCTCTCAAAACCACGACATCCCCGGCGCACCCACTCGCATTGGCGCCTATAAGATTATTCAGAAAATCGGATCCGGAGGCATGGGCACGATCTACGAGGCCCACCAGGATTCGCCCAAGCGTAGCGTCGTCCTCAAAATCATGCGCGAGGGTTTTGCCACTGAGCGCGCACGTGGAAGGTTCATGTTTGAGGCTGAAGTGCTTGGTCGTCTCCAGCACACGAACATTGCCCGTGTCTTTGAGTCTGGAATTCACGACCCCAGCGATGATGCGTCATTGCCATGGTTTGCACTCGAATACGTTGCCAATGCCCAGTCGGTTCTGGGTTACGCCAACTCCAATTCCCTATCAACCGAAGAACGGCTAGAGCTCTTCATGGAGGTCTGCGCAGGAGTTCATCACGGCCACCAAAAGGGAATCATTCACCGGGATCTGAAGGCATCCAATGTTTTGGTGGGTGCGGACGGTGTTCCCAAGGTGATTGATTTTGGAGTGGCTTGCTTGGTGGAAACGGAGGGCGAACAGGAGGTCGAGTGGACCCTGAGTGGTGAAGTTGTGGGAACCCTCGGCGCCATGAGCCCGGAGCAGCTCAGGGGATCTCGAAAGGATGTGGACATCTGCACAGACGTGTATTCATTGGGCGCGCTGCTGTTCGAATTGTTGGCAGGTGAACCCGCCCTCGACCTAAAAGGCCTCTCCCTGCCCGCTGCCTTCGAAAAAGCGCGAATTAGGAATCTCCGATCACTGCGCGACTTGCGTCCCGACCTACCGAGTGAGCTGGAGTGGATCGTGGCACGGGCCATGGAGTTCGATCCGGGCGCCCGCTACGCCTCCGTATCGGAATTTACCGCGGACATCAGGCGTTTCCTTGCAAACGAGCCGGTGCTGGCCGGACCTCACACGAGGACCTATCACTTCCTTAAATTTGTCTCCAGGAATCGGTGGCCTGTTCTCGGTGCGACCGCCTTGCTGCTCCTGTTGATCGGAGCTCTCGCATGGGTTTCCGCCATTTACCGAATCGCGGAACAAGAACGGTCCAAGTCTGTGGCGATCAATGAATTCATGGGCGAAGCCCTATCCACGGCGGATCCATCCGTTGAGGGTCCTGAGACGCGGGTGGTCGACGCCCTTGGCAGGGCCTTCGAATTGAGCGCAGAGAAGTTTGAAAACCAGCCTGGAGTCCACATGGCGCTGTTGGAAATGGTGGGGGAGATCTACCACCGCTTGGGCGAGTGGCAAGCCTCCAGTAAGCACCTTGAGGAAGCGATTGCACTGCGCGGTTCGATCGGCGAGGGAGAAAGCCTCGAGGCCTACCGGATGATGGGGCTGATCGGGCTCAATCTCACCTGGGAAGCATCGGATCCCGAACGCTCCGTAAGTGTGCTGCGCGAAGCCTATCAGGGTCTTTTGAGGCTACACGGTCCCGAGGAACAGGAGACCCTAATCGCCCAGAATGTGTTGGGTTTTGCGCTCAGCGAGGCCAACCAAGATGAGGAGGCGGAGCAACATTTGCGTGCATCCCACGAGGCAGGTGTGCGCCTGTGGGGTGAGGAATCCTTGGAAACTGCTAGCCTTGCAAGCCGCCTTGGTCAGTTTCTGATGTTGGTTGGGGAGCTTGAGGAAGCCGAGCGGTTGATTCGTCAGAGCTATGAGGTCCATATCAAGGAAGTGGGTGCGGGCCACACCGATACGCTATCGGCAGGCAATAACCTGGCCGGCATTTTGCTCAACCTGGGGCGCGCCAGCGAAAGGCTCGAGTTGATGGAGCAAGTTCACGCCATGAGTCGCAAGGTGCAAGGTCCGGGACGTTTTGCAACCCAGCGGCAAGCGATTGTGCTGGGCAATGTGCGCATGGGGTCGGGAGATTTCAAAGGGGCGAGGGTCGTGCTCAAGCTTGCGGTCGATGAGTGTCTAGAACACTTTGGTGAACTCCATGCACTGACTCTTCAGGCCCGGCAGGGCTTAGGCACGGCCGCCTATTACGACAAGGACTTGGAGGTGGCCGAAAGGGAACTTCGCACTTGCATTGAAGCTCAAGTAAGAACCGTGGGTAGCGAAGACGAAAACACCATCAGTGTGCGCAACAACCTGGGCATGATGTTGCAGAAAGCCGGCAAGCTAGAGGAGGCGGAAGAACTACTGCGGGTCAATCTTGAAATCCGACGACGAAAACATGGCAACCATAATCCCGGAACCCTGGGCGCCATCAACAACATGGGATTCCTGCTGCTGGAAAGCAATCGTTTGGAGGAAGCTGGCCCGCTCATTGCAGAAGCCCTCAAGGGGCGCCGTGAAGTGCTAACCGGCATGCATCCCTCAACTTTGCACACGGTCATGAATGCGGCACGACACAAGATTCTGACGGGTCATCCCAAGGAAGCCATTGCCCTGTGGCAAGAAGTCGTGGACAACGGCCCCAAGGTCTTCGGCCCGGATTCTCCCCACATGGCCACCTGCCAGGAACGCATCGAAGAAGCACGCGCAGGCATGGATGATTGATTGGAGGGGAGCCTTGGTTTGCGACAAGCCCAAATGGAACGCCGAAATGGGCGTAGAACTGCGCGATTGGCCGAGTAGGGTGGTGTGCGCAATTGACAGTACCTTGAAGGCACAAGCTCCCCGAAGATGAAGGTAGACCAACGATCAAGCCAGACACTCGCCCTCCAAGGGCGCAGGGTTGATGGGGAGGTTGGGGAAAAGGGAATGTGGTTGAATTGGTTGGTTAGCGCCGCTTTTGTGGGGCTCGGAGGTGTGTTTGTGGTTTGTCCCGAGGATAGGGAGATGCAGGTTGTGGGCTGGATTGGTGTGCTTGGTGGTTGCGCTTTGGCCCTGTTCAGTCTCTATCTCCAATGCCGCCATGAGAGGCTTGAGCTCGATCTCGTCGGCAGGTCCGGAAGTTACGCGACCCGGGTTTGGCCCAGGGCTTGGTCGCAGCATTTTGAGTTCTCCCTTGCCGACGTGAAGCGAGTCGAGTTGCGCTTCAAAATCGAAAGCCCGGGCGGAGCCAAAGGACCCTCGGGTGAGTATCCCACTTGGCAGGTTCTTCTCATCGCACGACCCCGGCGAAAACTCCCATTGGAACGAACCGGGTCGGAGCAGGTGGCCAGGGAGTTGGCTGCCCTGATGGCGCGCGTTCTTGAAGTTCCATTCGAGGACCGAACGCCCAACTCTGGCCACCACATGCATGCGAACGAGGACGCCTTGAGCTGATTCGATCCGTGCGTGGAGGGCGTACCCGGCGGCAAAGAGCGAGTCCTAGGACTGCCCCAAATGGGGCATCCGTGGTATCGTGTGGCCCTTACTCGGCAAGCAAAGCTCACGGCCATGACCTCGAATCCCCAACCTCCCCTCGATCCGCCCACCGGTTCCCTCGGCATTTTGGACCGCTTGCTGCGCGGTGGTTTTACCGATCCCGAATCCCTGCAGGGCTCCGGAATTTCTATCCCCATCAAGACCCTGGTCAAGATGGCGTTGATTTTCGGCATGCTCTATGGGGCGATGATGGGCCTGTTCGCCCTCTTCAGCTGGGAGACCAAAAGCGATGCGCTCAAGCAGTTGGTTTCCACCTCGATCAAGGTGCCGCTCTTGTATCTGCTGACCCTGTTGGTCACCTTTCCCTCGCTCTACGTGGTGAGCGCGTTGGCTCGCACACGCCTGGGCGCCGCGGATACCGGCCGCCTCTTGCTGGTCGCCATGGCCGTCAACTTGGCCCTGCTCGCGAGCCTGGGACCGATTACGGCATTCTTCACGGTTTCCACGGACAGTTATCCGTTCATGATCCTGTTGAATGTGCTCTTCTTCGCGATTGCGGGTCTGGTGGGATTGGCCTTCTTGCGCAGGGCCATCGGAAATCTGCTGACGACGAACGATGACGACGCGCTGGCACCCGTAACGACAGGAGAAGAGGACAGCCAGGCAACGGGGGAGAACCCTCTTGACGCAGTCTCGCACCGGCGAACTCGCGATAGCTTCCAGGCTTCGGCAGCCGATCGGACCAAGCGCTTGCTCGGCACTTGGTGTCTGCTATTCGGAGTGGTGGGGTGCCAGATGGGTTGGATTCTGCGCCCCTTCATCGGCGACCCGGAATTGCCCTTCCAAATCTTCCGTGAGCGCAGTTCCAACTTCTTCAGCGCCGTGGTGGATGCGCTTGGCAAACTCTTGTCGTGAGTTCCTCCGCGCAATCGAGTTCCCTTGGTCAGTTGCTTTCGGTGGAAGGCGACTTCGCCCCCCGAAGTCGGCGCGCGTCCTGGCGCTTCTTGCTTGCATGCGTTCTCGCCGGCGGCGTGTTGTACGGCGTTTGCATGGGGAGCTGGCAGGTCCGGCCTCTGCAACAGCTCTTTTCCGCGATCAAAACCCCCCTTTTGATTTCAGCTGGCGGCCTCTTTTGCCTACCCAGCTTTTATGTGGTCAACACCCTGCTGGGTCTTCGTGACGACCTGCCCGACGCACTGAGAGGAGTCTTCGCCAGCCAAGCTGTCGCAGCGGTTTGCCTGGCGAGCCTGGGTCCCATTGTCCTGGTTCTTTACTCGGGCCTCGACAACTACCAAGCTGCAAAAGCGATCAATGGGGTTCTCTTCTTCCTTTCCAGCTTGGCCGGGCAGATCGTGTTGGCGAGGCATTACCGGACCCTGATTCAGCGCGACAAGAGGCACGGTTTTGCCCTGGTGGCGTGGCTTGTCAGCTTCTGGTTCGTCACGATTCAGCTGGCTTGGATGCTGCGCCCTTTCATCGGTCGACCGGAAGATCCCACGACGTTCTTCCGCTCCGATACATGGGGAAATGCTTATGTGGAAGTCTGGAAGGCTGTTTCGGGAGCGCTGTCGGCAATGCCCTAACTGTGTTTTTGATAACGGTTTGTAGGTCTATAAGGGTGGCGGTGCATTTATAGGTCGCACGGGTTTTGCGGCTCTCCCATGATGGGGAAAATGCAGCTATAAGGGTGGCCATCGCCTTATGGTACGTATGTATTAGCCTTCATCACTTGTTATGACCGCGCCATGGCCAATCCCCTCACCTCCCCTCCCGACTGGCGATCGCGGATTCGGAAGATCGAAATTCCTAGCGGCTCCGAGGGTGAAGTGGATCGGGTGGTGCGGGCCGCGGATGGCCGGGGCGGCTATCTGCATTGGGGCTTACTAAGGACCCGTCCACAACCTGCGGGTTTGTCCCCGGAGGACATTTGGGCATTGGTGCGTTTCTCAAGATCCCATCGCGACCTGCCCCTGAATCTACTTCGCGACAAAGCCGGCCAGCCGTTTCGGTTGGTTCGGGACGAGGTGTCCAGTGTGGTCCTGCAGGGGATAGACAATCAAGAACGCGCCTGGCGCCACATGGCTGCTTCCGGCGAAGCTCCAGAAGAGGAAGCCAGCACCCGATTCAACGCGGCCATTGTGGAAGCCCATTCGTCGAGTGTGCTTGCCGGCGCGAAGTTGAGTTTGCAATCCGCACAACACCTACTCCATACGCGAAGCAAGCCACGGGACCTCTCCGAAAAAATGGTCTGCAACAACTTCAATGCGCTGCAGCTCGTGCAAGACCGTTCCGGAGAGCCACTCTGCGTGGACTTTTTATTGGAGCTCCACAGAACCATCACCACCGGCACCCTGCGAGATAGGGGTCACGTGGGCAATTTCAGGGTGGACGATGAAGTCCAAGTTTGCGAACGCTCCTCCAGGCATGTCGTTTTCACTCCCCCCCATGTCAGTGAACTCCCTGGCCGTGTCGCCCACCTTTGTGAATTCGCCAATACCGACGACGAAGAGGGCCGCCATTTAAGTCCCATCCACAAGGCCATCCTGCTCCACCATCAATTGGCCTACGACCATCCTTTCACCGATGGCAACGGCCGCACCGCCCGAGCCCTATGCGCTTGGTATCTGCAGCACACGGGTCATCGATGGTCGTGCGCCATCTCCCTGTCGAGGGCGATCGCAGACACACTTTCAGAGTACCAGCGGGCCTTCCTCGCGGTGCAATTGGATGGCGGGGACGCGACTTACTTCTTGCGCCATCAACTGGCCTGCATCGAGCAGGAGATTCAGCGGCTGGCGGAGTCCCATCGCCAGCGCCACGAACTCAAGTGCTGGCTCATCGGGCAAAACAGGGCCACAAAGTCCCTCAATGTG
>JAAETM010000671.1 GCA_024228395.1 bacterium | reverse complement strand
TGGCCATCAACAACCGGCGAGCCACTTGGTCCAGAAATTGCTGAAAGCAAAAAGGGAGCTCAACCTGGAAGCGGAGCTTCGACGGCTGGACCGATTCGATGTGGTCATCCTGGATGACATCGGATACGTGCAGCAAAACCGCGAAGAGATGGAGGTGCTCTTCACATTTCTGGCTGAGCGCTACGAGCGCCGCAGCGTGATGATCACAAGCAACCTGGTCTTCTCCCAGTGGGACCACATATTCAAGAACGCCATGACGACCGCGGCGGCCATCGATCGTCTGGTGCACCACTCGGTGATCCTTGAGCTCACCGGAGAGAACTACCGAACCGGCGCAGCCATGGTCCGTAAGCAAGACGAAACCACCGACCAAGGAGAACAGGAGCAATCATGACCAATGCGGATCTGGTCTCGAATCGAGCCACTCCCCCCGGGGGCGTGGTCATGCGCCAGCGGCGCATGACCCAATGGGGAGCTCTCGCCGCTTCGCGACTCGTGCCAGACTCTTCCGGGGCCTCCGGCCCCAGATACCTGGGCCATCCGGCCCAACTACACCCAACCCCGATGGGTAAGTGTAATTGTCGTTAATGGGGCAATGTAGTTGACGCTGGACACTACCAGTAAGTACAGCCCAGCTCGACCAGTGGACAAGATTCCGGAATTTCTTCGCCGCCCCAATAAAGGGCCGCCATCTGCAACCGGGTTGCACGATTCACAGCTGGGCGCCCCGTTTGCAGTCATCCCGCAGTCACCGAGATACCGAGCCGTGTACGTTGTCACGATTCCTAACAGCGATGTACCGCACACAAGTGATTGTCTTACCGCGAAGCCTCGACCTATTCATGTATGGTACTTTGTTGTCATGAACCGTGGAAACGTACGCGGCTTCGTATCTCGATTTCAAGGAAGGTAGGGTTCAAGGGGCAGTTGCAGCGGTCCATCAAGGATAATGAGAAGGCCCCGGCCTCGCAAATTCGCGGGGCTGGGGCCTTCTTCCTTCGGGCGTTAGTTGACTAAAAATCAGCCAAGTCTGAGCTCTCGAAGGAAAGGACCTCTTCATCTTGAGAAACTTCAAGCCTGGTATCGAAATCCGAGACGGAAGATGAGACCCCCGATGGAAACGGGGCGGCTGGAGAGGAAAGGTCTGCAGGGGTAAGGTCGGTTGCCGCCGCCGCAGATTCGTCGGGCAGTTGGTACTGGCCTGTCAGGCGGGTGAGTGTCTGCACTTGGGATGATGTAACGTCCACAGTAGCTGCAAGCTCCTCCGCACTGGCCGCGTTGGCCTGGGTGGCTTGATCCACCTGCTCCATGCTGGCCTTAATGAATTGCAGACCCTGGTCCTGCTCCTTGCAAGCGGAAGTAATTTCTCCAAGTAACGAGTTAACGCCTCGCGTCGCTTCGGTGATCGTAGCCAAAGATGAGGCTACGCGATTCGCCATGTCGGTGCCGTTTTGGGCGCGTTTTGAGGACTCTTGAATCAATCCTGACGTGTCCTTGGCGGCTTCCGCACAACGTTGGGCCAGGCTTCGCACCTCCCCTGCAACCACAGCAAAGCCCTTGCCTGCCTCCCCCGCGCGTGCGGCTTCCACAGCCGCATTGAGGGCCAGGAGGTTGGTTTGGAAAGCGATTTCGTCAATCACTTTGATGACACGAGAAACATCCTGACTGGACTCTTGGATCTCGTTCATGGCGGTTGTCAGAAGTTTTGTTTCATCGGTGCTTTTGGCGGCATTGTCCCTTGTCTCTGCCGAGATCGTCGATGCTGAGTAGGCGTGCTCTGCATTGGACGCTGCGGTTATCGAGATTTCCTCGATCGCAGCAGAGATGTCTTCCATAGAAGCTGACTGCTCAGATGAGGATGCTGCCAAGCTCTGACTTGAGCCTCTGATTAGGGAGCTGCTGTCTGCGATCTGTGAGGTTGCCGTTTGGACTTGCGATAGGCCTGAACCAATGCTGCCAAGGAAGCGATTCACTGAATGAGCCAAGTGCCCCATATCGGAACCGACGGTGTCATCCAGGCGTCCGACCAAGTTTCCGGCGGCCATGTCGTGCATGAGATCATTGGTCTGGCCTAAAGGCCTAACAATGCCAATCGACACTTTCCTGGCGAGCAATCCACCAATGGCAGCAACGAGTAAGCCCAGGATGATTTCAATGCGTATCATGCTGGCGATCTTCGCTTCCGACTCTTTGGTTAGTTGTCCGACCAAGACGTGCGCATGTCCCAGGGCTTCATTGGACTTAGCAACTAGGGCATCAAGGGTTCGCCATTGACTCAGTGGGTCGCGAGCGCTTTCCCGAGTGGCGGCTACGCCATTTAGCAATTGCTCCCAAGAATCCTGCATCTTGGTTAGGGTCTCTTGCATGTCCTTATCTTGCAGCGCTGCAACTTGAACGGGCATCTTCATTTCGAGGTCCGCGAATGTCTGCCCGCCATTTTGCATTGCTGCAATGGTGGCCTCAAAAAGGGCGGCACTCGATTCCCCGGCCGTTTCTTCTTGATTGCCCAAGAAGAAGTCCGCTACTGCTGGATCTGAAGTCAGCGGGACTCGCAGGGATAGAATACCCATGACCTCTCCTTCTGCCCAATCGGTCTTGGGACTGTCAGCATGCTCGTTGTGGCAGCTCACACACCCGGCACCTGCCATGTCGGCGGCCACATAGTCTAAGAACATGACACCGTTCTTTTCCAAGAGAACAGAGTGGGGCTCATTGGGAGCAGATACGATCGCATCCCAGGCAGCTTGATCCTCTGGCGTAGTAATGCCCTTGTCGGGGTGGATATTCCACTTGCTGAGGAGACGGGGCTTGAAGTGGGTATCACCGTTGAGCGCATCGCCCGCTTCGCGAACAAACGTCGCGGGGGTTGGAATGGCATTGTCCACACCATGGAAAAAGGGGGTTGCCTTGATCTCCGATCCCTCGCCCTTGAGCTTCAACACCACGTTCTTCGTGTAGTAGTTACGGTCGATAGCGATTTGCTCGCAAGCTGCTGAGGCTGTGCCGCGCGCTGCTTGAACGGCGGCTGTGGCGGAAATGAGCTCCGTCAGCACCTCTTTGGTGTATTTCTGCGTCAACATCCGTTGCCGGCCGGATAGCGCTGCCACTTGGGCATCCTGCTTCTGGGCACCAAGCGTGATTACCGTATATGTCACAATGGCTGCCAGGGCAGTGATGAACATGGCGGGGAGCAGAAGGATCTTCTTGGCCACCGGCAGGGAGACGAGTCGGAAATTCATGGGCATGGGGAGGTGTGTGAGTTCCTTAGGGGGGCAGTCGGGGCAGTCCTCTCTCTATCCTTGTTTCGGTACTCCTCACTGTTTGCCCCCAGGGATTCTAAAGGCAGTTACGATACGTGCCGTTGGAAAGAAACTCCCCCAGGAAAAGAGCAATTTGAGACATAATCTGCGCCTGCCGGCTTCCTGATACCGGTGCCACCGAGATACCGTACCGCGTACGTCGTCACCGTTTCCGACTGGAAAGTACCGGACGTGATGAAACCCAAGCATTGCCGAGCCAGTCTTTTTGACATGGCTCGAAGATCAAGACAGGAAAGTGCAGGGAGTTGGCATCATGTGGTAAATAGGGGTATCGCGAAGCGGGTCATGCTTGAGACCCGCAGCGATGTTCGCTATTTCCTATCGCGATTGGCCCGGAAGGTGCAGTCCGGACGAATTGCTCAGCGTCAACTACATTGCCCCATGAACGACACTTATCGGCGGACTCTCATTCGGTACATCGATGGAAATCCTTCGAAGGCAGGGACCGTGAAGAGCAGCGCAGGTTTTGAGTTTGGGAGTGCCCGGCATTATTCCATGGCCTCTGGCCCCGTCTAGCTCTGTAGGATATGGATAGAAGAGCAAACTCGAGGCGCTGGGCAAAAAGGGGCCCATTCAGCCCGGGCATATGCCAAGCACCCTGATCCTGGAAATCAGGAACAGTATCGGTGTCTCGAGGAGCTGGTGGAATCCAGGTTGAACTCCACCATGGTTGAGGATCCTCTTGAAGATCTGTGGGGTCCAACTCCCTTCAAAACAGGAACTGGATGCGAGGAAAGGCCCTTCTGGCCGATGGTCATACGGTTGGGCTTCCTACTTGCAGTGCGCGAAGCCTGCAGCGAGCAATTGAGGAGGACCTCGCACAGCACGACGAGTGGTGGATAAAAGGAGGCCAGATGAACTGGCGAGGCTCCGAATTGATGCGAATTGGTCTTTTGGTAACTGTCGCTTGAAGCCCACCACCCTCGTTTGGAGCGTCTGAGGGAGGATGTTTGTTCGCCAACGGGCGGTAGAAATTCCGCTGGCCGGGAGAATTTCCAAGAAATGGCCCAAAGCCCCGGTCAAATCCCGGTGAGACTCGCGACGATTGCTTGCCGTCTTTGCTCCACTTCGTCGGCGAAGTGCTTCTTCCAGCCGTGCGGTGTCAGCTTGCCCACATCCGTTTCGGTGAAAAGGCGCGACTGGACGTCAAGCAGGTACGTCACCGGATTGATACCAATCGCCTTGGCGGTCATGACCACGCTAAACAGGATCGCTGCCGTGTTACCGCCCTTTTCGTTTAGAAAGAACTCCCAGTTCTTTCTGCCTACGGCCACTGCGCGCAAAGCGCGCTCTGCCGCATTGTTTTCCATCTCAAGCCGCCCATCTGTCAGGAATTGGCGCAAAGCGATTTCCAATTTCAGGGCATACCTGAGAGCCTTACCCATGGGACTCTTCGGTAGGACCTGGGTTTCCGCCTCAGCCATCCAGGCGAAGAGCTCATCTACGATTGCCTGGTTGTACTTCTGCCGAAGCTCAAGACGTACATCATCGTCCAGCTCTTGTTCTTTGGCCGTGCGCTCTATTCGAAACAGCTCTCGGATACGATTTACCGCGTCCTTCGACAGATGTGGGCTCGTTTCTTCCGCTTCTACAAACTTGCGCCGGACATGGCACCAACACGCTACCTCCATCGCGCCGCCCGGAGCGAAAACTATATCTAGCCCCGGATAGGCACCCGCGTGGATAAAGCCAGTGCATCCACTCAAAATCGCCTGCAGCCCTTTACCCTCCCTGGACATAGTGAAGTCGTAGCTGAGTTTGCCGTCTCGACTCAAGTAGATCCAAACAAATCCTTTGGATGACCCAAGCCGCCCGGGCGGTCGGGCGACCACGACTCCCGTGTCATCGGTGAAGAGCACAGGCTCATCGAGTATCTCCTTTTGGATCTGGGCTGCGATGGGCGCGAATGCTTCAGCTAACTTGGCCATTGTGCGCTCCAATACGCTGCGCGAAAGGGAGAGCCCCTCCGCCTTGTACTTCTTTTCCAGCCGGTTGTACGGCAGGTGGTTGCCAAAGCGTTCGA
>JAAETM010000670.1 GCA_024228395.1 bacterium | reverse complement strand
GCTGAAAAAGACGGGCCGAAACCTGCATGACTTTATCGGGGAAGTCACCACCGCGGTACTGCACGGGGCCCACTTGCCGAAGCTATTGGGGTAGGGTATGCTGGCTCGTGGCCACTCAGGACCCCGCCTGAGGGCTGCTGGAAAGGTGATTTCACCCCGTGAGCACTTACCCTCAAGCGGGTCTTGTCCTTAGCTCGCTGCATGCAAAAAGGGTGGGTGCGCTGCTCGGCCACCATTGGTGCGACGGTCTTTGCGCACAATCTGGCGGTACTTGCCCGATGTTGAAGCACATTGTGCAAGCCAAGATTCGTGTCTAGCGTTCGCCCAGGCAAGAGGTGTGCCCGGCGCTAATCCTTGAACGCCCCAAACCTGCCAAAGTGGCCAATTCGGCACTGAATCACGTGCTCGGCTCCGACCGCTGGCTTTGTCCTGATACCACAGCAGCCTCTGCGCTCCGAACCTGGCCCGCATTGACCCTCTATCGAACAGCATCTAGCCAGGAGGCTTCGCCCCACCTACGCCAAGAGTGTCCCAAAGCTCGCGTGCAACCATGTTGCTATTTGTCCCAAATAGTCTGTATGGATTTCTTTTCAGATCAATCCCACAGCAAGAGGATCGGAATTGTTTGGAATAGTCGGACCATGGCGTGCGTCCATTCTAGACCGCTTCCCGCCACCAGGGTTTCCATCGAACCCCCAAAAATTGAATTCCACCCGCGTAGAATCGCGGCCCCCCTCCCCCCATCGATGAACAAAGTGCGCCACAAGAAGCTGATCCAGTTGCCGGTGTTGCTGTTGCTCATGGGCGCTGTGTTCATTTACATGGGTCGGGATCCGGAGGTCGCTCCCCAGGACCAGGGCATGGTGCCAGAGGCTCCCAAGGTCGCCAAACAGGCCCAACCGGAACCACAGGATACGGAGATCCACGCATCCGATATCGAGGCGCGCAAGCCCGCTATCAAAATCGAAGAACCGGTCGTTGTCGCCCTCCCCTCCGAGCCCACTGACGGCTTCCGACTAATTTCGAATCCTCTGAAGGTCCCGATCTCCCACGCTTTCCTCACTTCGGGAGAACTACCCGATCAAGTCTTCGAGATCGGTGAAGGCGGCATCTTTACCCCACCGACTGGGAAGCTCATGATCCTCGCCTCGCTCACGGACAACACGGGCAAGGTCGAGCTCGCCCAGCACCAAAAGCTCACGACCCTGCCCGAGCGAAGGGTTCAATACACAAACATCTGCACTTTGTTGCTCGACGCCCCCGCCGGCCCCCTGCCCAAAAAGTGCAACGTGCACGCGGCCTTCCTTTCCAAAAAAGGCCGGATCAAACCCGCGCGCATTCTGTCCGTGGAATCTCTGCCAGGCGGCTGGATCGTGCGCATCGAGGAACCCAAGGAATTCGGCGAGGAGGTGGCCATAGACCGGGCTCTCTTGTGCATCGATCCGCCCATCAAGGATCATGTGCGCATCGCCACCTGGACCCTCACGGACCTTAGGCGCTCCAAGGCCAATCCCCTGCGCCCCCTGCCCACGCACTCCCTGCCCCTGCGATGGAAGGGACTGAGCACCATGGGAAATATGGGCGCAGACCAGCAGCTGGGAGCCGTATTTTTTGCTGGGAGCAGCGACTTGCCCGGTTTCCAAAGCCCCGCCGCCCTGGATTGGTTGGCAGCTCCTCCCAAGCGCGCCTTCGAACACAAGGACAATGACAGGGTCTATCACCGGGTGCCCGAAGCCATCACGGGCTGCACGGCCTTTTTCACTTCGGGCTCGGTGAGCACCATCCCATTGCCCCATACCCATTGTTGGAAGTTCGGGGTCGAGCTTTTTCCTGACGCGGTCGCACGATTGAAATCCCAACGGGACAACCCTGCCCTGCCCTCAACTATGGACGTACCCGGTCTGGAAGAGCCGGATGAGATCGCCGGTGCCCTAAACTGGGTTTGGGGTGAACAGGGTCAATTGCTCCACGGGGCCACGTTGAGGGGTGATGCCGATCCCGCCGCCAGCGATTCCCTTTTCGCCGGACTCGCCATTCCTGATGTCGGCGCCATGCTCATGGTTACCTTTCACTCGGATGAGGGATTGGCGGCCAGTTCGTGGGTTCCATTCCCCATCGACCCGTACGACCAGATCCTCCCCCATTGGGTTGAGCCCAACCGCCTTGGGCGCTTTCAGATTACGAACGAAAGCAATTGGACCGGCGAAGCGGTCCTACACCTGGTCTCCCTCGACGACGCTGGAATTTCCCTGCGTCCTATCCTCCTTGAATGGCCCCGATCGAGTCGAAAACGATTCCGAACCCGAGGAAACGAGTTTGCTTGGATCCTGACCTCCCGCACCGCCAAGGGTTCCTCCGGACTGCTCGGTCCAAACCTGGACTCCCACGATAGTCGATTCAAATCCCAGTTGAAAGCGGACTACGACATCCAACTGAACTTGGAACTCGGCTGGAGTTCATTGCTCCTGGGCGAATTGGCTAGAAAAGGAACGAGGCACGACGAATTCGCTGAGAAGATCAACGTCAAGGAAATCTATCGCACACGGCTGAGGGACTCCGGTGATGAGCTCACCGCGATCGAAGCCGCTGGTACCGCCACTGTGCTCAGCGCCCTTTCCAGCGCACCAGTCGTCACCGAACTCGGCCCCTGGGGCATCAAAATCCTCAGCTCCGACGCGGCCCCGTCCTTCCTGGAGCTGGGCTTCCCAAATGGCCCTGCCCGTCACATCGAACCCAACATCAAAACGTCCGTGTTCAAGCTTTTGCTCACCAGGGACTAGTAGCCATCGCGGGCTTGTCGTGCGGGGATGGGTCCCGACCAGCGCTTCACCTCAGAGCTAAATGTGAGCCGGTTCCGTTCAATCCACAGCCATTCCCAAGGCCGCAGCCAAATTCGTCTCATCCGCGATCCCCTTTCCCGCAATGTCAAAAGCCGTGCCGTGCACGGGGCTCACGCGCAGGTCGGAAAGTCCCGCGATCAACGTCGCGCCGCGCCATGTTCGCGCCCGTGCGCAATGCGGACAGCGCCGCCTGCTGACCTCATCTGCGAAGCCTGGTTCTACGCGGGTCTGCACCACGAACAAGGCGGCTGTCCCAAGCAAGCCATCGCCGCCTATCGCAAGGCACTCGCCTTCCGTCCCGCCGCATTCAAATGGGAATGGGCCTACGCGCGCCTGATGCGAGCAACAGATCCGGAATCCCAGCTTCGTGAAGACCTGGGCCCGCCACGCACGACTATCATACCGCCGGGCCTAGGTTATTCAATGGACTTTGTCAGACCCCACAGCGATAGCCCGCTAGAATCCACCAAACCAGCGGGCCACCTCATACTTTTCATGGAAGAAACCAAGCATAAATACACCCCAAGGACCAAGGTCCTCGGACTCTAACCGGAAACTTCGCTGATCATAGCCTGACTCAGCGTGGCCATCATCCGCGCCCTACTTGACCACGATCGCCTCCACCACCGGCCCATGCGCCGACAAAGCCAAATGCCCGATACCTTCTGCTGGACGGGCTGCAGTGTGGATAGACGTTCCAAAGGGGCAGTTTCGGAGGAGCGGGGGGAAGTCAGGTGGGCTGCGGCGGTGAGCAGGGTGCGGTGGCCGCGGCAGTTTGGGCAGCGCAGTACGTCCTCGTTGAATACGCGCGCGATCAATTCAGGCCAACGATATGTGGAGGAGCCGGTGTGGTGTTTGGTGGTGGCCCCGTGGCGGTGGGGGACTCGTGGCGGTGTTCGTCTTCGGGGTCAGGCGCAGACGGCCGGGGCACGATGAGGTGGCGCAGGGAAGACGCGGGAGCGAAGACTCCGTGGTAGGTGAGTTGGTGTTCGTGCGGACGCCGCGATACTCTTGGTTCAACTCAGCCTCGAATGGCAAGCGGTGTGCGGTCGGACGGAAGCTACCCCTTTTGGCGGGAATGGCGTAGCCTAATGTGATGCTGCAGCGGCCGACCGTCCGGGCCGCCACTGATTGCCCGAACTGTAGAACAGATAATGTGTACGCCCCCTGAAAATTTCGGCTCGACCAAGGTGGTGCGTTGGTCTCCTATTGATCACCGTCACAATCACACGGGTGCTTGCAACCACCTCGTTGGCGGCCAAGCTCAACCGCCAGCTTCACAGCTTGCAATCTGTGAGGAGTCTGACGGCTCTGCCTATTTCCTCTTCGGGTGTGACTCCGACTGGAACCCGATCACAGACACTTGGCATCTCACGCTCGATGAAGCTACTCAACAAGCTGAATTCGAATACGATGGTGTTTCATTAACTTGGATCAGCGTCTGACATGATGATGCAGGCGGATGTCGATCTCTCTGATACTGCTGATCCTTCCAATCGTTCGACAGGCGGGCGCAATTAGCTCATGGATAAACGAATAGAGAACTACGAGGTGTGCTTACCGGATTGGGGCGCCGTCCTTCCCGAACTCGCCACCCTTCTGTCTGCGGAGTACTCAGGCGGCCAGTTTGAAGCTGCGGAGGATGCCTTCTGCGACAGTGGCCGC
>JAAETM010000669.1 GCA_024228395.1 bacterium | reverse complement strand
CCCGCGTCGTACTTACACCCAAAGCCACATGGATTACGTGATCGAAATCATCGACGCCGTCTGGCAGAAGCGCGCAAGCCTGACCGGTACCCGCATCACCCAGGCCCCGCCGGTGCTGCGCCACTTCTCGGCGCACTTTGAATCGATCCAGCAGGAAGCTGGCGTGTGAAGCGGGACCCGTGGGGTGCCCGCCTCTTGATCAGCCTGGTTCTGGTAGCCGCAGTTCGCGTGTTGCAGTTATGGGCTGGAGTGTCGTAGGCACATACGGGGACGATCCGGAGCCGTACTACATCATCGCGCTAGGTGCTTCGGCTGTTGTGCTCGGGATCATGCTTATCGTGATTAGGTGGGCGAGTGGTGCGGATTTCTGGCCAGGCTGGCGGCATCGAGGGAGGAAGGTTGGGATCCGAAGTTGGTCGGAAAGAAAGTGCTCTTGGGGCGCCCGTGCTGTTGTTTGTGAACTTTCCGGTGGATCACCACTTTCAGCACTATGCCACCAGCGGCACATCGGGGACCTGGATTCTAATAGTGGGACTTCAGGGGGCAGTGGCCTCCCATGCGGAGCTCGGCCGGTAGAGTAGGGCGGCCCCTCGTGATTTTGCTGGGGTGAACAGCCCGTCCTACACCGCGATCATTGGCTCGATTGAGGCACCGCAGAGATCCGCACGATTTGGCTCGATGAATCGTCGGTCAGCGCAAAGGGGAAGTCGCCATTCGAGCAGGCGGCGCCGGTTTGTCCCGCTTTGTTGATCGCGATGAAGCAGATCGATAGGTCGTACCCCAGGGGATCCGTCGCGGCGATGCGGTGGATGATCTTTTCGCAGGCGGCCTGGGGGCTGAGGCCTTGGCGCATGAATTCGACGATCATGGCACAGGCGCTGTAGCGCATGATGTTTTCGCCCAGGCCCGTGCCAGCGGCAGCGCCCACTTCGTTGTCCAGGTAGAGGCCCGAGCCCAGGATGGGGGAGTCGCCCACGCGGCCTGGGGTCTTGCCTCCGGCGCCACTGGTGGAGCAGCCGCCATATAGGTTGCCGTCGGCGTCCAGGATCAGGAGACCGATGGTGTCATGACCGCGCTCACCGGGATCGGGTTTTGATTCGCCTTGCAGGCGTGCTTTTTCCCAGGCGGTTTTTTTTGCGGGCAGGTCGGACACGTCCACCGACTCCAAACCATGTTCGAGTGCGAACCAGCGCGCGCCTTCGCCCACGAGCATCACGTGGGGGCTCTTCTCCATGACCAAGCGGGCGGCGGAGATGGGGTGCTGGATACCTTCGAGGGCGGCGACGCTGCCGGCGCCATGGTCGGGGCCGCTCATGATGCAGGCGTCGAGTTGGCTGTAGCCCGCAGCGTTGGGGCGACCGGCTAGGCCCACAGAGCCGTCGCAGCCCAGGTCTTCGATCAGGCCAATGCCGGCGGTGATGGCGTCGAGTGGGGCGGCGCCCGAGTGCAGTTTCTCCAGGGCCAGGTCGGTGGCCTTTTGGCCAAAGGGCCAGGTAGCGATGAGCACGGGACCGTTGGGTGATTGGCTTCGCATGGAATCGGTTTGTGCGCATGAAACGAAGGAAAGACCCAATCCCAGGCAGGTGGCGAGTGCAAGTTGGGAGAGGTTCATGGTGCTGGGAGTCGTTGAAACAAAAGCGGCGGGAGCACTGCCAAAGCAGCGCCTCCCGCCGGATGCGTCTTGTGGGTCGTGG
>JAAETM010000668.1 GCA_024228395.1 bacterium | reverse complement strand
GCTCACTTGGAACAAGGCTGCGGACTGGGAGTGGATGGACGAGGATGGTGCTGTCCTCAACCGGATCCCTAACAAGGATGCCTACGAGGCAACCATGTTCTCCTACTGCGAGTTGACCACGTCACGGCGTAACTGCCACGCTCGGATCAACGACCTGGAAGGGATCTAGCCATGGCGTTGACCTTCACGAAGTACGCCAGTGGCGTGCACGGAGACCAGCGGTACTGGCAGGGGTTGATTACATTTGACAGCTCATACCCAACAGGTGGTGAAGCAGTCGCAGCTGCTAATTTCCAGATGAACAGTATTGAGTGCATCAGCGTCACCCCTGTGAACCTCGGACAAATAGGGCACTGGGATCAGGTAAATAGCAAAGTCAAGCTGTCTGCTAACGCAGGGGGCGCTGAGGTGGCAAACGAATCGGACCAGAGTGGTACGTCTGTGAGCGTCGACGTTCACGGCGTCTAGCGACCCTGCTGCGCCAGGAAGTCACTGCCTAGCTGGGCAGCTCTGACTTTCTGGCGCAGCCGCTCGTCGTACACCACATCGGGAGTGATGTTCTCTCGTGATGGGGGTCGGTAGTTGTCGAACCCGAGCTTGGTTTGCTCCGGGCTCAAGAACAGAACCTCGCTCAGCCACTCGTTCAGCTCCGCCTGGGTGGGCTGACGGCCCATAGAGATCTGCATGATCACCCTTAGCTCAGCTTCAGCGGCTGAGGCTTTCTGCATGAACTCAATCTCTTCATCAGCAGTCAAGGCCTCGTAGGAGTACACCTGTTCTAGCGAGCCTTCACCGAACAACATGGCCTTCTCCTGACGGCTCATGTCCTGGATCAACTCATCGGCAATGGAGAACTCCTCGTACCCGGCCTCCCGCATCTGGCGGACCTTGCGCTCCGCAGGTTCCAGCAGGGGGTAGCGGGTTTGCAGATCCAGGATGGAGATGCCGAAGCGCTCGGCCATCGCTGTCAGCTGTTCTATGCTCTGCTGTTGGCGCTCTTCCTCGGTGGGACCTTCGGCGCCAGGGAGGTAGGGGTTGGTCTGAAGCGAAGGCTCGATACCCATGTCCTTCACATCGCTGATCCGTGCCCCGGACTCCCGAAGCAGGAGGGCATCGATCATCTGATCCGTCACTTCGATGCCCTGAGCCTGGAGTGCAGTGGTGATAGAGCGGATCTTGTTCTCCTTGTCCTGGACACTCCACTCTGATCGTTCAGAATCTGACTGGTTGACACCGGCCATCTCGAGGATGGCCTTGGGTACGAAGCGCTGGAGCTCCGCCTTCTGCTCAGTGGTCAGGGGCTCGCCTGCGACGGTGTTGTAGAGCAGGAACTCGAATGCCTGATTCTGGCGGTAAGAGTCCCCCATCTCTAGAAAGTCCTCTATCCGTAGGGCCGGTGTGCCCGCCAACTCAAGGTCACCCTTCAACTCATCGAGGCTGCTCCCGAGTTCGTAGCTCAGGCCGTTCATGTTCCTGGTGATCTGATCCGGGTCGTTCAAATCCTTGGTGACCGTCATCCCGAGCAGGGTGTTGAGTACTCGGAGCCAACCTTGGTTCCTGTCAGGGCTCTCAGGGTCCTGAAGGATGCCCGTTGCCTCGTAGATGCCGGAGTACTCCAGCTCCCTATCGAGCTTGCCCAAAGCAGGG
>JAAETM010000667.1 GCA_024228395.1 bacterium | reverse complement strand
TTCAACGAAGACGTACTGCGCTGCCCAAACTGCCGCGGCCACCGCACCCTGCTCACCGCCGTCACCGACCCTTTCGCGATCCGTCGCATACTCGCGCACTTCGGCCTCCCCACCGAAGTGACCCCACTCGAGCCCCCACGCCCTCCACCTGAGCCTGACTTGCCGTGGGAGGTAAGCCTCGCTCCCACGTAGCGGGATCCCGAGCCCCCATGGCCTAACTCTCGCGCACCTGCGCCGCCCACACCCACAAACACCCCAAGCCCGGACCAAACTCAAGGTCCCGGGCTACTGCCCTATGGTCCCTACGCCAAATCCTGCCCTTTTTGCCACCACCGCACCGCTGATCCCCTCCCCCGAGGCCCCGTTTGGCTGCCAATCGCCTACAATCCGCCCCATGCTCCCCCCCGCGCCCCACCTGGCTCCCCCCGCTCTCCTGAAACTGCCCGCTTGGAATTCCTATCCACCTATCCACCTATCCACTTCCGGGAGCACGTCACCCCTCGCAGGATCGAAGCGGCGGATTTTGCCCTGGCTCCGTATCTTGCCTCCAGGTCCTGAGCAGCAGGCTGCATTCAAGGGATGGCAAAACACAGGAGACTGGGGGTGCGCTAGCTTGTCGAATTCTGAACCGAATTTTGAAGATGGCGTGCCGAAGTCAGTATTCATGCCCGCCTGAGCGATTTGGGGTGGGGCTGTGCACTCCGGTTTTCAATGTGTGCACCAAGGTCTCTTGCCAGTTTTTTGGCGTCTATAGGGCGCTCTCCGTAAGTAAGGCGCGACATGACAAAAGCACCGATGGCACCCCTACCGCCGGCAGTTGTCGGCTACCGTGCTCAGTCAAGGGCCTTCTGGCAGCTCAAATCAAGAGCGGCGTAAAGCTTCAGCATCGATGCGGCGAATTTCCGCTTCGGCGTATCGCCTTCGAATGACTGGGATCCCCAAGCTGACGAGGATCGCCGGAAGGGCTCCCAACAAAATGAGAGGGGACCAGACAGCCCGTGGCTGCCCAAGGGATAGTGCAGACAACCCGGCAATGAGGATGCAAACCCCCAGCGAAGCGATTACTGTCATCGAGCCGAGCAGGAAGTTCCGCCCCGTCCCGCTGGGCGCAAGAGCTCCGCAGGCTGCGCCTAGGGTTCCGCATATGATGCCGAGGGCTCCTCCACCCCAACCACCGAGGAGATTGCCAGTTTGAGCTGAGAACCAGGGAGTGGGGTCTTGGTCCATAAGGAGTTCAATCATGTGAGTTTCTCTCTTCTTCTAGAGCTTTGCGGTGGAGGGTGAGGGCAGCCTTGGCTGCCCTCATGGTCATTTCCCCTCGGTCAACCAGGTCCGCCAGCTTCTCGGCCATTGGGTCCAGGGGTTGCCCGGAGCGAGCCGTCTCCAAGCGGGAGATTAGGCGGTCAAGGCGCTGCCGAATGGTCGGGTAGCTGACCCCGTAGTGCTTGGCCAGCTCCTTGAGCGACCCCGAAAAGGAGACGAGCTGCAAGGCGAGTTCTTGGTTCGCCAGGTCGAGAGACTGGAAGGTTTTTAGGGCTGAGCTGGGCATCGGAGGGTAAGGAGCGGGCTTTGACTTTGTTCATCCTAGCATTAACTTTGTGAAAGTGGCGGTAGGATTTAGCGATTTTCTGACGGTCGATCAGTTCTGGGCCGGATTGTCTCCAATGGGGCGTTGGTGCGTAAATAGTCCTCGGCTGGACGCTCAGAACGCGGTTCCTCAGGACGTTGGTGCACAAATCGGCTTCAGCTGAGCTTCCAAGCCTCGGAGCCTCAGGCTACAGCGGGCCTGCAGGTAGGCTCGAAGCATGAACTCACGAGTCCACCCGAAGTACAAAACGAAGTATCGCGTCACCAACTGGAGTCAGTATGACAAAGCACTCGTCAAGCGTGGCGACATCACCTTGTGGATCTCTGAGAACGCCATAGGCGAATGGATTCCGAATCTCAGTGGCCGACGTGGTGCCCCGCGCAAGTACTCGGACCTGGCTATCGAAACCGCGTT
>JAAETM010000666.1 GCA_024228395.1 bacterium | reverse complement strand
GCGGGGAAAGCTAGAGTACCCGGCCGTATGCGTGAATAGCGCACTCTCTGTTCCGGCGGAGGTTGTACTCCCTTCGCCACACGCACCCTTCATCGGGGGGTCATAGACAGGAGGTTCAGCCTTCGAGGGCTCCTCAACAGGCCCTACGTCCTTGTCCTTCTCCACAATCTTGCCCACTCCACCATCTTGGGCGAAAGTCCACCGGCCGAAACCGACCTTTGCAAGCAGGCCGAGGAGAAGGATGGTAACCGGGACAAGGTACAGTGATTTCTTGAACATGGTGAAGGGGGTAGCAGGCAAACGCCTAGTAATGGAAAGCGCGGACAAAAAAGAACAACGTCAAACGCACGGGTGCGCGAAGACCTCGCTGTTGAACCCTAAGCATTTCACCGAAGTTGGTTTCACGTTACTTTTGTTTTTTTGATGGAGCGCCGACGTTTTACAGAAACCCACAAAGACAACGATGCGTAGCGTTCGCGGGCAATGTGGGTACAACGTCAGACCACCAACCATCGTTTTTTGGGACCAATGAATGCCCGGTACCTCGCAACCATCTCGCCCCTCTTCGGTCTTGTCCATATGACCAGAACAGCGGCGAAAGACGAGCCTTACGCCTGGTGCTTTGTCAGCAATCGCGACTTCGCCAAGCGGGTTGGCAGGTCCACTACGCTTGCGAGCACCAACAGCCCGGGATGCACGTTTACGATTCCAAGGGGGGCGAGGGAGATCAGGGGCTCTTTCAATATCTGATGGCAGAGGCTCACGATCACGTCGGGGTTAAACTCTCGAACGAAGGTCAGCGTCTCCGGGCTCATCACGTTTTCGGCGCGCTGGAAGGGAATGTTCTGGCGGCGGTAGGTGGCGCGCAAACGACGGAAGATCGCGCCCCGCGCCAGGACCTTGGGCAAAGCTGTGATCGTCAACAGGCTCACGTACTCCATTAGCTTGCCCACGGCAAAGCGCCGTGAGAGTTGCGGCAGAATGCGTTCAGCAGTGCCCCGACGCCCTTTGCCCTTCAGCACCAGCGGAATCTTGACCACCGCGAGTGGATCACCGGGACGCGTGGCTGCGTAGTGCGTCAGCAGCGAGTTGTGCAACACGTAGTCGCTTAGCAGGAATAGGACTTTCATGGACGCACCCTCTTCCGGTGGATAGACGTTTTGAGGGATAGCTCGAACTCGTGGCGGGGAGCAGTGGTGAGCCGCGGGGATTGTAGGAAACCAGGGCGGGAATGGGTATGCGAAGGTACCGAGTCGTACCGGTCACCAAGCCAATGCTCGTTCTACGTGTCACCCATGCTCCAGACAAGTACACCTCACCATTGCAAACTACCAGGCCGTCTGGGTGTCCATAAATGCCTCCAGCGGCAATTTCGAGCCGCGTCGGGGCTAAGGCCCCGACGCGGCTCGAAAGCACCACTGGTGACATTCATGAACTACCCAGAACTACTGCCGAACGGGCCCTACGGGCCCGAATTCGGCAGTTTCGGCCAGGTAGTTCGCAACGTTGAGGTTCACAGCACTCCACAAACGGGGAGTCTCCTAGTCCTGCCCAGGCTCCGGCTCCTCGGAGAAATCAGACCAGCGCAGGCCATCATTGGCCAGGCTCGCGGGGTCCAGTCTGCGCTCGAAGGGGATCACGTTCAGCTTCCTCAACCGATCGGCCATGCGTTTGGCCGCGCGGTGTGCGTAAACCTCGCGCTCGCTTGTGGGCCGTTTCCAGTAGAGGTCCCATAGCCGGTCTTCGCGTTCGTCGAGTCGTTTGAACAGGGTGTCCCACTCATCCCAGATTGGGTGTTCATCTCCCAAATTCGGAGCATTGGTCGCGCGGTCTACCACTTCAAGACGCTTGCGGTCCTCCTGGACCGGCGCTTCTACCTTCTCCTGATAATCCAAGTAGTGTCCGAGCTCGTGGGGCAGCGTGTGATACAGCTGGAGGGTTCTGGCCGCAGCCAGGGTTATGGGGGCATCGAATGTACGGCGCCCCTCTTTGAACCGAAACCCGGCGGAACGCAGTCGGTCCAGTTCTGCCTGGTCATCTGGCGACAACTTCTTGGACCAACTCAAGCTGTCCCGCGTTGTGATGGCCTCGATCATGATGGCCTGATGCAAGCTACCCTCAAAGCTAAACCCATAGAGCAGCCGACCCCAAACCCCACTCAAGCTGGACTCCTTGCGCTTGGGTTGTCGAAGCACGATTAGATCCATGTCCGCCAAGTCGTCGAACAACACATTGCTCAGCACCTGGTGCAGGTCATCCACCATGCAGGAGTGCACGTATCCGGGCCGCGTTTCTTCCACCACGAAATAGAACCAACGCCCCTGAATGCGGCGTCTGACTCGGGTATAGGACTCAAGTCGGTCGTAGAACCGTAGCTCATCCCCGGACCGTGAGGAGATCACCTGCCGGTTGTCCTGACCGTGACCACGTTTTGCGGTCCCCTGGTTCCGATTGCGCCGTTCCGGGCGATTGAATTGATTCATTTGACCTCGCGGAGATTCCCCAGGGTAGCGGGGCAGGGCACCTGTGTCATGCGACAAGCCCGAAGAGCTCCTGTCGAATTGTTGAGAGCAGTAGAGTGGATAGGAATTCCAAGCGGGCAGTTTCGGAGGGGCGGGGGGCAGCCAGGTGCAGCGCGGGGGCGAGCATGGGACGGATTGTAGGCAATTGCCAGCCAAACGGGGCCTCCGGGGAGGGGATCGGCGGTGCGGTGGCGGCAAGAAGGGCAGGATTTGGTATTGGGACCATAAGGCGCTAGCCCGGGACCTTGAGTTTGGTCCGGGCTTGCGGTGTTTGTGGGTGCGGGTGGCCAGGTGCGCGAGAGTTAGGCCATGGGGGACCGGGGCCGAAGTGCGCGAGGGGTCCTCTTCGGAACGACCCACCGGGTCCTTCCGATCCCGCTACGCTGGACCGAGGCTTACCTGTCTGATCGCGAATGGGTCAGTGACGGCGGTGAGCAGGGTGCGGTGGCCGTGGCAGTTTGGGCAGCGCAGGACGTCCTCGATAAATAGTCTCAGACCGCGGAGGAGCGGTGACGGGCTTGCCAGTAGCGCCCGCCGCCGTGTTGCCTTCCGTACTGGGTACGACGTGCCCCGGGCGATGACCATCGGCCAGGTGCGCCTTGCGCCTCATCCAACGTTGGATGCTGACAGGAGCCGTTCCCACCAGATCCTCAAGGGGGTCCTCCTGGGCCGTAGACGCAAGCCGGGCCTCGATGAGCAACTCAAGGCACTCAAGATCGTCCCCTTCGGTGACACCGAAAACAGCCATATAGTTGCTTGCAGAGAACGGCCCTTCCCGAGCGGAAGCTCGCACCTCATCCTCAACCCAGTCTCTAGAAAGCCAGCGGGGCCCGCGGCCTCTTGTGAACAGGAATGCACTTCCAAGCTCATACTCCAAACTGCGTTTCACCATCTTGGCCTTCACCGGATTCGCATCGATGTAGCGGATCAACGTATGTCGATACTGATCGGAATACACGGGCTTAGAAAAGAACCGCCCCCGAATGAGGGAGCCATCACGCCGCCGCTTGCGGTTGAAGTACCTGGAGTAATCATTCTGGGCCCGCCGCATGGCCTCGGACATTTTCCCGATAGGACTCCGAACCAACAAATGGAAATGGGTGGTCATCAGACAAAAGGCGTGCACCTCTATGCGCCCCGCCCGGACTTGCCTGGCCAGTCGCGACAAAAAGTAACGGCCATCGCTGCGAGTCTCAAAGAACACCCGCTTGGCGATCCCTCGATTCGTCACATGATGCCAAGTTCCTGGGAAATCAAATCTCGGTTTACGTGCCATACCTCTAAGACTCGCCCTGGACCGGAGGGTTGCAAGTTGTCGGTACTTTTTGGGGGCCGATGAGGGGTTATGTGTGCGACTCGGTATCCCGTCGGGGTGTCAACCTGGGAAGGTTCACACATTGTGTTCGCTATGCAGACCCGACTAGCGACGAACTCATGCATGAACAGGAGACAGCTCCTGTCCAGGGTGTCGCGGACAGCGGCTGATAGATATGTAGGATCAGACGCAACGGGCTCGATCCCCCGGCAGACCGGTTCAACGAATTCAATATACTGCTGGATTGTCCTCCCGAATATCAGAGAGGCGAAAAGCTCATCACCCGCGTCTTCGACCGTAGACAGGAGTTTGGATAGTTCCACGTACCCGAGGAATTGTTCCGGTAATCGTCGCATCAGAGATCTCCCAGGTACGTCTGCAGCCATAGCTGCTGGTCACCGGCGAGTTCGGGGATAGTGTCGAGCGCCGCCCAGCGAACTGTGAAGGTGTGCCCATCGGCGCTAAATTGCCACTCTTGTTCTGCTGTCTCAAGCTGATAGCTGAAGCGAACGAAGTAGCGGTCGATACTGGTACCAAGCATAGACGGATCCACGTCGTGATGGCCGAGTGTCCGCGTTACCGGGGGGTCGACGCGGAGGTCAAGTTCCTCGCGAGCGATTGTCGCACTCAGACTGTTCTGTGACTCCAGTCGAACGATGTGGCCTCGCTTTAACAGAGGATCCATTGCATCGTTCCGTAGGAGGATCCGCTTGCCCTTCGGCAGCGGCATAACGGCAGAGCCTAGAACGACGCCTGCGCTCCTGTCGACGGAGATACCTGTCTCTTCTCGAACTTCCCTCGCGCCTGCCTCTAATGCGTCTTCATCGAGTTCTACCGTCCCCGCCGGGAGTTGGTAGCCGGCGGTCGGGTGCTTAAAAATGAGGAGACGCCGTGGCTCTAGAGTAGACACAACAAAGCACGCAACTTTTCGTAGTTCTGTAGACATGGGGAAGAATTAGTAGAGAAACGTCACCGCTTTTATGGCTACTCCGGACTCGACGGGCGTCACCCCATGGACCATGCGGCTGCCGTATATTATTGCATCACCGGGGCTCTGCGAACACACCCAACGCGTTCTCCGCATCGCAGCAAACTGAGGATTGTAGTCGCCAGGGGACTCTTCCCAAACCGGCCCGCCCTCCCATAGGTTGTTGTCGCGTGTTGTTTCGACAAAGACTTCGCCCCCGCGCTCCACCTGGCTTCCCTCCGCTCCTCCGAAACTGCCCGCTTGGAATTCCTATCCACCTCACATTGATGGATAGGCTCATATACGCCAGCTTATCCCAGTTTCTGGACGTGTTCCACTGGTTCTGGTAAGATACCAACGTCTAGAAGCCCGCTGGTTTGGATCCCCGAAGCCTTGTCAGGCGCGCCAGTTAGCTGGTTCGCAGCAGGTGCTGGAGCGGGATCAACCCTTCAGGTACGAACCCTTCCAACACTCAAGGAGCCACTATTTTGAATTACCCACAACAGCTCGCGGCCATGTTTCCAAAACTTGGTATGGCTTTCGCAATCGTTTTGTCCCCCTTGGCCAGCGGCCAGACGGATTCTAGCGGAGGTCCATCCGCTGGTGACTGGACTAGCATCCGGTCCGCGTACCAAGCGGAACAGCATCGGGTTCTCGATACTGAATCAGGCTTGCAAGCTCGCAACCCTGGGCAGCGCTGGCTGGCAAAGTTCGATGGGAGTGGATCCCTCGTGGTTCCGGATGGCGCGAGCTGGTCGTGGGGCTTGCAACTCCAGGCCTTTGGTTTCGAAGGAGCGCTGCAACGGGTGAATGGCTCCGCCAAGGCTGATGCGCACGGCAACCGTATTGCCTACGACTGGACTGACAATCTCCAGGAGTGGTATGTCAATGATACCCGCGGACTGGAACACGGTTTCACCCTGCAATCTCGGCCCCAAGGAAACGACGTTAGCGAGACTTCATTGGTCATGGATCTCGCCGTGCGCGGATCGCTGCTGGCCGAGGTCTTCGACAACGGAAGCGGCGCTCGCTTCATCGACGCCCAGGGGAAAACAGTGCTGACCTATGCGGGATTGCACGTGTACGACGCGGATGGAGTGTCACACAGGGCAGTCATGGTAGGTGGCGGTCAGCATTTGCGTTTCTCGATCGATGAGAGCGACGCCCGCTACCCGCTCACCATCGATCCGATCGCTCAACAGGCCTATTTGAAAGCACTCGTGACGGACACCTTCGATGGTTTTGGTGCCTCTGTCGCCATCTCGGGGGACCTGGCCGTGGTAGGAGCTTGCTTCGAGGATAGCAATGCCACCGGAGTCAACGGCGACCCCCATGACAACAGCTTGAACGTATCCGGCGCGGCTTATGTCTTCGAACGCAGCGGGTCCGGCTGGAGTCAAGCGGCCTACCTCAAGGCCTCCAATCCAGACGCCGCCGATTATTTTGGTTATTCGGTGGCCATCTCTGGAGATCTGTTGGTAGTTGGCGCAATCGCGGAGGACAGCAACGCCACGGGGGTCGACGGCAATCAGGGCAACGCCGCCAATAGTGCCGCGAGTTCATCCGGTGCCGCCTACGTCTTTGAACGCATTGCCGGTACGTGGAGCCAGCGGGCTTATCTTAAAGCCTCCAATACCGACCGTGATGACCTTTTTGGTTGGTCGGTTGCCATCTCCGGAGAATTGATCGTGGTGGGGGCCGTGGGTGAAAGTGGCGGCTCTACAGGTGTGGATGGCAATCAAGGCAATAGCAACCAGACGGATTCCGGTGCAGCCTATATCTTCGAACGGATTGCTGGCACGTGGAGTCAAAGTGCATATCTAAAAGCCTCCAACACCGGTGTGAGCGACGAGTTCGGTCACTCGGTTGCGATCTCGGACGAGATAATCGCGATCGCCGCAGTGGGCGAGGATAGCAGCGCGCGTGGTGTCAATGGCGTGCAGAGCAACAACAATATCCCCAACTCCGGCGCCGTATACGTTTTTGAAAGAAGCGCAGGAACGTGGAGCCAGCAAGCCTATCTGAAAGCCTCCAATAACTGGAGTTGGGGCGCTGCGTTTGGTGGGTCTGTCTCCGTCTCTGGTGAACGGGTGCTGGTTGGAGCCATCGGCGAAGCCAGCAATGCCACGGGCGTCAATGGGAACGAGGATGACCACTCTGCGGGCCATGCCGGTGCGGCCTATTTGTTTGCGCGTAACGCTGGCATCTGGAACCAGCAAGCCTACTTGAAGGCCTCCAACACCCAGGGTGGTGACGCTTTCGGAACGTCGGTAGCCATCTCAGGCGATCGGGTGGTCGTTTCCGCCATGGTTGAAGACAGTGCCGCTACAGGTATCAATGGCGACCAAGGCGACAACAGCAAGGCGCGGTCTGGGGCGGTCTATGCCTTCGAAGGAGTGGGAGGCAACTGGAGCCAATCGGCTTACATGAAAGCCAGCAACCCCGACTCAACCGATCAGTTCGGCATTTCGGTGGCCCTTTCCAATGGCGTGGCCATCGTGGGTGCCGATCAAGAGGACAGCAACGCGCTGGGTGTCAACGGGGACCAAGCCGACAACAGCAAGCGCGATTCGGGTGCTGCTTACATCTTTGACCTGGGCGCGACCTCAGCCAACTTCTGCGGAACCGCAGCACCCAACTCTTCCGGCTTCTCGGCAACCATTTCGACTACGGGTTCTCTGAACGTGTCGACCAACAATCTCTCCCTGCACGCCACCGGTTTGCCCACGGGCCAATTCGGCTACTTCCTGAATTCCCAGGGGCAAGCCTTCATCTCCAACCCCGGTGGATCCCAAGGCAACCTGTGCCTCGGCGGCGCCCCCCTGGGCCGCCACAATCGATCCTTCGAAGTCGGGTTCTCCGGAGCATCCGGCACCATCGACCTGACATTGGACCTCACGGATATCCCAACTCCCAACGGAACGTACGGGATCGTCGCCGGCGAAACATGGAACTTCCAATGCTGGTTCCGGGACATGAATACCGGCAGCACTTCCAACTTCACCGACGGGATTTCGGTTCTGTTCCATTGATTGACAAGTCTGGCCATACCGAACCGCACTCGTCGTCACGCTTTTCGACAGTAGAGTCGCGGGCATGATTTGGCCGCGGGCTTGGCTGCCCTCTGGAAACTCCGCTCCCCTTGGCGCAACGGCACCGAAGCCTTTCTCTTTGAACCGCTCGTTTTCATCGAGCGTCTCGTTGCCATAACACCGCATCCGCGCGAGCACTTGCCTCACCTACCACGGGGTCTTCGCTCCCGCGGCCTCCCTGCGCCACCTCATCGTGCCCGGCCGTCTGCGCCTGACCCCGAAGCAGAACAAATAAGTAAACCGTGAGAGAAAATCGAAAGACGAAAACCGTCCAGTCCGGGTAACTGCGAGCCAGCATTCCATCAATGGCCTTGGTAACGTGCCCTTCGGAGTATGTAGACCGTTTGATAGATAGCAGCGCCCGACTGGACGGACCTCATCAAGCACCGGGTCACGGGAGTGACCACCAACGAGTGCGCATGGAAGCAAGGCGGAACTCGTCACTCGACCATCTCACGACAACAAACAAGATCGCAAAAAAACCAGACGGTGTACCTTGACAGGAAGGGGGCTTCTCATGGAAGGAATTCCAAGCGGGCAGTTTCGGGAGAGTGGGGGGAATCGAGGTACAGCGCGGGGGCGAGCATGGGACGGATTGTAGGCAATTGCCAGCCAAACGGGGCCTCCGGGGCGGGGATCGGCGGCGCGGTGGCGGCAAGAAGGGCAGGATTTGGTTTTGGGACCATAAGGCGCTAGCCCGGGACCTTGAGTTTGGTCCGGGCTTGCGGTGTTTGTGGGTGCGGGTGGCCAGGTGCGCGAGAGTTAGGCCATGGGGGGCCGGGATCCCGTTACGCGGGAGCGAGGCTTACCGCTTCACATCCCACTCGTCGATTTGCCAGATGACCTGGCCGGTTGTTCCGGACAGGGCGTGAAGCCGGCCTTCCATCAGGGGCCCGTGCGCCTCGGAGTCGTACACGCCTACCAATACATCTTCAATTCCGTCTTCGTTTTGATCGGCTATGGGTGCCATAGAGGTGAAGGGTGCCCCTTCGAGCCCAGGCAAGGCGATCTGCCAGAGCAAAGCGCCGCTGTCGCCGGAGCGCGCATGGACCAGGGCGTCAAAGAAGCCCCGATGATCGCAAAACCATCGAAAGCCAGGGCGGCCGCCTGGAACGGGATGAGTGGCTGGAGTTTCCTTACCCGGCCCTTTTTGGGCTCTCCAGCGCTTCACCTTCCGCTGGAATGTACTCAGTTGCCCTGGTTGGAAGGCCCCCGGATTGCGTTCCATAAGGTCCTCGAAGAGGATCTGAGCTTCAAGCTCGGGGGCTTCGTTGAGTTTGGCTTC
>JAAETM010000665.1 GCA_024228395.1 bacterium | reverse complement strand
TGGCGGATCCGCTGAACCAGGCCGTTCTCGAGGACTTGGCTTTCACCACGGGCCGCTCCATTCGCGGCACGGTGGCATCGGTCGAAAGCCTGCGCGCAGCGGTTGTGCAGCACTATGGGGAGGAGGCCGATCTGGCATCCGCCATCGCGGATGCGGCAGGTGCTGTCAGCGGTACGGATACGGAATCCGCTGCCAAGAGCAAGCCGGTGGTGCGCCTCTTGAATTCAATTCTGAATCGGGCGGTACGCGATCGCGCCTCCGATGTGCACTTCGAAGTATTCGACGACCAGTTCCGCATTCGTTACCGGGTGGATGGATCGCTTTACGAAATCGAGGCTCCCCCGTTGCACTTGGCCTTGCCCCTGGTGGCTCGCATCAAGGTCATGGCGGATTTGGATATCACCGAGATACGGGTGCCCCAGGATGGTCGCATCGAGCTGTCGATCGATGGGGAACCCGTTGATTTGCGCGTGGCGACCTTGCCCACCCAAACCGGCGAAGGTTGCGTGATGCGCATCTTGGACCGCACCGCGGTCAACTTGGATCTGGCCGCCTTGGGTTTGAACTCCTCGGACGAGGCCCATCTGCGTGCTCTGACCGCCTTACCCAATGGCATCATATTGGTGACGGGTCCCACCGGTTCAGGAAAAACGACCACCCTCTACGCCATGTTGACCGAGGCCAACGACCCGTCGGTCAAGATCATCACGGTGGAGGATCCGGTCGAGTACGACATCGACGGCATCGTGCAAATCCCGATCCAAGGGGACATTGGAGTGACTTACGCTTCGGTGCTGCGCACCATCCTGCGCCAGGATCCCGACAAGATCCTGGTGGGGGAGATCCGTGATTCCGAAACGGCGAGCACCGCGGTGGAAGCCAGCCTGACCGGGCACACCGTATTTGCCACCTTGCACACGGGGGACGCGCCCTCTACGGTGACGCGCTTGCTCGACATGGGCGTGGAACCTTTCCTGATCACAGCGACCTTGCAAGCCGTGGTCGCCCAGCGCTTGGTGCGCACGATATGCAGCCAATGCAAAAAGTCCTATCTGCCCGATGAGGAATTGCTCGAAGGCCTGGGCGCCGCCGCCGGGGATATTCGCAGCGCGACCCTGTATTTCGGCGAAGGTTGCGAGCTTTGCCATCACACCGGCTACAAGGGCCGCATGGGGATTTTCGAGATCATGTTGATTTCCGATGCCCTGCGAGTGGCGGTGCATGGACACGCATCCACGGGCGAACTGCGAACGATCGCCCTGCGCGAGGGCATGAATACCCTGCGCCAAGCTGGCCTGAAGGCGGTTCTCGAGGGACGCACAACCCTTGAGGAAGCCTTGCGAGAAACTTCTTCCCTTTGATCGGCCAAAAGCGCTTCCTGATCTCCCTCCAGACCTAGCACCCCCCAACCCCAAGATCCAACTCCATGGCCAAACGAATCCAGCGCTCCAAAGCCCAAGCACCCGATCGCTCCCAAGCCGGGCGCGATAACGGCGGGGGCGGAGCCCAAAAGAAAGCCAGGGGGAGACGGGTGTCGCGTGCCCTGATCACGGACTTCACGGTGCAGCTGGCGACCTTGACCGAGGCCGGCATACCCGTGGTGCGCGCCCTGACGATCCTGGAAGGGCAAACCCGTGCGGGACATTTTAAGGACGTGCTCATCGAGCTGACCGAGGACGTTTCGAGTGGTTTGCCCCTCTCCGAGGGCATGTCCAAGTTCCCTCGAATCTTCGACCCCCTGTACGCCAACATGGTGCGCGCGGGCGAGGCAGGCGGTGTCTTGGATCGAATTTTGGTTCGTGTGGCCACCTTTCGCGAGAAAGCGGAAGAGGTGCGCAGCAAGGTTTCCGGCGCCATGATCTATCCCTTGCTACTGGGTTTCGTGGCCGTGGCGGTTGTGGCTGCGGTGATCACCTTTGTGATCCCCATGTTCGAAGAAGTCTTTCGCTCCTTCGCTGTGGAACTTCCGGCCGCCACACGCATTCTGCTCGATGTCAGCGCATTTGTGGTGAAGTACTGGTACCTGGTGTTCGGCCTGCCCGTTTTATTCGTGTTCCTGCATCTCTTGTTCATGGGCAAGAGTTTGGGCTACCGTTACCGCATGCATGCCATCCTATTGCGCATCCCGCTTTTCGGGCGACTGATGCGCGATCACCTGATCGGCGCATTCGGCCGAACTTTTGGAACGCTTGTGCAAGCGGGTGTGCCGCACTTGGATTCCTTGGAGATCGTGCGCGACACATCCTCCAATGAGGTCATGGTTGAAGCGGTGGAGGAGATCCGCAAGACGGTGCGCGAGGGAGAAGGTTTGGCACGCCCCATGGGCGAGTCCGGTTTGTTCGATGACGTGGTTGTGAACATGGTGGACGTGGGCGAGGAAACCGGTGAGTTGGACAATATGCTGATCAAGGTGGCGGATGCCTATGAGAGGCGCTTCGACCGCAAGGCCGAGAACTTTCTGAAGCTGCTCGAACCCTTGCTGGTGATTTGCATGGCGGTCATCGTCGGTTTCATCGTGGTGGCACTCTTCATGCCCCTGATGGAAATCATGAACTCGATCGACGGAGCCTAGACATGCTGCCAAGGGTTGAACTGACATGAAAATCCCCATGCGGCTCACGCTGGTTGTAGCGGTTGCTTTGGCCAACCTGGGGGTTTTCTCCCTGGCCGCGGCGGTCACAACGCCGCGCCTGGAACGGTCCGTTTCCAAGTTGCAGCACACCTATTTGGGCCTGGTCGCCCAGGAACTCCGCACGAATTTGCGCGACGGGGGTGCCCAATGGTCGGGTGGATTGTTGGGTTGGCATGGTTGGGACGCCTTTGACGATGCGATCGTGGTTCACCTTCCTGAGTTCACCGACCCCGCCCGTGCCGGGGAAGTGTCCTCTCTCCTGAACCCCGTGGGGAGCGGCGATCGGGGGGTGCAATTCCCCTTGGAAGAGATTCTCGATGGCATACGGAAGGCGAGTTTGGAGCGTAGGGTGGTCCCGGTTCAACATGGGCTTGCCAAGCCGATCCAGTTCACGGACGGTCGGCCCTGGGGCGGGGTTTGGGTGGTGTCCAAGCAGTTGCTCAGGGAGGGCGGCTGGTTGCAGACCGTGTGGCCCTGGTTCCTCGGTTCGGTTCTTTTGTTGACCGCTATCACTTACGTGGTGGCGGACCGGTTGCTGCTTGCGCCCATTCGCCGCTTGACCACGGCTTCGGACCTGGTGGCTGGGGGCAATTTCTCCGCCCGCGTGCAAGATGAAGGCCGCGCCGATGAAATGGGGCACCTCATGCGACGTTTCAATTCGATGGCGGATGAGGTGGAGGGTTATGGTGAGCGCTTGGTCCATGAGGTGTACGTGGCAACGGAAGCGGTGCGCCGGGCGGAGGCCACCGCTACCACCCAGAAGCGCCTGGCCGCGACAGGGGAACTCGCAGCGGGCATCGCCCACGAAATCAACAATCCCCTCGGCGGCATGCTGAACGCCGTCGAAGTATTGAAGCGGCCCGAGACCGACGCTCCCAAGCGGACTCGCTACCTGGACCTGGTGGGGGATGGACTGCGTCGCGTGCAGAAGATTGTGGGGGCCGTGTTACGCCTGGCTCCACGCAGCGGAGCCACCGGCCCCGTGCGCATCGAAGATACCCTGGCGGCATCCTTCGGCTTGGTATTGCACCGCCTTCGCGACCAGAAGATCCAGGTGCTGGTGCTGACCAAGGGGGGAAATGGGGCGCGTGGATTGGAACCCGATTGGGCCCAGTTGTTTGAGGATCTCCCCACGGTCCAGGGTCAAGCGGACGAATTGGGGCAGTGCTGGCTCAATCTCTGGGTGAATGCCCTGGACGCGCTGGGCCAGGCGAATCCCGAGGGGGGGGGTGAAATCCAGGTTTGCGTGGAAGAGGTCTGTGGGCAACTCCAGCTCTCCTGGAAAGATGACGGCCCGGGGGTGGACGCCCAGGTTCTGGCCCGTGTTGCGGACCCCTTCTTCAGCACCAAAGATGTGGGCCAGGGCACCGGGCTGGGTCTGTCCTTTGTTCACCAGGTCATCGACGGCCATGGGGGGCGCGTGGAATTTGAAAGCGCGCCAGGGGAAGGATTTTGCGTTCGAATCCAATTGCCGATCTGGCAGGAGTCTTCCTCTTCTGGATATATTGGGTCCTCCGAGTAACTCGTGATGCCCTTCGACTGGATCCTATTACTGCTTCTCCTGATGTTTTCCGCAGCGTTCAGCGCTTCGGAAACCGCTTTCTTTTCGTTGGGTGTGGAAGTGTCCGGCCAGGTCCGGCATATCAAGGTCGCAAGGCTGTTGCGGGACCCCCGCGAATTACTCGTGTCGCTTCTCGCTGGGAACCTGTTCGTCAACGTTTTCTTTTTTGCGGTGGCTTCCAAGACAATCCCCGGGGACGGCTTGTGGTCCGGCTTCGGCGCATTGGTTGCCATCTTGATCTGCGGGGAGATCGTTCCCAAGACCTTGGCGCTACGCATGCCCGCTGGAGTCGCCCGGCTCACGGCACCAATCTGGTTGCCATACCTGCAGGTCATGAAGCCCGTTCGCGCCAGCGTGAACTGGTTCCTAAACATGGGCTTGCGCGTATTGGGCGAGAGCGATCGGCGCGAGCAGGGGGTGACCCTGGAGACCCTGGCGGGGGCCCTGGAACGAAGTGCCGAGGAGGGCTCCTTGGCCCATGGAGAGGCGGATCTGCTGGGTGAGATCATTCAGCTGACGACCCTGAGGGTGCGCGAGATCATGACGCCCCGGGTGGATGTGCTGGCCTTGGATCTGGAGGACGGTTCCCAGGAGCACAAGACCATTGTAGAGCGAGCGCGCAGGCATCGCATCACCTGGCTGCCGGTGGTTCGCGGGGATATGGACTCGGTGGTGGGGGCCGTGGCCCTGCGCTCCCTGTACGCCAACCTGGAGCGCCCCATCGACCAACTCGTCATGCCGGTTCTGTTCGTGCCAGAGGTGGCTCCCGTATTGTCCATGATGAACGTTCTGCGCGAGGCCCACGCGGCGGAAGCCGTGGTCGTCGATGAATGGGGTGGCACGGCGGGCGTGGTGAGTTTGGAGGATCTGTTTGAGGAGATCGTGGGGGACCTGCGCGCCGAGGGCGAGGAGGTGGTGCGCGAGGTGATTCCGATGGGTGAGGGGCGCTATCGGGTTTCGGGGGATCTTTCGATCCGGGATTGGAATGAGACCATGGGACTGCAGGTCGTTCCGGCTGCGTTCGAAACCCTGGGCGGTTACATCCTCGCCCTGCTGGGCCGACTGCCCAAGGCGGGCGAGCGCGTGGAGCTTGGTGCTGGCCTCGTGGGCGAGATTCACCTGGTGCGCGGTCGGCGTGTGATTACGGTTGATCTCTTCTTGGAAGATCAAGCCCTGGAGGAACTGCCGTGAGTTGGTTGTTGCTGGCCTTGGTCGGTTGTCTTTTGGCGAGCGCCATGTACTCCGGATCGGAAACAGCGTTCTATTCGCTTTCGTCCGTGCAGGTGGACTTGGAAGCGGAGCGGGGCAAGCGCTCCGCACGCTTGACGCGCTGGATTTCTAAGGATGATGCGGGTCTGTTGATCGTGATTTTGATTGGAAACAATCTGGCGCTCGAGTTGGCAACCCATGTGGGGGAGTCCCTCGGGTTGGCCATGGGATGGTCCCCGACCTTGGCAACCCTAGCCGTGGGCCTATGGCTGACCCCGGTGGCGTTCCTGTTCGCAGAAGTTCTGCCCAAGGAGATGTTCCGACGCCGTCCCCATGGCCTATTGCCCCTGGCCCTGCCACTCCTGTTGGTATCCCGCGTCGTGTTCTGGCCCCTGGAAAGGGTGCTGCGCGTGGTGGCTCATATCTTCGAAAGATTGTTCGGTGTGGGGAACAACACCGTCGCCGTTTTGCGGGGCAAAGATCGCTGGCATGCGCGCTTCGAGGAAGGCCGCCGTGCCGGAGCCATCCCGGAACGCACCTACAAATTGGTGCACAACGCCATGGCCTTGCACAGCACATCGGTCACCCGGGCGATGGTGCCCTGGACCACTGTCGTTGTGGTTCAAGCCGGGGTGGATTCCGAAGAGCGCATGGAGCAGGTCCGGGCATCCCGTTTTTCGAGGTTGCCGATTACCGGTGAAGCCGGACGGGTGATCGGATATTTGCACCAGCTGGATGTGCTCGCCCGGGCGAGCGGATTGCCCACCCGAACCGGCTTCCGGGCCCTCGAGAGCGACGCTGAAGGGGAATCCAGCAGTCTGGATGCCCTGGATGGGCG
>JAAETM010000664.1 GCA_024228395.1 bacterium | reverse complement strand
TATTCTGAAAGGGTTCTAGAACTCAAACTCAGCCCAGATCGGGCAGTGATCGGATGGGCGCTCCATGGCGCGGATGTCATAGGCGATTCCGGCGTCCAGGCAGTTGGCGCTCAAATCGGCTGTGGCCAGGATCAGGACTATGCGTAGCCCGCGTTTGGGCTCCAGGTCGAAACCACGGCTGCGGTAGTCAAACCAACTGAAGCGGTCATCCACCTCAGGATGGTGCTGACGGAAGGTGTCTTCCAGGCCCCACTCTTTCAACCTTGTTAACCACTCCCGCTCCTCTGGGAGAAAGCTGCACTTGCCAGTGCGTAGCCAGCGTTTGGCATTGTCAGCACCAATGCCGATGTCTTGGTCCACCGGGGCGATGTTCATATCACCAATCACCAGAAGCCGATCCTGTGGGGTGAAGTTCTGCTCCCGGTAGCGCATCAGGTCAGAGTAGAATTTCTGTTCGGCCGTGAACTTGGTTGGATGATCCCGCGCCTCGCCCTGGGGGAAATAGCC
>JAAETM010000663.1 GCA_024228395.1 bacterium | reverse complement strand
GGATCGGCTGCGCCCACCTGATAACCAAAGATTGTCAAGCCGCCCGCGCACTGGCGGCGAAACTCAGGCTCGCCTGTGAACATGGCCAAGGCGCGTTCACCTCCGCCCCCAACCCAGGGAGAGAGTCCCGGTCTTTCAGGGACTTCGAACTGAAACATGGGGTGTAGAAGGTGTCCCATATCCCCCTGAAGGGCCTGGACTCCTTCTACTTCTTTTGGCGGATTGAGAACAAAGAAACTACTGCTACCTCCCTCGGCAAGCGAGTGGGCCGAAAGATCGCGGCGCAACCCTGAGATGCGATCGGCAGCCGCTTCGTAGGGTCGCGCATGACCCCTGCCAAGCAAACCAAAGGCCACGCAAACCAGGGCTGGTATGAGGGTGCGGCGCAATCCTTGAATGGCTGTCGCTGCAATGGCGGAGCCCACCGCCATGACGAAGGTTGCGGGGAACAAGACCTGGGCTCCCATCAAGCTGCCGGGCTCCACCCTGCGCCCCAGGGACGCAAGTTCGACCAACAGCAGGGCCGCCGCCCAACCCAGGAGCAGCCGACCCCAAAGGCGCGGGGCGCTGCGAGCGGCCACAAAACCGGGGTGCAAAGCCAACAGCAAAGCCACCACCGCCAGGACATAACCGGCAATACCGATGCCGAACAAGTCCACGGGCAACAGCAACACGCCCAGCTTTTCCAAAGCTAGATCCCAGCCCCCCAATTCGGGAAGGGAACTCAAAGGCGGACCCAAGGTTTCCGGAGCGAATTGGGCCCTGACCAACCTTTCAACGCCCACCACTGCAAACGAAATCAAACCGGCCAAGAGGGCGGTTCGCAAGCGAGCCAACTTGGGTCGGTAGCGGCGGGCTGAGAGGAATTCGAGGAGCGCCACCAGGGGCGGCAAGAAGTAAGCGATGCGTCCGGCAAAAGCCGCGACCAGAACCAAGAACACGGCCGACCCCATGATTCGCGGGGCCCGGGTTTGGCGCGCCATCAAGAACCGCAACATGCCCCAACTTCCCGCAGCAGCTGCCAGCAATTCCCCCCGGCCAGCCACACTGGCCACGGTACTCACCCCCAGGGGATGCAGAAACAAGAACAGGGCTGCGGTGACGCTGGCACTGCGCGCTTGCTCCGCGCCGAGGAAGGGTTCCAATGCGCGCACCAGCACAGCCCGAAGCCCAATGGCCGCCACAAACAAGAGCAGCAAGTTCTCCAATCGGAGCCAGGCGGCGCCAAACTCCGACCAAACCGCGGGTTCGTCGGCAGCACCTCGGGCCCAAAGAAACTCGGACCCCGAGAGGGAGAGTGCAGACAGGGGCCGGCCATCCAGGCCGGGCACCAAGAAGTAGCCTGCCGCCGAACCATCCAAAGCACCCACGCTCGCCAACACTCCAAAGTCCCCACCAAAAAAACCGGCAGGCAGCAGGGGCGCGTACACGTAAAGCGCCAAGGCAATGGCCAATAGGACAATACCAACCTTTCGAGAACGTTCGGACATCTTCTGGGCCTACAAACTACAGGGAAGGGTCTTCACAGGGCTCGGCCAGGAAGAATCCATCACTGCCTTTATTTTGATAGAGTGGCATGATCAAGAAGCCGTCCTTCTGTGCGACGACCGGCCCCTTCTTGTTATCGGCCAAATGCTGCCCCTTGTGCACATAATCGAAACTCTTGAAGCGCCGGTTGCCGGGACTTGCCATGTGGAAGTGCATCGCTTTGATTGGTTCGCGGTGGCACACGTTGACGTGGTGGGGCATTTCTTCGGTGGCTTGGGAAAGCAACTGTCGCGCGAGTCTTACGAAGGGATGGTCATCCGGCAGAAGACCGGCCACGGCAAGGGAGGACCACACTGCGGCCTCCAAGTGTCGGATCGTCTCCTCCGTTCGACTCTCGCCACCCTCCACCACAATCGAAGGGCCCACGACATCTGAGAACCACGAGGTCAAAGTCCCCTGAATCGCTTCATTCAAACCATGAACACACGGCACACCGATGCGTGCCGCAAGTTTTTCGCTGGGTTTGTTGCTCAACACCACCGAAAATGGAGGCCCCCCACCGGAGGTGGAGTGCAAATCCAGCAGGCCAATGGGACGCTCCTCCAGCCTCGCTTTTTCGATCACCGAGAGCAGTTCACGCACCTCCTGATCGGTGGCACCATCAAAATCTGAATCCTGGGTGCAAACCCGTTCCAGGTCTACAACGGCCCAGGCGCGATTCAGATCCACATCTAGGAAGCGTTTCTTTTTGGCCAGGGCTGCGCAGTTCCCCCGCAATGCGAGTAGGGTTCCAGCCAGGGAGCAGAGTTCCCCCTGTTCCCGGATCTTCTTAGTCACACGCTGCAAAGCATGCACCCCTCCGGGTTCGTTGCCATGCACGCCACCCACACAAATCAGAAGGGGACCCTTCCCCGACCCATTCGACGCGCCATCGATTCGATCGATCACGCGGGCGTTTAAGTCCCCCACCTTGTCAGAATCACTCTCCGTGGAATCGGCACCGCAGGTTGGGGAGAAGGGGGCCGGGGTCTCGGATTGGCCCTGCCCATGGAACTCATTCATTGCGAAGGGCCTCTTCCAGGAGCCGGGCGGCGGCCCCAATAAAGTCGTGCTCGGTAACAATGCCCACGAGACGGTCGTTTTCCACAACCGGCAATGCACCGACCCTGTGCTTGCGCATGAGGGATATGGCTTTCATGGTGGAAGATTCAGGCGTAACTGTGACGAGGGGTCCAGGATTCATGATTTCCTTGACCGCTACCACTTTCTGGTTGCTGCGGCCATACCCTTTGGCTAACACGCGCAGCAAGGAGCGTTGGGTGATCAACCCCACCAAATGCCCGTCGGTGTCCTCAACGGGTACGCGGTGCAGGTGTTCCCAATCCATCAGGGACGCGACCAGGTCGATCACGTCCTCGGGGTGCACCGTAAAGACGTCGCGGGTCATGACTTGGCGCACGGTTTTGAAGCTGTGGCGCCAATCAGGTCTTGATTCCAATGTGGCCAAGCGCCAATTGTGAACGGGCTCCCCTTCTTGCTGCCGAGCATAGGTCGCTGATGTCAGAGCGCGATGCCGTTCATCAGGAGTTCCGGAATCGCCCATTTGCGCCAGGGAATCCAGGACCCATTGGGATCCTGTACGGCCACACGCCACGCGCTCTTCGAGCACGCCCAGATAACGATCGATCGATGCGCCATCGATTTTCTTCTCCTGCAAGCCTTCACGGGCCATGGGCAGGAGCTGGTCCATGATCAAGCGCTGGGCGGTGACCGGTACACCATTGATCCAACGGAATTGGGCATCCAGGCCATAGCGGGCGGCAGCCATGAAGTTGGCTTTGGCGTGGTCGAAGACCATGGAGTCGCGCACGTCTTTGTGCTGCTCGCCCATCGCCACCATCAATCCGAAGAATAAGGCCGCCCCAGCCATCTCATCGACAACGGTAGGGCCAGCAGGCAGAACACGATTCTCAATTCGCAAGTGAGCTACGCCGTCGTGTACGCCGTAACAGGGACGGTTCCAACGATAGACCGTTCCGTTGAACAAACATAAAGCCCTCAATGACGGCATCTCACCCCGATCTAGCATGGACAAGGAGGACTCACCCAGGTCCGACGAGAGCAGCACCCGGAAGCGGGACACATCCTCACGGAAAATCTCCATGACCGACTTGTCTACCCACTTTTCACCGAAACTCACGCGCGGCCGGGAGCCCCGACCCTGCTGACTTGGATTGCGTGCATCCAACGATTGCTGGAAAAGGGCCACGCGTGTCTCATGCCACAAGCGGTGTTGCAGCAAGACCGGCGAGTTGACCGCGCATGCCAACACGGGGGCCGTCACCACTTGAGCCAGGTTGTAGAGTTTGGGGAATTCCTCGGCGCCCACCTGGAAGTGAACTTGGAAGCTCGTGTTGCAAGCTTCCATCATCACGTTGTCGTGGGTGGTGCGCAGTTCATCGAGCCCCTTGATGTGGGTCGTGAAATCACTGCCACGCAGGTCCTTTAGAATTCGGTTCAGAGCAAGATAGCGGGGCTCCTGAACCATTGCATCCAAACCCAATTCATGCTGATGCAGGGTGGGAAGAATGCCGCACAACAAAATGCGCGATCCAACCCCCCTGGCGGCCACGCGCGATTGCTGGACCATCTGGGCGATCTCATCCTCCATGCGCATCAGGCACGAACCTGAAAGCACCTGGGGACTCGCATTGGCCTCAAGATTGAAGCGTGCCAGCTCCGGGGTGAAGTTGCCGTCCAAACGCTCTAGGACCTTGTCGGCCACGTTGTGCGCCTCATACGAATCGTTGATCAGGAACAGTTCCTGCTCCGCACCGATACGCCGAATCCCGGACTCGATGAGGCCGGTTTCGACCATGCGGTCCAAGGCTTGTAGATCATCCAAGAGAGCCTGGCTAAAGGCCCGTCGCTGCTCGTCCCCTAGGACATTGATATCGTGGTCACCCATACTTACCCCATAGTAACAAACGAGCCGCCAGGGCTGCAGGGTCAAATGGGGCCGAGCGGGGCATGAAACCAGCCCCATTCCCGGGTCTTTCCCTTGTTAATTCCATGTTCGAAGCATGCTGGGGCCGAAACCTGTCACAAAGCCCCCTGTTCGTGATGCAATGGGCTCCTGCCCATCTCAGCCCCTCTCTCAGGAAACTATCATGAAAGCTCTCCCCCTCATTCTTGCCTGCTTCGGTAGCGGCATCGCCGGAGGCGTTGCGCTCAAGGCCATCACCCCAGCTGAAGCGCAAGCGGACTCCGGACAGGAAGACTTGCTCGCTAGCCTGCGCGACGAAATCGTGGGCCTCAGGGACCAAAGCCGAATGGATCGCGAAGACTTCGAAGAACGCCTGGCCCGCATGGAGAATGAGACCCTGCTGGTCTCTCCCGCCCAGGAACGCAGCTTCGTTCCCGAAGAATCTACCGGCTCCATCACCGACGGCAATCTCCCCCTGGCCTCTTCAAAGGCAATCCAGATCGGCAACTCCGTGATCCAACCCGAGCAGTTCGAAGCCTGGGTTCAACGCGCCAGTGAATCGCTCGCCGCCAAGAAAAAAACCGTGCGGGACCAGGAACGTTCCGTCCGTGAAGGCGAACGAATGGAAGTGCAAATCGCAAAGCTAACCACTGACCTGGGCCTGGACCAGCACCAGCAAAGCGAATTCCGACGACACCTGCAGGACTCCAACACAAAACGTAGGGATACTTTCCAGGCCATGCGGGACGGCAGTACGGATCGCACCGCCATGCGCGAAACGATGAATACCCTGCGCGAAGAGAACGATGCTGATCTGCGCACGTTCCTGAACGAAGATCAATTCACGAGCTACAAGGAATCGAACTCCGGTGGTTTTGGCAGGGGTGCACGCAACAATGTGGGCGGCGGTGGCGGCAACAACTCCAGGGGCGGCGGCAACCGTGGCAGCGGCAACTAGTCCCGATGGTTCGCATGCGGCCGAGCGCTGGCCCGAGCAGCAGATCCACTTTCTCAACGCTGCCAGCCTTCGGGCTGGCAGCGTTGAGTGTTGTGGGCTGATCCTCGGTCGGCGCACGCAAACCGGCATCCAAGTGGAGCGGTTGAGCCTCTGTGAGAATCACGCAACCCACCCCGGGCGGGGCTTCCGCATACCCGCTTCGCACGTCATGGAATGGGATGGGAAAGCGCGCGGCATGAGCCAGCAAATCGTTGGTGCTTGGCACAGTCACCCGGGAGGCGATCCCACCCCTTCCCCCGCGGACCTGGACACGATCCCAAAAGAGTGGCTGGGTCTCATCGTGGTCCCTTGCCCGCGGGGCGGTCCACGGCTTCAAGCCTATGGACGGCGTGGAACCACGCCGTCCTTCGTACACGGCTAATACAAACAGCCGCCGAAGAATTCCTGTTTGCATGGATTTGCTGGGAGAAGGCTATGATGGCGCTCTCCACCACGCAGCACCATGACGCACAGCAAGCAAACCCACAATCTGACCCGACGTTTTCTCCTGGCTTCAGCCGCCGTTTCCGCACTGGCGGCTGCCTTTGCATTCAGCCCCGAGGTTGGTGAGGACGCCTTCCGCCAATTGCACCAGGAGTTGCCCACGCCCGGTCCCTACCGCACGGCTTCGGGAGCACCGGGCCACGAATACTGGCAGCAGAAGGTCGACTACAAAATCGACGTTCACCTGGATGAGGAGCTGCGGCATATCAACGCGGTCGAGCGCATCACCTATCACAACCATTCGCCCGATGCACTGACGTATTTGTGGGTGGCCTTGGACCCCAACATCATGGGTCCCGAGTCGCACTCGGTCGCTTCGAGCATGGCGCCGTCCTTGGACAAACCTAGCTATGGTTCCATGCACCGCTTCAACACACGGCGCACCTTTGACGGAACCTGTCACATCGAAGCGGTCCTGGATGCTGCGGGGGAAGAACTGCACACGGCGATCCAAGACACCATGATGCGGGTCGACTTGCCCGAACCTTTGAAGCCCAGCGAAGCCATGGACTTCACCATCGCTTGGAATTACGCAATCAACAATTCCAAGGAGATGGGAGGGCGCACGGGTTACGAGCACTTCGAAAAAGACGACAACGTGTTGTTTGAGATGGCCCAGTGGTTCCCCCGCTTGTGTGCCTATTCCGATTTGGTTGGCTGGCAGAACAAGGAGTTCCTGGGCAGCGGTGAATTCACCCTGGAGTTCGGCGATTACACCGTTTCCATCACAGTGCCTGAAGACCACGTGGTCGCCTCCACCGGTGTGCTTCAGAACTCTGATGAGGTCCTGCTGCTCGCGTGGAAGGATCGCCTAACCCAAGCCAAGCAATCCGGAGAACTCACTTTCATCGTGACACCCGAAGAGGCCAAGGCGAATGAAGAGGAGAAGGCCACGGGCACCAAGACCTGGACCTTCCAAGCTGAAAACGTTCGCGACTTCGCCTGGGCCAGCTCCCGGAAATTCATTTGGGATGCGCTCTACCAACCTGTCGAAGGTGTGGACCCCGTGTTAGCCATGTCCTTCTACCCCAACGAAGGTGAACCCCTTTGGAGCCGCTACTCCACCCGCGCCGTGGCTCACACCCTGGTGGAGTATTCGAAGCACACCTTCCCCTATCCTTACCCCGTGGCCATTTCGGTCAACGGCCCTGTGGGCGGCATGGAGTATCCCATGATCTGCTTCAACGGCCCCCGCCCGGAAGAGGACGGCACCTATTCCAAGCGCACCAAGTACGGGCTGATCGGGGTGGTCATCCACGAGGTCGGGCACAACTGGTTCCCCATGATCGTCAACTCGGACGAGCGCCAGTGGACCTGGATGGACGAAGGCCTGAACACATTCGTGCAATTCCTGGCTGAGCAAGCCTGGGAAGAAAAGTACCCCGGAAGGCGCGGTGAAGCCCGCCACATCGTGGGTTACATGTCCTCTGAAAACCAGCGGCCGATCATGACCGGCTCCGAGGAGCTCCTTCAGTTTGGTAGCAACGCCTATGCCAAGCCGGCCACAGCCTTGAACATCCTGCGCGAAACGGTCATGGGCCGCGAGTTGTTCGACTTTGCGTTCAAGGAATACTCGAACCGCTGGCGCTTCAAGCGCCCCGAACCCGCGGACCTCTTCCGCACGCTGGAAGACGCCTCCGCCGTGGACCTGGACTGGTTCTGGCGCGGATGGTTCTTCTCCACCGATTCCGTTGATCAGGCCCTGACCCATGTGACCCACTACCGCATGGGAAGCCCGGACCCTGCGGTTTCCAAGGCCTTTAGAAAGCAACAACGGGATAGCAAGCCGGAATCGATCACAGTCATTCGCAACAAAGGAATGAAACGCTTGGTCGAAACGTACCCCGAGCTGCTCGACTTCTACAACGAATTCGACGACCTGGATGTCACTCCCCAGGACACCAAGAGCTACGAGAAGTTCCTGGAGGACAAGAAGATCGAGGGCAAAGACCGGGCCCTTTACGAGGTGGATGACCACTTCTACGTGGTGACCATCGAGCGTATCGGTGAACTGGTCATGCCCGTCATCGTCGATGTGGAATTGAAGGATGGCTCCCACCAGGAGTTCCGCTGGCCGGTCCAGGTTTGGAGGCGTGGAAACACCTCGATCAAGAAGCTCATCTTGACCGATCAAGAGGTCGTTCGCTTCACGCTCGACCCGCATCTCGAAATCGCGGACACCGAGCTCTTCAACAACCATTGGCCGCGCAAGATCGAGGAGAAGAGGATCGACCTGCAAGAGAACCGCAAGTGGGGTGGCGGTGGAAAGAACCCGATGCAAAAGGCCAAGGCTGCTGCAGAAGGTGCAAAGGAAGAAGAGGAGAAGGTTGAAGAGGTGTCTGGCGCTTCCCCTAAGAAGTAGTCCAACGTTTGATGCATGGGTGGCCAGCACTCCCTTGGAGTGCTGGCCACTTTTTGATGGGCCCTGTTTCGCCGGGGAGTTTGGTGGCAGTGACCTCCACCGGTGCTAGCATGGGTATGCGGCCCACGACCTGACCCGTCGGCGAAAGTTGGAACCCTGCAGCTCAACAGAGTCCCTCTTACGGGTCAAAACTCGCCCATCTCTCCTCCAGAGGTGCCCCCAGACCCTTCCTTCTCGATTCATCCATCTCGCCACGGCACCATGTAATATGCCTCCCCATCCCTCCGCACAGCACCATGAGCCTGGCTTCCAGCGTCCACGACATTCAGTCCCTGATCCTCTCCTTTCACCCGGTGATACTGGTGGAAACCGCAGAGGAACAACGCATGCGGACCATCTTGCAATCGGTGGCCAATCAAGCGCGCTTGACGCTCTTCGAATGGTCGCTTACCCGCGGCTTGACAAAGGGCGACGCACCAAACTCCATCAACCGCACAACGTCCCAGCCCCTCGACGCGCTCAAACACCTCAACAGCCTGATCATCAACGGTGTATTCCTATTGAAGGACTTCGCACGGCACTTGGAAGATCCCATGGTCGCCCGGCAATTCCGCGAAACCGCCGAACGCTTCACCCACAGCAAGTCCGCCCTGGTTTTGGTGGGTCCGAACGGATCCATACCCGAGGCCCTTGAGCCCCTGATCCTGCGCTACCCACTGAGCCTCCCCGGACAACAGGAGCTGCTCGAGGTCGTCGCTACCGTGGCGCGTTCCATGGACAATGGCATGCGCTGGGATATCAAACTGCCCAAGAAAGAGCTGGCGGTATTGCTTGACTCGCTCAAGGGATTGACCCTCAACCAAGCTCGCCAGGCTGTCGCCCGTGCTATCGTTCGCAACGGATGCCTCGATGGCAATGCGGCCAACGCCATCATGGATCACAAGGTAGAAACCCTGCGCGAAGGTGGCCTGCTCGAATACTACCCAAGCGGTGACAACCCCTTTGAATTGGGTGGTTTCCAAAACCTGTTGGCATGGTTGGAGCGCTCGCGCATGGGCTTCAGCCCCGAGGCCAAAGCCATGGGCTTGACACCTCCGCGCGGAATCATGGTGATCGGCGTGCAAGGCTGCGGCAAGTCCCTAAGTGCTAAGGCCATCGCCCGGGTCTGGAAGATGCCCCTGCTCAAACTCGACATGGGCCGCCTCTACAACAAGTACATGGGCGAGACGGAGAAGAACTTCCGCAAGGCATTGGAGATGGCGGAGTCCCTGGCCCCCTGTGTGTTATGGCTCGATGAGATCGAAAAGGCACTCAGCACGGGCGCCTCCTCGGACAGCGACGACGGGGTCAGCCTGCGCATTCTGGGCCACTTCCTCACCTGGCTGCAAGAACAAGACAAGGGCATTTTCGTGGTGGCGACCGCCAATAACATCGCGCGCTTGCCCCCGGAGTTGATGCGCAAAGGTCGCTTCGATGAAATATTCTTCGTGGACTTGCCTTCCGAAGGAGAGCGGCTAGCCATCCTCAAAATCCACATGGGACTGCGCAACCAGAAACCGGACTCCGTGGATTTGCAAGCGATCGCCCAAGCCACGGACGGCTTCAGCGGAGCCGAGTTGGAACAGGCCTTGATCGCTGCGCTTTATCGATCCTTGCACGCCAAGGCCCCACTCTGCACGCAACACATTCAGGACGAAGTATCCCAAACCATCCCCCTCTCCCATTCCCGCCGGGAGGATCTGGAACGTTTGCGCGCCTCGGCATTGGGCCGCTTCGCTCCCGTCTAACCTGGGCTAAAGGCCTTTCGTAACCTCAGCCTTTTTCCTGTCGAGTTTCGCGCGGCGTGCCTTGCGGCGTGCGTCTAGCTTGGCTTGTTTGTCGCGGGCCCCCTCCAAGGAACTCCAAATCCGCTCGCGTATTTTGGCTTCGTCCCAGTTGAAATCGGCGCTCTCCACGCCCGGCAACTGCACGCTGGCCTGCGCCACGTGCATGGCAACCCAGACCGACCCGCGCACCTTAGGATGCAACAGGTCCGACTGCAGCACATGATCGAGCTTCTCGACCTTCCAAGTGTTGCCCTGCAACTCCATTTCATCCCCGGCCACCATCTGTTTCATCAGTTTGTCCAAGGGGAAAATCTCCACGTTGGGTTTCTTGGAAGCCCACTCGTGGATGAGCTTGTTCATCTCAATCCGTTCCTGCTCACCCGGAATCTGCCCCTTGCGAAGAATCGGGTGCCCCCCACGCAGGGGACTCGAACCGGTCAGGGCATGGTCCACGTTGGGAAGATCCCCCACGATCAAATGGCAATCGATCGAATCCAAACGCTTGAGCCCCATGCGCAGCCCTTCGGTGCGACGGGGATTCCCCATGCGTGGATACCCAAAGGCGTACCAGAACAGGTAATCAATGCCGACGATCAGGGTCGGATTTATTGCGCTCGCCTTTTCGATCTGCTGTTTGCCCGTGTCCAAGGGATCTAGGAAGAACTGATTGCTGCCAAAGTCGTAAACCTCGGAAGAAATGCCCTCTTCGAGCAACATCTGCTCAAAGAAGCCCCCCAACTTGACACTGCGGCCTACTTTCAATTCCCTGGCATTTCCAAAACCAGCGGAAACGCTGGCGCCGATGAAGGCCACCCTGGAAAGCGGGTGAGGGTCGGTCCGCAGCTCGTACACCGGAGCCAGCACGGTCGTATCCTGGGTGCGGCTGGGGGCGGCGACGCAGAAGACTGCGAGCAGGACAAGGGCCAGGACTTTGAAATTCGTAACGACGCGCATTGCTCTCAAGAGGGTACTACCGAACCGGGTCCAAGTGGACTTGTGCCAGGGGACACGGGTACACAGCACGCGATGGTAATCAATCCAGCCCCCACCCCAGACGTCCAAATGCAACTGCCTGGGTTGCATGTGGATTTATTGGGCCAGCCCCCCCGAAAAGCGGCGACTCAAGCACCGCAGGCCCGCTTTTCGAAGCTTCGTTCGATTCGAAGGCCCTGTGGGTCTGCCCCCCCCCTTCCTGGCCCCACGGGGGGGTTGCCACGCTTGCCCCGGGAGATCCACACGCAACCCAGGCAGTTACGCCAGGAACAGACGCCCACCCCAAGCCTCCTCCTGAGAACCGCAATGCGGTTCGAGCAAGCCCCGAGACCCATTCGCCCCAAACCGAGCATGCGCACCCACCTGCCCCCCCCCCCCATAATGGGGGGCATGCTGTAGGCTCTGTAGGGTCCCTCCCCCTGCCCACCCATTTTCGACATGCGATTCTTGCTACCCCTTCTGCTCGCCCCATGGCTGGGGCTGTCCGACAGTGCCGTGGACCCCAAACTCCAGGGGGATCTGCCGACACAACACGCGGAGACTGCCAAGCCCATGGCACCCGGTCCATTTGAGGAGATCCCCGGTGCCCGCAAGCTCAGCTCACGTCTGATCGTGCGCCCCTTGCAAAAGGAGACCCTGTTGGAACGAGGCCGCTCCGCCCGCGACTTCAAGCGTACGACTCTGGCCGCTCGCCGGGTGCTAGCGCGCCTCGATTGCATTGAGTACATCCCGCAAACCGATGAGACCATCCTTGGCATCCCCGAAGGAAGCAGCGAGCAGATCGTTTCCGAGGCTCTTATGGCAACCGGGCTTTTCCAATACGCGGAACCCGATTGGGTCGTCTTCCCGGGCGAACCGTTCGCGGCCACTCAGGGCTCGGCACAAAGTGCGGGTACAGCATCGAAAGCAACCCCCACCCTCACCCCCAACTGTTCCGACGATCCGAGGCTGGCCACACAGTGGCACCACTCGCCCCAAGTACTGCAATCCTGCGCTGCTTGGAACCTGGAAACGGGCACACCGTTGATTTCCATTGGAGTCTGCGACACGGGCATCCGCACATCCCATGAGGATCTGCAACTCCACCGCTTGGAAGGCTACAACGCGGTCGATCGACTTTGGGAATCCCAAGGGGGCAATATCTACCCCGCGCATTACCACGGGACGCGCACCACCGGTGTGGTCGCAGGCAACGGCAACAACGGCGTGGGGATCTCGGGTGTTGGTTGGAACCTGTCCCACCGCATGCTGCGCGTTTCCAATCTATCCGATGGCAGCGCCAATCTCTCGAACCTGCAGCACGCCGCCCGCATAGCTGTCGAGCATGGAGACCGCATCGCCAATGTGAGTTACCACGGGGCCTACTTTGCTTCGAACAAGACCACCGCAACTTATATCAAGTCGATAGGCGGCCTGATGATCTGGGGCGCGGGCAATACGTCCACCAACTTTTCTAACTCCGACCGCGACGCTGACGATGTGATCGTTGTGAGCGCCACCGATATCAACGACAACCTGTGGTCCTTCTCATCCTATGGCACCTACATCGACCTAGCTGCACCAGGTGCCAACATCCACACCTCCGACTCGGGTCACAACTCGGACTACGCCACGGCCAGCGGTACGAGTTATTCCAGCCCGATGGTCGCTGGCGTTTGCGCCATGATCTGGAGTCAACGACCCAACCTTTCCCCCAACGATGTGGAGGCCATCCTAAAAGCAAGTTGCCAGGACATAGGGGCTCCGGGGCTGGATGCGCAATTTGGACACGGGCGCATCGACCTGCTGGCTGCCTTGGAATTGGATGGAATCGCCCAGCCGATCGCCAAGTTTGCCGCCCCCCTGCGATCCGGCCGTAGCCCGCTCACCGTGGACTTCCGAGATCTCTCCACAGGGGTGCCGACCTCCTGGTCCTGGGACTTTGGCGATGGCAGCACCTCCTCTGAGCAGAACCCAATCCATACCTACACCAGCTTGGGTTACTACAGCGTGTCGCTCACCACAAGCAACGCGCTGGGTACGGATACAAGTACGCTGCTCGACTACGTTCTAGTGGACGTGATTCCACCGGTGGCTTCGATCAGCGCGATGCCCACCGCTGGTTTGGCCCCCCTGCCCGTGCAATTCACCGATGACTCCACAGGTGGCGTGCCCACAAGCTGGACCTGGGATTTTGGGGATGGCTCCAGTTCCACCGAACAGAACCCTTTGCACACCTACACCAACCCGGGTTTTTATACGGTCACTTTGACCGCAAGCAACGTCTATGGTTCAGACGTGGCGAGCATCACCGACCTGATCGCGGTGGACTTGATCCCTCCGGTCGCGGAATTCACCGCCACGCCAACAAGCGGGAACTCGCCGATCGTAGTGCAATTCACGGACGAGTCCGGAGCGGGCACGGCCACATCATGGGCTTGGAACTTCGGAGATGGTCGTTCGTCCAGCCTGCAACATCCCTCCCACACATACACGGCGGCGGGCACCTACACCGTGACGCTCACCTCCAGCAATGCCTACGGTTCCGACCAGCGCGTTCGGACTTCATATATCAGCGTGGGCGCTGGCCCGCCCCTGTTGGCTCAATTCAGCGGCACGCCCATCACGGGCCCCGCGCCGCTGCAAGTGGACTTCACGGATCTATCCATCGGAGCTGTGACCGATTGGACCTGGGAGTTTGATGATGGCACCGAATCCGCCCTGCAGCATCCCACGCACACATTCGCCACGCCCGGGGAGTACAACATCGCCCTGGAGATCTCCAACGCCAGTGGCGATAGCCACAGCATCGAGATCGAAGCGTACATCGTCGTGCAGTAAGGGTTGTCCAGTGAAACTCGCCCCCCCCGGGTGCGGCTTTCGCCATCCGAAAGAACGCCCCACCCATGGCTGACCTGATCCGGCGCCCTAATGCGTGGCGGACAGCCGAGCATTGAGCGCGCCGAGGAACGCGTGCTAGCGCGCGTCCAAGGTAACCTTCAATTCCACTTCCTTGCCGTCGCGCTTCGCGGTGAGGGCGACCTCTTGGCCAGGCTTTGCTTTCAGGAGGATAGCGGAAAGGCTGGCGAGGTCCTTGATGGGCTTGCCCTTCCAGGCGATGAGCACGTCGCCGGCTTTGACACCAGCTCGAGCTGCGGAGCCTTTGTCGATCACGGAGCCGACCAGTATGCCGGTCTGCCCCTCAACCGCTTCGCCCATCTGAATCCCAAGCAGCACCTTCGATTCGCCATCGCTGGCTTCCTTCTTGGGCTTGCGGCGCCCGGCCATTTCCGGTGCTTGGAACTCAAAACGACCCTCGTGCAGGGACAGCTCCAGGGCGACCTGGTGGAACCACATGGTGGCGCGCACTGCGTCCTCGGGACGGATTAGCGCCGAGGTGTCGCGGGGTGTGTGGTAGTCGCCGTGAATATTCTCCATGGAGCCGAAGATCACCGGGACCTTAGCCTGCACGAAACGCCAGTGATCACTGGCGGGCATGGTGCTCTCCTTTAGAACCACGTGCAGTTCCGTGCGGTCGGTGATGTCTGCCAGGAAATCCTTGAGTCCCTTGCCGGTTCCCAAGGCCGATGCGGAAAGGCGCTGATTCTCGATGCGGCCGATCATGTCGAAGTTGATCATCACGGACATGTCCGACAGGGGAGCGATGGGGTTCTTGGTGTAATGGCCCGCACCGATCAGACCAGATTCCTCGGCGCTGAATGCGGCGAACAGAATGCTGCGCGCCGGGGTGCCCTCGGGCAGCGCGTCGAAGTCCGCCTTCAAGCGTTCCGCCAAAAGGATCAGGGCCGCAGTGCCGGAAGCATTGTCATCCGCGCCAGGGTGAATCACCTTGCCAGCATTCTTGCGGTCGCGGGAACCAAAGTTCCCCATGCCCAAGTGATCCAAGTGCGCCCCAATCATCACGTATTCGTTGGCCAGTTCTCCCTTGCCGGGCAAGAGGCCGATCACGTTCTCGGCGGTGGCCCCCTTGTAGGTCATCTTGCACTGAATGTCCAAGTTCACATCCAGGTCCTGCACGGTCTCCCCAGCGTTGCTGCGCTCGATCAGCTCCGCCAGTTGCAAGCCCTTGCCATCGACATCCAGAAGGTCTTGTGCCAGGTTGCTGGTCGCATGCAGCACCGGAATGTCCACTTGGGTTCCAGAGAAGACTACCTTGTCCCGCAAACGCTTGATTCGGGAGTCCTTCGCTCCGGGCGTGTTGATCACAATCGCCGCGCCGGCCCCACGGCGGCGCACAGCATTGAGCTTGCCTGCAAGTCCAGCCTGGGGACTCCAACCACGCTTGACGAACAAACTCTTGCCCTCTGCACCCATGGGTTCAAAGCGCAGCATGACCGCAATCTTGCCCGAAAGGTCCAGGTCCTCTGAGAGCCCCACATAACCATCGGGGCCAGACTCCACGGCGTAACCGACAAAGACCGCGGCGCCTTGTACATCGCCCGCTCCGCCCCAGCCGGGCACCCCGTAGTCTTCACCCTTGATCCAAGGCTCCCCGCCGACCAACTGAAACGAAGCTTCTTCCACGGTGTACTTGCCACCCAGGGTGAACGGCTGACGCCAGGAGTTTTCATTGCCCCCCACGTCGCTCTCGGCCGTAGTAGGAATGGCGGGACTCAGGCCTGCGCGTTCAAAGTAGAACTGCATGTAGTCCTTTGAGATCTCCATACCCTCAGTTCCCGGCAGACGACCACCGAGGAAAGGTGATGCCAGGAAATCAACATGCTCCATGTAGCGGTCTACCTCCTCCACGTTCAGGGCGGGGACCGGGGCCTGAGCAAGAGCCCCCGGAACGAGGAGCGGAAGGGAAACGGCGAGGGATCGCAAGGTTCTGTGAAGCATCATGGTTGGTATTGGGCAAAGCCGCGAAACGGGGCCACAGTGTAACGCGACATTCTGCCAGGAGTATGTGGCCTCCGTAAGCATGGGGTATGGCTGCAATAAGAAGAACAGACCCTGCCCCAAACCACCATTGCTGATCGAAGGGAGCGCCATGAAAATATATCGGTTGGGGCTCTGGCGCCGTACGCCAATCGCTAACCTGGGTAGATGCACCGCGGACTCCTCCCCACCCTGTGTCTGATGCTCGCCCTGCTCACATGCTCATGGGCTCCCCTGCCCGAGCTTGAAGGCGAAGCCCATCCGATGGACGGACCCGATGTGGAATTGCGCATTCAGCGCACCAAAGCAGGACTGCGGCTGGCCTTGCGTGCCAACCTGGTATTCCTCGATGAAACCCTGGGGTCGATGCGAGAGATCCCCCAGGAGATCGCGCCCGAGGAAGAGCAAGCCCTCGAAGAAACCACCCTCGAATGGTTGCGCGATTCCCAAATTCTGCGGACGGAAGCGGGAGCCTTGGAATTCAAAAAACTGAACGCCACCTGGGTGCCCGCGGATCCTGAACGGATCCCCTATTTTCCTAGGGAGGGCGAACGGGCGTTGACCTACCTGGACCTGCGCTTGGATTACTCGGTCCCCGAGAGCCTGGATCAGGTGACCGTGACCTGGCCCACCTTCCCCGTCAATCCGGTCCTGGCAGCTCCCGGCTCCACGGACATGGAATCCACGCCAACCATCGAGGTCAAAGCCGTATTGATGGCTGGCCCCGAGGAACGTGTAGCCACGTTGACCAAAGAGGAAGCGTCGTACCTGTGGCGACTGCCGCAAGGACAGGGCGCGGACCACCTATTGGCCCTGCCGGCGGTCCCCAATATCTCCCCACCCATCTCACCGCATTATTGGATCATCATGGCCCTGGGTGCCGTGCTGAGCGCATGCATGTTATTGCGCCGCAGCCCGCTGCGTTTGACCCTGGCGCTGATCGCCATCGCGGTCATGTTCTCTTTGGGGCGTCAATCCATGCAAGGCGACACACCGGATTGGGGTACTGAACAAGCCACCAAGACTTTTCACGTGCTGCATGGAAATCTGTATCGGGCCTTCGACTTCCACGAACCGGAATCGGTCTACGACGCGCTCGAACAAACGGTGCATGGGGACCTGCTGGAGGAACTGTACCGGGAGATCCACACGTCTCTGATCATGGAAGAAGAGGAAGGCGCCCTCTGCCGGGTGGAAACGGTGAGTATCAAAGAACTCGTGATCTCCGAAACCTCCACCGATGCCCCCCTTCAATTCAAAGCCCTTTGCACATGGCAAGTGCTCGGGGTGGTGCACCACTGGGGACACAGTCACCAACGCAAACTGCAATGGACCGCCGAGTTTCGGATCGCCGCCAGGCCCGAAGGTTGGCGCATGGTGGAGGCTCGCATCCTTGAGACCGAACGCCTGCCCGTCGAGGTCGAAGAAGAACCGGCTCCAAGCAATACGGGGAAGACCTTTTGACAGACCCCACACCCTTGTTGAGCCTGCAGGACATTCTGTTCTCCTATGAATCCGGGCAGTTTTCATTGGAGGTTCAGGAGCTCTCCCTGCACCCCGGCGAGAGTGTGATGTGCATGGGGCCCAGTGGCTCCGGCAAGACCACCCTGCTCGAGTTGATGGCGGGTTTGCAGGATCCAAAACGGGGCCAGGCTCGCTTGCAGGGCAAAACATGGACCGACCTCACAAAGAACCAACGCCAGCAACTTCGTTTGCAGAGCATGGGTTTGGTGTTTCAAGGCTTTGAATTGCTCGCGGCATTGACGCTGGAAGAAAACGTGTTACTGCCCCTGCGCTTCCTGGGCCGCTCCCCCAAGCAGGAACTGCCCCGCTGCCACGAACTCATGCAATCGCTCGGCATCTTGGATCTCGCGCACAAGAAACCCGCCGAGTCCTCCTTCGGCGAACGGCAGCGGGCCGCCATCTGCCGGGCATTGATCACCCGCCCAGCAGTCATCCTCGCCGATGAACCCACGGCCAACCTGGACCAAGAGAGCGCGGACCTGGCCCTTTCCCTACTGCTCGACCAAAGCAAAACTCAGGGCGCCGCCCTATTCTTGATCAGCCATGACTCCAGGCACACCGACCTGATCGACCGCATGGTTTCCATGGATTCCCTGGCCCCAGGATTGCCCACATGAAGGCGCTATTCTGGTTGGCGATCAAGAGTTTGCGGCACCACCCGTGGCGCAGCCTGCTGCTCATGGTTTGCTTGAGTGCCGTCACCTACGTCCCGTGGGTGGGCTCCGTTTTGCTGCAGCGCTACGGCCAGGATCTGCATGGCCGCGCCGCCGCGACCCCCCTGGTGCTGGGCCAGCCCGGCAACCGTTTCGACCTCTGCTTGGGAGCGCTCTTTTTTCGCAAGGCCAGCCTGCCCCCTTTGCACTGGTCCGATTACCAGGCGTTGTTGGAACGCAGCGACCATGTCGCCGTGCCCCTGCAGCTGGGTTTCACCGTGCAAGAGCTGCCCCTGGTTTGCACCACCCCCGAATACTTCGAACAGCGCGCTCTGGTGTGCGACTCTGGGCACACACCCTACGCCATCCGGCAGGTCACTTTGGGTTCCAAGGCCGCCGCAAAATTTGGGGTGTCGATCGGAGACAAGCTGCACTCCGACCCCACCGCCGGCTTCGGACTTTCCGGCGCCCCCGCCCAATCCCTGGAGGTGGTCGGCATCCTGCACCCCACCCACGGCCCCGATGACCGGGCCATTTTCGCGAGCGTGCAAACCGCCTGGCTACTGCATGGATTCCTGCACGGACACACCGACCTGGGCACCCTGCAAAATGAACAGCCGAATCTGATCCTCGGCTCCCACTCCGGCGGATTGATCCTCTCCGGGGCCCTGGTCCCCGACCAAGCGGGCGAATCGCCCAACCCTGTCCACCTACACAAGGACGCCGGGGCCCTGCCCCTTTCCACGGTGATCCTCTGGCCCGAATCCGACAAGGCGCGCACCCTGCTGCAAACCGAGATCGAAACCGAAGGCCACTTCGCCATCCTGCGCCCCACCACCGTGGTCGAGGATCTCATGCGCTACACCCTGCGCTTCAAGACCCTGATTGACCGTCTGGTTTGGCTATTGGGCATTGGCATGCTGGCCCTATTCGCATTGGTCACCGCCCTCTCCTCGCAAATGCGCTCCAAGGAATGGACTACCCTGCGCCGCCTGGGAGCGCCCCCGGGAACCGTCGCCGGCCTGCTCGCGCTCGAGGTTGGATGCATCGCCATGGCAGCGCTCGCCTTGGCGGCTGCCGGCACCTGGATCACCATCCAATGGCTTCCGAATCTGGTGCACGCCCTCTAGACCGCTCCCGGGGGCAGACTTGAGGCACTCTTTGAATGCACGCCGAGGCATTCCGTGGGCCATGCGTCACATCGGTGTGTCCGCGCCGTAATGGGCTCCAACGCAACCTACAAACCTCCGCCATGACCCTATCAACCAGCGCCTCTCGTATCGCCTGGACCTCCCAAATCCTTGCCGCTGCCATCCTCGGCCAGACCCTTTTCTTCAAGTTCACCGGAGCACCCGAAGCGGTGGCTCTCTTTACGAAACTGGGCGTGGAGCCCTTTGGTCGAATCGGCCTGGGAATCGTTGAGCTCATCACGGTTGTATTGCTGCTCGTGCCGCGCACGGCAGCCATCGGTTCTGCTGTGACCCTAGGCCTGATGGTCGGCGCGATTGGCTCGCACCTCACCAAGCTTGGAATCGAGGTAGAGGGCGACGGTGGCGCCCTATTCGGCATGGCGCTCATCGCATTCGCAGCTGGCGGAACCGCAACCTGGATCCGCCGGGACCAGCTGCCCATTCTTGGTGCCTATTTCCGAGGGAATAAGTACGGCCAAGAAGTGGCAAGTACAAGTACACCAAGGGTTTGACCCATCGCGGGTGGAAAGCAGCACTGGCCAAGGTAGAATGCCCCCATGGCTTCCTTAGCCCGCATCAAAACCAACCTACTGATAGCCGGCCTATGCTTGGTCGCAGGCTGCTCGAAGCCAATCATCCCCGCCGGAAAACCTGATCCCGCACAGGGTCCGATTTTGGCTTCCACCTGGCCCCTGACCACCCTGGCCCGGGACCTGTTGGGAGACGATCTGCCCGTCGATTGTTTGGTGGAAACCGGTGGGGATCCGCTGCATTGGTCCCCCGATCCCGAGGCCTTAACATCCCTGGCCCAAGCACGCGCGGTGCTGCTCAATGGCGCCGGTCTGGAGAGCTGGCTGATGGAGGTCAACTTGGCCCCCACCCGGGTGCTCGACCTGAGCGCCGGATTCGCCGACAGTTGGATTGAGTACACGGGGGAATTGCAACACAGCCATGGCAGCCGCGGGGCCCACGATCACGTGGGTTTTGATCCCCATGTTTGGATGGACCCGCTGCTAGCCCTGGAGCAAGCTCGGGCATTGCAGGAACATACCGTATCGCGGGGCTGGATCACAGCGGAGGTGGCGGCGGAACGTGGGGCCCGGTTGGAGGATCGGCTGCGCGAACTGGACGGCCTTTGGGCCCAAGTCGCCAGCGCCCTCGACGGGCAAAGCCTGCTGGCCAACCACGACGCATACTCATACCCCGCACGCCGCCATCAAATTTCCATCGTGGTGGTCGACGTGGATCCGGAAGGCGCTTGGGATGCGGCACTCGAGAAAGAGCTTCGCGAAGCCCAATCGAAACATGCGCCGCGCCTCATGCTTTTCGAGGTCGCGCCAAACAACGCGCTCGCTGCGCACCTCAAGGATGAATTGCATCTTGCCCCCTTCGTCCTGTCCCCCGCCGAAACCCCCTCAAACCTCGACTTCATCGAATCGGTGGGCGGCGACCTCAAACGCTTGCTAAAAGAGCTCGGCACCCCCTCCGCCAAATAACACGAACCATGTGCGACACCCCCACCATATTCGACCGCATCCTGGCCGGGGAAATCCCCTGCCACAGGCTCTACGAAAACGAACATGTGCTCGCATTCTTGGATGTGAGTCCACTCAGCCCAGGCCATGCGTTGATCATCCCCAAAGAACGCAAGGTCTTCCTGCACGAGCTCTCCGACGACAGCGCCGCCGCCATCGGTCGCGCTCTGCCCAAGGTGGCACGCGCCGTGTTGGCCGCCACCGGCGCTGAGCACTACAACGTGCTGCAGAACAACGGTACCCCCGCGCACCAGGCGGTTTTCCACGTGCACTTCCACATCATCCCCAAGCTCAAGGATGCGGGGCTCGGTATCCAATGGATGTCCGGCTCCCTGGAAGACGGCGAAGCCCTAGCCGAATCCATCCGCGGGCACTTGGTCCAATAACGGCCCCCTCACCCATGCGACACGATCTACTCATCCACGGCGGCCAAGTCGTCACCGAATCCGGGGTCATTCAAGCCGAGGTTCTCATCCTGGACGGCGTGGTGCGCGCGGTGGCCCCGGGCCTGCTCGCCGCCGACGATACGCCGCGCTTTGACGCCACCGGAAAGCTGGTTTTCCCGGGGCTGATCGATCCGCAGGTACACTTCCGTGAACCGGGTCTGACCCACAAGGAAAATATCGAAAGCGGTTCCCGGGCGGCGCTCGCCGGAGGCATCACGGCCTTCATGGAGATGCCCAACACGAACCCGATGACCATCGACCCGGCCGCCCTGGCCGACAAGTTGGAGCGCGCGAACAAAACCGCATTCACCGACTACGCATTCTTTGTGGGAGGCACCGCCGAAAACGCTGACCAACTCGGCGAGTATGAAACATTGCCCGGATGCGCGGGCATCAAGATCTTCATGGGCTCCTCCACCGGCAACCTCTTGGTGCGCGACGACCCCACCCTGGAACGCATCCTGCGCGGCGGCACGCGCCGCGTCACCGTGCACTCCGAGGACGACTTCCGCCTGAACGATCGCTACAAGGCGATGGCGGATACCGCTAAGATCACCGACCACAACAACATCCGCGACGTGCAGTGCGCCGTCATGGCCACGCGCCGCATGCTGGACCTGGTCGAACTCACCGGCCGCCCCGTGCACATCCTGCACATCTCCACCGCCGAAGAACTGGAGATGGTGCGCGAGCGCGACCTTGGCGATTTAGTCACCCTGGAGGCCACGCCGAACCACCTGTTCCTGCACGCGCCGGACTGCTACGAAAAGCACGGCTCCCACGCCCAGATGAACCCGCCTGTTCGCGAACGCCGCCACCAGGACGCCCTGCGCCAAGCGGCCGCCGAAGGCCTCATCACCTGCATCGGCTCAGACCACGCGCCCCACACGCTCGAGGAAAAGGCCAAAACCTATCCCTATTCCCCCTCCGGCATCCCCGGCACGCAAACGATCCTGCCGCTCTTGCTCACCGCCGTGCGCGATGGCTGGCTCAAGCTCGAGGACATAGTGCGCCTCTGCGTCAGAGGTCCCGTGCGCGTCTACGGCATGCAGAATCGCGGTCCTTTTGCCCCCGGCATCGAAGGCAACGTTTCCATTGTCGACCCCACCATCACCACGCCTCTCGCCTTGGATTGGTTGGAAAGCAACGCCGGTTGGAGCCCCTACGTGGGCCACGAGCTCGCGGGCCTGCCGGTGGCCACGATCCTGCGCGGCCGG
>JAAETM010000662.1 GCA_024228395.1 bacterium | reverse complement strand
TTACCTACGTTTCTTACGGCGGCGGATGATGAAGGCGTCGGTCGGGTGATTCCGACGACGGGTGCGGCCACCTTTGGCCAAAACAGCGGTGGGTGAACAGGGGTGGCGTCCACCCGCGGTGCGTCCTTCTCCGCCACCCATGGGGTGATCAACAGGGTTCATCGCGGTACCGCGGACATGGGGTCGACGGCCCAAGTGGCGACGGCGACCGGCCTTGCCCAGCTTTACGTTCTGGTGGTCCGTGTTTCCGATGCGGCCGATGGAGGCGCGGCAGGAAACGTGGATGCGGCGCAGCTCACCGGAGGGCAGCAGCACGATGGCGTACTTGCCGTCACGGGCTTGCAGCAGGGCGCTGCAACCTGCCGAGCGGCAAATCTGGCCACCACGACCGGGCATGAGCTCCACGTTGTGGATCTGGATGCCCGTGGGTATGTCAGCCAAGCGCATCGAGTTACCGGGGTTCACCTCGGCACCTTCGCCAGACATGATCGTCTGACCAACCTCGAGGCCAATAGGTGCCAAGATGTACGTCTTGGCGCCGTCGGCGTAGTGCAACAGAGCGATGAAGCAGGTGCGGTTGGGATCGTATTCGATCGAGTGCACCTTGGCGGGAACGCCTTCCTTCACGCGCTTGAAATCGATGACACGATACATGCGCTTGTGCCCACCACCGCGGTGGCGCACCGTGATGCGACCGTGGTTGTTACGACCACCGGTCTTCTTGAGCGGACGAAGCAGGGATTTCTCCGGCTTTGTCTTCGTGATCTCATTGTAGTCGAGAACACTACCGTGGCGACGGCCTGCAGAGGTCGGCTTGTACTTACGAATACCCATTGGAATAGTTCCTTGTCTTTGGGGCTGGTCTAGAAGACGTCCAAGGAGTCTTCGGAGTGCAGGGTGACGATGGCTTTCTTCCAGTCGGGCTTGGAGCCGACTGCGTAGCCACGGCGGCGAATCTTGCCGCGCACAAAGATGGTGTTCACTGATTCAACGCGAACACCGAAGACCGTCTGAACGGCATGGCGAATCTCGACCTTACCGGCGTCCGTGGGAACACGGAAGTGGTAGGCATTGCGCTGATGAATGTCATCACTGCCCTTCTCGGTCAGCACGGGCTGACGGGTGAGTTGGTAATAACGATCCATTGCAGAGTCGTGTCGCAGTTTGTCGGATGAAGGGCTCACTACTTGCCTCCTGCGTCGCTGGAGTGGGTGCGGGAGGTAGCGCTCTGCCCAACACGGGTGGCTACCTTGTCGAGGGCCGATTGCTCAGCCACGATCAAACCGCCGCCGATCACATCGAGGGCGCACAGATCGTCGGCAACCCGGACTTGGACGCCCGGGAAGTTGCGGAACGACTTGTAAACGTTCACGTCGTAATTCTCGATGACGATGCAAGCGCGGCGGGGACTGCCAAGGTCGGCCAGCACGCGGCGAGCATCCTTGGAACTGGGCTGCGAGAATCCACCGAGATCGGCGATCACCACTTCCCCATCGGCAAGCTTGCCTGCCAGGGAGCTGCGCAATGCAACGCGGCGTGCCTTGACGGGCATTTTGTACGAGTAGTCGCGGGGCAAGGGCCCGAAGACCGTTCCACCACCACGCCAGATGGGCGACTTGCAGTCACCAGCACGGGCGCGGCCCGTGTGCTTTTGCTTGTAGGGCTTGGCGTTGGTGCCTCGCACGTTGGAGCGGCCCTTGGTCTTAACCGTACCTTGGCGCTTGTTGGCCTGGTACATGACCACCGCGTCCTTAAGGGTGCGGTAGAGGACCTTGTCGCCAAAGGCGGAGCTGTCGAATTCGACCTCGCCCATGTTTCCAGCTTTGTAACTCTTTACTTGCATGGGATTAGCCCTTCTTCACACCCGTGCGGGCGGTTTGAACCTGAACGAAGGAGCCGCGGTGACCGGGCACCGCGCCGCGAATAAACAGCAAACCCCGCTCGGCGTCGACGCGCACGATCTCGAGGTTCTTAGTGGTTTGGCGCTTGGAACCGTAGTGGCCCGACATACGCTTGCCCTTGAAGACTCGACCGGGATAAGCGGAGCAACCAATGGAACCGGGACGACGGTAGTTCTTCGAACCGTGGGTTTTGGGACCCCGGGAGAAACCGTGCCTCTTGATGGTTCCAGCAAAACCACGACCCTTGGTCGTGCCGATCACGTCAACGATCGTGCCGGTTTCGAAGGCTTCGGCATTGAGCACATCGCCTACGACCACCTCGGGTGCGCCGGCGAGCCGTTCTTCACGAAGGAAGCGCTTGGGGGCAACCTTGATGGCCGCAGCCTGCTCGCGCTGGGGCTTCTTGGCCCGGCTTTCCTTAACGTCCTCAAAGCCCCACTGCACAGCATGATAGCCATCGCAGTCGGGAGTTCGTACTTGCATGACCACGCAGGGCCCCGCTTCGACGACGGTGCAGCCGATGGCTGTTCCGTCCTCAGCGAAGAACTGAGTCATACCTTTTTTTCGCCCTAAGATCAGCGTCATGATCCTTGAGATTCCAGTGTGGGTTCGTGCCGGTTCGACTAAGTGGCGCTGATCCCTGACAATCAGGAAACTAGCAACCGACGCTTAGCCACGCGGCGAGAAGGGTTGGGTTGTAAAAAGCGACCGGGGCGCGGGCCCTAGCGATCGCTGTTAGATTTTGTTGGATGCTGGTTCCGAGCGGTGAGCACGGTGCGATCCAGATTAGGTTGTTGGTAGGTTTGGCTTATGCCCTACCCGAGCCGCCTGAGGCTCTTAGGCTTTGATTCGAATCTCAACGCCAGCCGGCATGTGCAGGCTGGAGAGGGAGTCCACGGTTTGAGGTGTGGGCTCAGAGATGTAAATCAGGCGCTTGTGAGTACGGATCTCGAACTGCTCACGCGACTTCTTATCGATGAAGGGCGAACGCAGAACCGTATAACGCTCAATACGGGTGGGCAGCGGGATCGGTCCGGCAACTCGAGCGCCTGTGCGCTTGGCGGTGTCTACGATTTCAAGGCTCGACTGATCGAGCGCTTCGTGGTCGTAGGCCTCCATCCGGATCTGAATCTTTGTGCTCATTCGTACTTTGAGGTTCCGTGGCAATCCCCCACTGAAAAAACAGGGAGAAGTACAAGCTTCAAGCCAGCCAGAACAGCCCCGCCCCGTTGTGGGTCGATGAAACCGGTCCTGCGCGTGGCAAGGGCGGAGAAAATACCCATTGCGGGGGGGGGCGTCAACTGTCTTGAGAGACATTTCCCCAAAATCTGGAAAAAATGCAAAAAGTGCTCGGAACGGGCGCCAATAGGCCATTGGCCCCAAAACTCAGCTCGCCCGCAGCACTCCAATTCGAACCGATCCGAATCGAATCAGAGCACCAAGCCCCGCTCCGCCAGTGTCTCCGAGGAAACCGGCCCATATCCCGCAGGAACCAGGGAGAAACTAGCCCGGCCCTGGGTCAGGGAGCGTACCTGCGTGGAATAGTCGAAGACCTCCGCCATGGCCACCTTGCCCTGGATTCTGCAGCTGGCTGGCTCCGACAGAACCGAGGAAATCACGGCCCCCCTGGATGCCAAATCAGCCAGGACCCCCCCACTGAACTCCTCCGGCACCCCCACCTCGAGGGCCATCAGGGGCTCCAGCCAACCAGCCGGGCAAGCCGCCAGGGCCTGATTGAGGGCCTGCTGCCCCGCCCACACCAGGCCTGCACCGGTACCAGTCGGATCGAATTCCGCCCCGGTGACCCGAATCAAGGCTCCCAGCATACGAAAGCCCAAATTTGGCCCCGTGCTGCCGATCTCACGCAAGGCCTGCTCGAGCTCCACCCGAACCTGCTCGGGCACTGGACAGGCGATCTCGACCTGGCAGGGACCTAGATCGCGGCCCTCCACGGTCAGGCTTATGGCCCCATGCAGCACCTGACCCGCCACCTCACGGCGCACCTCAGCGCAGCCCTCGGCGGCCCCCAGCAGGCATTCGCGGTAGGACACCTGGGGAGCCCCCACCCGGGGTTTCAGCCGATATTCCCCCAGCAGGCGATGCACCAAGACCTCCAGGTGCAAGGCGCCCATGCCCTCCACCACGAACTGCCCCGTGCTCCTCTTCTCACGCATGCGCAGGGCACCATCCTCGCGCACCAAGCGGTCCAGGGCCTTGCGTAGGCCCTCCCGCTCGGTGGCGTCCTGGGGCTCCAGAATGCGTGAAATAACCGGTTCCGGTTGGCGCATCGACTCCAAGGCGATGCGTGCCTTGTCGGAGCACAGGGTGTCCCCCGGCCTAGCGTGGCTCAAGCCGCGGAACACCAGAATGTCCCCCACCTCGGCCCTACCCACCGTTTCGAAGTGATCCGCGTGCACGCGACGAATCTCCATAATGCGTTCGCGCTTGCCGACCCGCGGGTTCCACGCGACCTTGCCTACCTCCAAGGAACCCGAATACACCCTCACAAAAGTGGAATCTCCGTGATTGTCGCAATGCAGCTTGAAGACCAAGGCCGCGAAGGGCTCCTCCAAGCTCGGCTGCCGCTCGATCTGCACTTCGGGGCGCTCCGGATCGCTCCCCTGTATCGGCTCCCGATCCAAGGGCGAAGGCAGGTAATCCACCACCGCATCCAAAAGCAACTCCACACCCAAACCGCGCAGGGCCGCCCCGCAGCAAACGGGGACCAGGCGCCGGGCGATGGTGGCTTCCCGCAGGGCCTCGCGCAATTCCGAGAGCCTGGGGTCGCGCCCATCCAACACGGCCTCCAAGACAACCACGTCGAAGTCCGCCAACGCATCGAGCAACTCGGCCCGCAGCACCTCGACCTCATCCTCCACATGGACCGGAATCCGCTCCAAGGGTTTCTCGCTTGTACCGACCAGGCCGTAAGCCTTGCGCCCCACCAGGTCCACCACCCCCACCAGGCGCTCCTCCTCGTAGATCGGATACTGCAGGGGCTGCGCCGTCGCGCCCAAGCGCGTGCGCATGCTCTCCACGGCAGCTAGGAAATCTGCACCCGAGCGCTCGCATTTGTTCACAAAGGCAATGGCCGGCACGCCGCTTTGATTCATTTGGCGCCAAACCGTTTCGGTCTGGGCCTGCACCCCCTCGACCGCGTCCACCACCAGGACAGCCCCATCCAAAACGCGCATGCAACGCTCCACCTCCAGGGTGAAGTCCACGTGCCCGGGGGTGTCGATCCACTGAATGGCGCAGCCCTTCCATGACACCGTTGTCGACGCCGAACAGATCGTGATACCGCGCTCGCGCTCCTCCTCCATCCAATCCAAGACGGCCGTGCCTTCATCCACGCGACCGACTCGACGCTCCTTACCCGTCACATTCAGGATGCGCTCACTGAGGGTGGTCTTGCCCGCATCGATATGCGCCGCGATTCCAACGTTGCGAATGGAGGAAGGTTCCATGGGTACGGGCGACCGGTGGAATCACCCACCCCTAGGTTATCGAGAGTAGGCGGCAAGCCATTGATTCTTGGCCAAGAAAGCGTCACGAAAGTAGTAATGGTCCAACCATTCCGGCTTCGGGTACCCAAGAACGCAGAGGGCCGCGTAGAGAGCCTCGACCGACGCCAGTCCTCCATCAGGATTGGGCACGATCTTGCCCTCCCGGGGATAAGCGGTCACCAACTTGGGCAGCGAGCGCCGAATCGGGCCCCCATCCACCGTTTCCACGAGCCG
>JAAETM010000661.1 GCA_024228395.1 bacterium | reverse complement strand
CTACCACGCACCGGCGAATCCACAACGCGCCAATAAGTACCGCCAGCGTGTCCTGTCCCGTTGGCAACGGCTCGTGAGTGAGGGGTAGAGACAATGGTTAGATTCAATTATCGATGGTGGAAGAGTGTGCTCATCGCCTGCGTGCTAATACCGGTTATGGCGCAGGCCGAGCTTACCGTTATCTACGACAGTGGTAATACCAGACCCATCGCACCATTTCTCGAGGTGTTCGAATCGGCCGATGAAGTTTCTCAGCAAAGCCCGGCTCCAACAACACCGCAGCTCGGTGCGGCAGATCCGAAAGCCTGGTTGCCCATACAATCGCCCGGCCTGACACCCGGGCCGGTGCAGGCCAGGGCGCATGACCGGCCGTTCGCGCGCCCATTTTTCCTTATCGGTTCCGATGCGCAATCACGAAAGTGGCTCAAGGATAACCGTGATCGACTCAAGGAGATCGGTGCCGTGGGGATGCTGGTACAGGCCAACACCATAGAGGATCTGCGCGCCATCGCTGAATTGGCCGATGGTCTGTCCATCCTGCCAGCAGCCGGGAGCGATATCGCGCAGGCCTTGGGGATCACGCATTACCCCGTATTGATCTCCGCACACGGCATCGAACAGTGAGTGCCCATCCCATCGAGGCCCTGCTGCGGCCCCCGGTCGAGCTGTGGTCGACATTGGTGGCATTTGCCACCGCGGCGATTGCCATCATGGCGCCATGGGCCTTGATGATGCCACCTGGGGTGGCCTATGGCACTGGCGCCGTGCTCTCGTTGACTGGTCTGATCCGGGGGAGGCAGGCTTGGCGGGTACTGCGCTACCAGCGCAACATGCGCCGAATGCCCACCTACAGAGTGCGATCCAGCCAGATACCACTCAGTCGGCACAAACTGTTTCTCGGCAAAGGCTTTCGCTGGTCCCAGCAGCATACCCAGCGTCCGCGCGATACCATCAGGCCAGAGGTCCAGTCCTACGTGCAACCCAGACGCCTGTATCGATGGGCACGTTGCAAGGAGGTTGCTTGGGAATCTGTACCGCTTTTGAGCCTGCTGGCGAGTTTGTTTCGTATACGTGCCTGGTGGAACCCATTGGCGCCATTACCTGCGGTCGGTGGCAAGCCGGCGCTGCATGCAGTGGAGCTGGAAGAACAGGATGTATGGATGGACATCGGCGAGCGGGTGGGACACACCCTGGTGCTGGGTACCACCAGGGTCGGCAAGACTCGGTTGGCCGAACTCTTCCTCACCCAGGACATCCGGCGCGGTGATGTGGTAATCGTATTCGACCCCAAGGGGGATGCCGGTCTGTTGCGGCGGGTATATGCCGAGGCCAAGCGGGCCGGACGGGCCAAGGAGTTCTATATGTTTCATCTCGGGTTTCCCGAGGTCTCGGCCCGCTACAACGCCATCGGCAACT
>JAAETM010000660.1 GCA_024228395.1 bacterium | reverse complement strand
GGACATCCGAATTTGAAGGCGACATGCTTCTCGTTCCAATTTAGGCGCACAGCAATGCCCGCCCTACCTGCTCTGGCTGCGGTAAACGCGGCAGCGTTTCCGACACCGCTCGCCAGCCACGGCGCTTCCAATTCGTTCCCCTTTGGGGCATCACCGTCTTCTTCGTCTACGCGATGCGTAGGGTGAATTGCATTTCATGCGGCGTAAAAGTCGAGACGGTTCCTTGGGCCCAGGGCAAAAGTCCTGTCACAACATCCTTCGCGTGGTTCCTGGCACGTTGGGCCAAGCGGCCGAGCTGGAAGGCGACCGCGCACGCTTTCGCACATCCTGGGAGAGTGTCTTCCGCTCAGTCCAAATGGCCGTTTCGTGGGGTTTAGTCCATCGCGACGTCTCCGATGTGAAAGCCATCGGGGTTGACGAGGTCCTATGGCATCGAGGTCATAAGTACCTCGCGGTCGTGTATGAGATCAGTGCGGGCTGCAAGCACCTGCTTTGGGTCGGCAAGGACCGCAAGGAGTCCACCATCAACGTGTTCTTCGACCTCTTGGCGACCACGCAAAGAATCTGGAATTCGTCTGCAGCGACATGTGGAAGCCCTACCTCAAGGTCATCGCCCTGCGCGCATCGTCGGCAATCCACGTTCTCGATCGGTTTCATATCATGTCCATGCTGAGCAAGGTCATCGACAAGGTGCGTGCTGAGGAGGTAAAGAAACTGGAAGCTGACGGCTACGACCCCGTACTGATACGATCTCGTTGGCTCCTGCTCAAGCGTCCCGAAAAGTCATGCGCTCAAGAATTGAGCCAATGAAAAAAGTCGCACTAACCCCACGCCGCCACGAACCTCTCATTCTCAACTGGTTTCGGGCTCGCGGCGAGATTTCGGCCGGCTCTGTGGAAGGTCTGAACAATAAGCTGGAACTCACGTTCAGAAAGTCATACGGCTTCAGGACGTTCGATGCGGCTGAAACGGCCCTCTATCATGCAATGGGCAAGCTTCCTGAGCCGCTGGAGACCCACAGATTCTGCTGAGGAGGCGATCTTTTCATGGGGTGCCGGGTACCGCGACACCGAGCCGCGCGGCATCCGGCGGTGCCTCGGTACGACTCGGTATCTAGAACGACCAACCGACGACCAACGCCAGGCGGTCGTAGTCGAAGTCGGAATCGGGGCCTCCGGGGAAGTCCGATTTGGTGCCGCGTACCACCCGGTAGTCAAGGCCGATCTCCGTGCTGGGGCCCATGGGAACGGTCATGCCCGCGTGGCTGTAGAGTCCGATGGAACCATCGTTTTCGTCGTAGGCGGGGCCTTCCAGTTTGGCGCCGATTAGGGTTCCGCCCACGCCCATGTAGGGGTGCGGGCCTCGGCGATCCGCATTGGCGGTGTAGCGCAGGCCAGCGAAGACCTCGGCTGCGCTCACATCCTGGCCGGGGGAAGTGGAATCGCCCCAGAGGAGGAAGCCGACCTCAGCACCCAGCTCCTCGCCATTCGCATTGGAGGCGTAGTCCAAACCGAAGAACCAGGGCTCGTCGAGACCCTGCCAGTAGTTGTCATCGCTCAACTGGCCCACACCCAGGGTCATGTGGAAAGCCTCAATGTCGCGTGGATAGTGCTTGTTGGTGGGCGCTGACTTGCGCGGGGGACGGAGCGGAAAGCGACTACGCTGGTCGGGACCCTGGAAACCTCGATCGGATTCGTAGGCTGCTGATTCGAGGACCTCCACTCGGGAACGGTAGGGCCCTTGTTCGGAGGTCGTGGTGAAGGACGAGCAGCCGACCAACGGCAGGCTGAACAGGGTCATTAGGGTGGGTGAGACGACGAGTTTCATTGGGATGGAGCGATGGTGTTGTTGCGAGGTCCGAGGTCGCAAGTGCTGCGGGTTGCCCCCTCGAACATGGCGGCCCAACGAATCCTAGTTCGTCCCAAAACACATTCCTTTCCCACAAATCTGATACTTTTCGAGGACGTTCAAATCAGCCGGGGTTGGGTGTTTAGCCCGCACTTTTCATGAAGCACCTGGATTCATTTTTGGCTTGGGTGTGTATGTGGAGAAATGGCGGGATGGGAGTGTTGCGACCTTGAAGTTGCCCGAAGTAGGCTCTGAGCGTTCAACAATTGACACACTTTGCCCCTTTTTCTACCGGAAGTAGGGGTCGAGACAGACCTCCCCCTCGGATGAGCAGATTCGCCTTGCCTTGAGCGACCTAAGTCGCGGGACTTGTGCCCATGGCGCGTGCAAGCATGCGCCATGGGCGAAGGAATGGAAGATTGTCAGACAGGTGAAGGACGATGCGTCGGGTTGATTCGGTGATTCGTGCACTGACTTTGATGAGTGCGAGCCGGATTCTGAATACTTGTGCACGAGCAAGCTCGGTCTTGCAAAGCTGCCAGCGGATTTCTTGATACAGCATATAAGCCGCTGCTGTCATCAAGACTCGAAATTGGTTGGCAAGAAATCGTGAGCAACTCGTCGGGTCAATGGACAGGTCGTTCTTGAGCTCCTTGATTCTGTTTTCAGTGTCACCGTGCCCACCGCAGATTTCGTACACGCGTTTGGGCTTGTTCCGTAGGTTGGTTACTACAAGCCGGGGATTGTTTTTTATTGCGCGGTCAGGATAGGGTATTGCCTCCGACTTGAGAATGACTCGACGCTT
>JAAETM010000659.1 GCA_024228395.1 bacterium | reverse complement strand
GCCTGGACTTGCCCATCCACCACGATCAGGATCGGGGTCGCCGCATCCTTGGCACATTCCTCCAGCGCACCAGCCACCCACTCTGGGAGACTTGCCGTAAGGTCAGTTGCCCACTTCAGGGAACCGATGTGGATCCGATGATCGGACCATTGGCCGGAGATGCCCAGGCCCATATGAGTGGTGACCTTCAGATTCTTGGGGATCGAGTCCGGAGGGGCAAGCCCCTGGCTCAGAGCCCGGGAAATGGGGTGCGCGACCTGGGTTTCGAGGGCCTGAACCGCACCTTTCCATTGGTCGGATCCGCGCCAAAAGAGCAACTCCATCTGGCCGGTGGTCACCGTACCAGTCTTGTCGAGCAAGAGGGTTCCAGCGCGGGCTAGTCGTTCGATGGCCTCGCCGTTCTTGATGAGGATGCCGGCTCGCGCGGCGCGGCCAATGGCGGCCTGGAATGCGAGCGGGGTGGCTAGTCCGAGGGCGCAGGGGCAGGTCACGATCAGCAGCGCCACTGTTTGTTCTGCAGCCCGGGAGGGGTCCCGGTAGAGCCAGATAAGGACCGTGGTCAGGGCCAACAGCAGAACGACCAAAACGAAGCGGTGGGCGAACCTGTCGGCCATGCCCACCAGGGGCGGCCGCTCCTGGGCACCATCTTCGACCATTTGCATGAGGGCACCGATGCGCGTGTGCACACCCGTGGCCTGCACAACCATTTCGATACGACTGTCCAGGTTGGTGGTGCCCGCGTGCAAGTCTGCGCCGGGCTCGACTTTGACGGGACGCGACTCGCCGCTCAGGGTGGCTAGATCTAGGCTGGTGTGCCCCAAGGTCAAGCGGCCATCAGCGGGGATGGTCTCACCCGCCAGTACCTCTACACGGTCGCCGGGGATTAGGGCCGCGATGGGCACCTCGGTGATGCGTTGGCCCTCGGAGATCTCCTGGATACGACGCGCTCGAATGGGGGTGAGTGAAAAGAGCAGCTCCACGGCATCGCTGGCCACACGCTGCTGGCGGTATTGCACCCAACGGCCAACCAGCAGCAGGAAGATCACCGCGGTCAGGGACTCGAAGTAGACCTCGCCCTGGCGCGTGAATGTATTGAAGCCTCCCCAGGCGGTGCCGACCAGGAGCGCGAGTGCCACGGGCACGTCCATGTGCAAGGAGCGCACGCGCAAGGAGGAAGCGGCCCCACGCAGGAAGGCTCTTCCCGGCCAGAGCACGGCCAGCAGGGTGAGCAGGAACGAGGTCACTCGCAGCAGGTACTTGTAGTGTTCGTCGATGCCAGAGAAAGCGCCGCCGTACAGGGCAAAAGCGAGCAGCATGACGTTGCCGGCGATGGCGCCCGCCACTCCGACGCGACCCAGGTGTTTGCGGTTCTCGGCCTTGCGAATCGCGTCCACGTCCGCGCCCTGGTAGGGGTGCACGGGATAGCCAAAGCCATCCAAGCGACGCGCGATGGCCGGCAGGCTCTGAAGCGTGGGGTCCCAGGTCACTTCTGCCACGTGGCGCCGGGCGTCCAAGCGCACATCGATCACACCCTCCAGCACATGGGGCAGCCGTTCGATCAGCCACACACAACTTGCACAGTGGATGCCTTCCAAATACAGGTCTACCGAGTGGGTGTTGCCTTCGGGCTGCCGCACGTACAACTCGGTGAAGCTCTCGTCGCCGAATTCCTCGTAGGTGTGGTCGGTCGTCAGGGCCGGTTGCCCTTCACCCTCGTCGCGGGAGAGCCGATAGAAGGACTCCAAGCCGGCGCCGGAAATGGCGTGGTACACCGTGCGACAACCGTTGCAGCAGAAGGCGGGTTCGTTGTTCTGGGGATCCAGGTCCGGCGGGACGGGCAGTCCGCAATGCTCACACTGTTTCGCGGACATGTTTTGGTTACTTGTCGCTGCAGCAGCCGGGATCTTCGTTGACGGCGCGGTCCAAGGCCTTTTCGTATGTGCCCTCGTCGGCCGCGTTGCTCAAGCTCGGCGGGGCGGCTTGCATGCGTCCGCTCAGGACTAGCAAGCCGCAAGCCACGAGCAGCAGGGCTGTGGCCACGGGCAGGTGACGTTCGAGCGGGCCGAGCAGTCTCTTCATGCCCAGCCCGAAAGCGCCGAGCAGGGGGACCGTCCCGATCCAAAAAGCGGACATGGCCAGGGCGCCAAGGGGTGCGCTACCGGTGCCAGCGGCGACGGCGGCGAAGGCGTAGAGCCAACCGCAAGGTAGCAGGGCGGAGAGCAAGCCCAGCGAAGTGGCGCGCATGGTGGGGTGCACCGCACCCGGGCGCTTGTTCAGTGCGAAGTACAGGCGCGAGAGTGGGCCGGGGCCTTTTCCGGGTCTGCGCCTGGGAAGGAAGCGCCGGGCGGGAGCCCAGAACTTGAGCAGTTGATGCAGGCCGAAAACGATCAGGAAGATCGCCGATGCGGTGATTGCGATGCGCTGGAATCCGAGTAGGGAACCGCCCAGGTTCAGAGTGCCTCCAAGGGCCCCAGCGGCCAAGCCCAGAATCAGATAGGAAACCAATCGGCCACCGTGGTAGCCGAGATGTCCAAGGGCCCCACTTCCGGCCCCATCCTGTCCCCGCATGGCCATGGCGACCAAGGGACCACACATACCCACGCAATGGGGAGATCCCACCAGGCTTGCGATCAGTACGGAGGTGAATAGGGTTTCCATGGCGTCACTGGGCAGCTGGGCTCACCAGTTTTTCGGTCCAGGCTTGGGTGAAGAAAGTGTTTTCTCCCGAGCCCTCAGGTCCGGCCACTTGCACCTGGGCATCGAATTGCCACAAACCAGAGTAGGGGATCATTATTTCGAAGCGGTACTTGCCCGGATCGAACTCTATCGCTCGCAATAGCTGCCGCTCGCCATAGTGGGCGTTGTGGGAGGCCTTGAGTGTGATGGCTGCGCCGTGGATGGGGAGGCGATCTGCATCCTGAAGGACCATCTCGAAAGTGGTGGGATCAGATCCCGCGGGCGCATCTTCGAGCACATCGAGTCTCCACCCGAGCTTGCGATTGATAGTGTTTTGGGCTTGGAATTGATTCCAATTCTTCGACTTGGCTTCCCAGTTCTCCTCGAGGGACAAGGAGGGGGATTCGGCGAATGTGAATAACACATACAGGTTGACCCCAACGGAGAGTGAGAGCAACCCGACGATCATGCCGACCCAGAATGTGCGTGCGGAAACCATTTATTTGTTGGCGAAGAGGGGACCTAGAACCGTTTTGTTGGTGGTGTCGACGATTGCGTTACCGGCGAGCAGTTCCAGTTGAATAGCACGGCGTCCGCCTTCGAAGGCGGTAGAGGGCAAGATCACATGGATATCCGCATCTGCGCTCTCGTCGCTGTCAATCCGCAGGGGGAACTGCAGCGTGATCAACCGCCCATCCCCGATCAGCCGGACTTCATAGGTCTCGGCCTGGTCCGTGCGGTTCGTGATGCGCAGGTGCACCAAGTTGGAAATCTCACCCGAGTCTAGTGTTGCGTAGGGTGTGCGCCCACGGATTCGCAGCACTTCCAGGGTGGCATCTGCGCGATTCGCGAGCACGTACAAGAGCCCGCCGAAGAAGACAGCCAGCAGGATGGGGTAGATGACGACCCGGGGTCGCACTTGCTTCTTTGGGAGGCCTTCCAGAAGGTTCTGGGTCGTATAGCGGATCAGGCCACGGGGCTTGCTTACCTTGTCCATGACTGCGTCGCAAGCATCGATGCACTGGGTGCAGGCGATGCACTCGAGTTGAAGGCCCTGGCGAATGTCGATTCCCGTGGGGCAGGTCGTCACACACAGGTTGCAGTCCACGCAGTCGCCCGCCTCGATGCCTTGATTGGCCAAGCGTTTCTTGGAACCGCGGGGCTCGCCACGTTCTTCGTCGTAGCCGATGATCAGGGAGCCCCTGTCCAACAGTACCGACTGGAAACGCCCGTAGGGGCAGGCCAGAGTGCACATCTGCTCACGCCAGAAGGCGAAGTCCCACATGATGGCGGCGGTGGTAGCCATCACGAGGATGAAAGATTGGGGGCGCGCGAAGGGGGACTGCTGGGTCCAGAGGAAGACTTTGTCCACGCCCACGAACCAGGAGAGGAAGGTGTTCGCCAGGTGCAGTGAGATCAGGCCAAAGACCACGTATTTAGCGGCGACTTTCCAGCGCGGTACTTCGTGGCGGGTGGGGTTCTTGTAGTGCTTGCCTTCGAAGAAGCGTTCGATGGGCCGGTACAGGAATTCCATGTACACGGTCTGCGGGCAAGCCCAGCCGCACCAGACCCGGCCGAGCAGGGCGGTCATCAGGAAGATGGCCACGCCCGTTGTCAGCATCAAGAGCGCCAGGGGCAGGGTTTCGTCCGCGTGGAAGGTGGTGCCGAAGACGATGAAGCGACGTGTGGCAAGCTCGAACAGGAAGAGCGGCTTGCCACCCATCTTGATGAATGGTGTGACCGTGAATAGAGCCATCAAGACCCAGGCTACGACCGCTCGCTGCTTCAAAAAGCGGCCAGCGGAAATCCTGGGCCTCAACCAAACGCGACTTCCGTCATCGCGCATCGTTGAAAGAACCTCCCCGGCGGGTGCGGCGGGGAGGCTCTGTGGAGTTTTCTTTTCTTCGGACATGCCAGTGGTCTGGAGAGGGAGGAGGTGACGCCTGCCCCCTTCTAGGTGGAGACTACTACTTTTCCGAGGGCCAAGTGGCAACCTCTTCGCCTTCCGGCGGCAACCCTTCCTTGAATTCCGTGGCGAGGTGCGCCACGTAGGCTGCCATCAAGACTTTCTCGTCCCTAGACAGGGTTGTCTGCGGAGTCATTGCGGTTCCTGTGACTCCGTCACTGATTACGTCATAGAGGTCGGTCAGACTCTTGACGTTCTTCCAGTGCTTGTCGGTCAGGTTCGGGCCGAGACCCTGTTGACCGCTACCATCGGGCTTGTGACAAGCCGAGCACTTCGAAGCGAAGATGCCTTCGGCAATTTCGAGCTTCTCCACATCATCGCGCAAGGCGATAATAGTGGCCGCATCCGCGGTCAAATTTAGGTTCAGCGTGTTCTCCGCCATATCAGCCTCGTACGCATCCAGCACGGTGTTCCCGTCCATGAAGTGCACGTAGATCGTGTAGGGCACGCAGAAGATGATGGAGGCCCAGAAGACCATGACCCACCAGCCGGGAAGCGGGTTGTCATACTCTTGGATGCCGTCGTAACTATGCTCCAGAAGGGGATCGCGGATTTCGTTGCTACTCATGGTGCACCCCCTGGTGGGGCTCGGTGACGGTGTCCTCTTGGAGGAGGATGGTGGCGTCGTGGTTGTAGAAGGCTTCCTTGCGGGTGGCGACTCGCCAGAACACAACAATGAAGAAGCTCAGGAAGAAAATGAGGGCGCCGATTTTGAAGTCGAGCACCGTGGAGACATCCATGGCGAGCATGGGGGTCAACAGGCTAGAAACCGCTTGCATCAGAGGCCTCCTTTTCTTGCAGCTCAGCTGCGGAGGGAGTCTCCAGGTCCTTAGAAATGTCGGTGCCTAGGCGCAGCATGTAGGCCGTGAGAGCCATGACCTTCTTCCCTTCTAGCCCGCTGTCGGCGTAGCTAGCGTCCTCTTTGACAAGGCGGGCGAAGAGAGCTTTGGCTTGGGCGCGAGCGGCGCCGGGAGCGTCATTCTTGACTTCATCCGAGTAGGGATGGCCAAGGGTGGACAGCCTGTCGATGGTGGCCTGGATGCCGTCGAAGTCGATGTCATCCTCCAATAGCCACGGGTAAGCCGGCATGATTGTGCCTTCGCTGATGTCGCTTGGCCGGTTGAAGTGGCGGATGTGCCAGTTCACTGACTGCAACTTGTCGCCCACGCGAGCCAGGTCGGGACCAATTCGACGGGAGCCCCACTGGAAGGGACGGTCGTAGATCGACTCGCCAGTCTTGGAGTACTCGCCGTAGCGCAGGGTCTCGTGGCGCATGGGGCGCACCTGCTGGGAGTGACAGTTGTAGCAACCTTCCGCCCTATAGATGTCGAAGCCAGCTTGCTCCAGGGGAGTGTAGGGCGTGACCGATGCGATCGGGGTCACAACGGATTTCACCATGAAGGTGGGCACGATCTCCGCCAAGGAAGCGACGATGACTGCGATGGCGACCATGACCGTGAAGAACATGGGCTTGCGCTCCCAGGAGCGGTGCCATGCCATGGATGCGAAACGGCCGATGGGGCCGGGGTTGCCAGCGATGGTGACCTCAGGGCCGCTGTAGGCCTTTTCGAGGGCCGGGGCTTGGATGACGGGCACGTCGTAGGTGGCCGGGCGCATCTTCCAAGTCATGAACATTTGCACACCGCAGAGCAGGACGCCAACGAAGTAGAGCGTTCCGCCAACCAGGCGCAGCCAGTAGAGGGGTTCGAGTCGGGTGACGGTTTGCAGGAAGTCGCCGTATTGCAGGGTGCCCTGCTCAGTGATGCTGCGCCACATAAGGCCCTGGGTGATGCCAGCCGCCCAGATCGGGACGACGTACAAAAGGATGCCGATAGTGCCGATCCAGAAGTGGGTCGTGCACAGTTTAGCGCTCCAGAGCTTGCCGGTTTGGAAGAGACGCGGCATGAGCCAGTACATCATTCCGAAGATCATGAAGCCGTTCCAACCGAGCGTACCGGAGTGCACGTGGGCGATGGTCCAGTCGGTGTAGTGGGACAGGGCGTTGATGCTCTTGATCGAGAGCATGGGACCCTCGAATGTGCTCATGCCGTAGAAGGTCACGGCGACCACATAGAACTTGAGAATCGGGTCTTCCGCGACCTTGTTCCATGCGCCGCGCAGGGTCAGTAGGCCGTTCAACATGCCGCCCCAGGAGGGCATCCACAACATGATTGAGAACAGCATGCCTAGGGTGGTCAACCACTCCGGCATGGAGGTGTACATCAGGTGGTGGGGACCGGCCCAGATGTAGATGAATACCAGGGACCAGAAGTGCAGGATCGACAGGCGATAGCTGTAAACCGGGCGGTTGGCGGCCTTCGGCAGGAAGTAATACATCAAGCCCAGGAAGGGCGTGGTGAGGAAGAATGCCACCGCATTGTGGCCGTACCACCACTGCATGAACGCATCCTGAACACCCGAGTAGACCGAGTAACTCTTGGTCATGCTGACCGGAAGAGCCGCGTTGTTGGCGATGTACAGAACGGCGATCGCGATGATCGTGGCGATGTAGAACCAAAGTCCCACGTACAGGTGGCGCTCGCGGCGCTTGATTAGGGTGCCGAAGAAGTTGACGGCGAAGAGGACCCAAACCACGACGACCGCAAGGTCGATGGGCCACTCGAGCTCGGCGTACTCCTTACCCTGGGTGATACCCAGGGGCAGGGTGAGTGCGGCGGCAACGATGATCAATTGCCACCCCCAGAAATGCATGCGACTCAGGGCGTCGCTGAACATTCGTGCCTTGAGAAGGCGCTGTGAGGAATAGTAAATGGCTGCGAAGATTCCGTTGCCACCAAATGCGAAGATCACCGCGTTGGTGTGCAGGGGGCGCAGTCGGCCGAAGGTCAGCCAGGAGGTGTCCATGTTGGCAGCGGGCAGGGCCAATTGCAGAGAAACCAGCAGGCCGACCAACATTCCAACGAGGCCCCAAACTAGGGTGGCGAGGGTGAACTTTCTTACGATATCGTCGTCATAATGGAATGATTCCATTCGTGACGAGGCTGTGGTAGCCGCAGTAGTAGACATGGGGGTGTCCTTTTTTTTTCCCAACGGGAATTGCCTGGGGATTGGGTGGGTGGGTCCAATTTTCGCCGGCTACTTTGTCAAGGGATCGAACTGACCGCAATGCAAAATCCTGCACTTATTTGATGCTCGCTATCTGGTAGTCCGCGCTTGGGGGGGCTGAAGAGTACTCGCAGTCCTAGGATTCTTTCCCAAAGGCGCTGGCGGTACTTTTCGGCAGCAAACCCGCCCATAAATGCGCGACTCGGTATCGTAGGCTCCATGGCCACTATCCGTCCCCGCTTACGCCCTCGTTTTGTTCTCTCCAGCACCCTTTCGCCCGACGAGGCATCCGCCCGCCTTGAAAAACTGCTGCGCTCGGAGGCGGGCAACGTGAAAGGGCAATCGGTTAAGCATCACCTCTTGCTCTCCCTGCGCGACCAGGAGCGTCATTTTTGGTCTCCTTGGCTGCAGTTGGAAGTACGAGCGGAGATCGGCCAATCCGAGACCAGGGTGTATGGACGTTTTAGCCCCAGCCCGAGTATCTGGATGGGGTTTGCCCTGATCTACCTATCCCTAGGCGCCCTGAGTTTGTTCGCTGTGGCCTTCGCCACCTCCCAATGGATGCTGGAACGTACCCCCAGTGCTTTGTGGGTCGTGCCTATCTGCTCGGGGGCAGCATTCGCCATGTGGACCGGTACCCGCATCGGAAGGGGAATGGCCGCAGATGAGATGTGCGAGTTGCAGAAGGCCGTGAAAGACTGCCTGGAGAAATAGCCTAGAGAGGGGGGTTGCCCCATGGCTTCGATTACCTCCCTGGATCCATGTGGGCGGGGCGCTACACTTCTGCCATGGGAATCTTTGGATCAATAATTGGTGGTACGTTCGGCTTCATGGTCGGTGGCCCGGTTGGAGCGTTTTTGGGCTCCGTCTTGGGCTCGAGTATGGGGGCGCCGGCGGGCTCAGAGCGAGTCCGCACGTTCACGGGGACGCAAGCGCAGGCGGTCTTCGCCGTGGCCTTGACGAGCCTGGCCGCTAAGGTGGCTAAGGCGGATGGGCGCGTCACAACGGACGAGATCGAGGCCTACGACGCCTTCCTGCGCGATCGCATGGGTATGTCGGTCTCCGAGCGGAAGTCCGCCGCCAAGGTCTTCAATCATGCTCGGGACAACGACACCCCTGCGTCCGAGTTTGCCCTCCAACTTGGGCAGTTGCTGCAGACCCAGCCGGACCGCCTGCGCGACATCATCACGATTCTCTTTGTTGTTGCGTTGGCCGACGGTGTTCAACACCCCGCGGAAGAGGAACTCATTCGACGGATTGCGCGCGACATGGGACTCTCATCCCAGGATTACCAGTCGTGCAAGGCGAACTTCAGCGCCGTCCAGGGTGAACCGGAGGTGTCGCCCTACGAGGTGCTCGGCGTTTCTGCCGATGCAAGTGACGCGGATGTGCGAGCCGCGCATAGGCGGATCGTACGCGAGTACCACCCGGATGTCTTGCAGTCGAAAGGCATGCCGGAGGAGTTCATGAAGTTCGCCAACGAGAAGCTGATCGCAGCGAATGACGCCTGGAGCCGGATTAAGGATGAGCGGGGGATGTAAGACGGGCACCGATTCGGTACCCGTCTTTCCGCTTTGGGTCGAGGTGCGCAAATACACCTCATTCCGTTCTACCGTTCGCTCTCGCCGACGAGCAGTTTCACGAGCTCGGAGAGGTCGAGAATCGTCGGAACACTCGGGTCGTTCGAGTTCAGGATTACCGAGTCGATGTTGAGGTTCTCCGCCGCCTGCTGGGCGAGGAAGATCGAGCCCCCTCGTGTATCCAGCGCCTGGTTACGCAGCTCATTGCGCAGCGCCTCGGCTTTGTCGATAGCGAGGTTGCCCTCGGAAGTCATCGTCTCGTAGTCGGCGAGGGCGTTGGCTCTTGTGCTCTTGTCATAGAGCTGCGCGTCACCAAGAATCTGGGCGATCGCAACCTCATTGTCGGAGAACTTCTGCTGCAATTGTTTGTCCCAGGTGCCGCGCAGTTCCTTCTCGGCGGCCTCGATCTCCTTTTCCATCGAACCGGTGACCTGCTGGGCGGCCTCGACCTTTTGAAGGGCCATGGCGAGCAGCTTCTGTTGGTGGGTGAGTTGCTTCTCCTGGAGGCGTGTCTCATAGCCGGCTGGGAAGCGAACCGCTCTCAGCAGGATGGCCTCAGGAGTCACGTGGAGCGGAGCCAGGGCCGCAGTAAGGGCAGGCAAGGTCGCCACGGCCCGCTCCATTCTGATGTCGGTGGAGTAGAAGTCCTCCGATGTCAATTGAGCGAGTTCTTCACGAAGAACAGACTCTACCGTGGAGATGACGCGATCCCGATAGACCGGCCGCAGTCCCTTGGCAACAAGCAGGTGCGCTTCTCCATCGGCAATGCGGTAGGTGAGGGTTGCATCGATGCTTGCCGTGTTGCCGTCGCGCGTTCTGATCTCGAGGGAGGGGCGCTCCTGGTCGGAGTTGCGCGTACTGCGAGCATCGGTGAAGGTTAAGAAATGGGTCGTGCGGTCGAGCAGGTACCACTTGTGGATACCGGTTATGCCGATGTGATAGCCCGTGTCGTAGTCTTCGTCTACCACGCCATCGCCCCACTGGTTCAGCTTGACGCCGATCTTCGCCGGGGGGACGCTCTCCATCAGGAGGGCAAAAAGGATTGCGGCGACGATGAAAGCGCCAAAAGCCATTCCAAGTACTTTGATGATTTTCATGATTATTTACCCTCCGTTGATGTGGTTTCGTTCAGCAGGCCGCCGAGGCCGCCCTTGCTTTGCACATGCTCAAGTCGCATGGGTCTAGCGTCCCGGCTATAGGGCATGAAGCTGAAGCGGATCGAGGCGAGTTTTGCAACCAGCGCCTCACGTACGATGACCTCGCCGCGCTTCTCAAGGGCCTTTGCTTTCGAGGCCAAACCCTC
>JAAETM010000658.1 GCA_024228395.1 bacterium | reverse complement strand
GCACAATCGCCGGATCTACGCCGTTTCACTTTGGCCACAGGGGCTTCGCTGTTCTTGGCCAGCTCGCCCTGTTCCACGGCGCCTCGTATCCGATTTCTGTTCGTCGACTCGCAGTTTCGTTTCACGCTTCCTTCAGACGGCCCCTCGCGGTTCCGCCCTTGCGCTTCCCTTCGGTCCCTGTGGCCAAGTCCCGGAAGAACTTTCATCTTCAAGTCAATCATCATGTCAGGCACACCAAGCAGGGGACGGGAACCGAAATGGTTCCCGTCCCCTGCTACTTTAAATGCAATGCTCGCCATGGGCCAACGCACCACCAGCTGGCGCTAGCGGTTCAGTGACATTTGATCCACGCTCTTGTTGCCATCCTGATCCTCAACAGATACGGCCAGGACCATCTGGAAGTTCTGTAGAAACATGGGCAAAGGAGAGCGCAGCAGAAGGCCCTCGGGGCTGGCCTGGGCTAGAATGAAGAAGTCGCGCAAGCGATAGAAAGGGGACTCTACCAGGTTCGAAGAGAGGCGCAGGGTAGAGAAGTTCAAGTCTGTGAAACCATCGGGGTCGGACAGGTTCAACCAAACATAACCCAAGTTATCACGCCAGAAGTCAACCGTCGGGCCGTTCGGAGCCAAATCCAGCGTGTCGTGAACAATCGCGACACTGTCGATATCCGCGTTGCCATCGACCCCACCGGAGTCCCAAATCGTCACCAGGCGGGAGTCCACTTCCGCTCCGGCAATCAGGTCCACAAGACGCACGTAATTGATGGCGTTCAAATCCACAAGGCTACCTTGGACCAGGGCGTGATCCTCAAGGTCGGCCAGATCGAATCCTTCCCCGCCGCCTTCCATGGGGTTGAAAGGACTGATCGTGTTGGTGTCCACATTGGCGACAACCGGAACGTGGCCCGTCAAACCTGAATAGCTCCCCCAGGGAGTCATCTCGAACGGCCCCTGGAACATCCTAAAAGGACCGTCGTAACGCATGGGGAAGCGTGCGAAATCCACCCCATTGGTGGAAACTTCCACCATGGCGACCTCGGGAAAAGTGTTGGAATTCCACTCGAAAGTGTTTTCGAAAACGACAAAGTCCGCGCCGGGGCCGTCGGTGATCACGCGATCAAAACCCAATGTGACGTCGCCGCCGGAGCCCAGGGTCAAAACGTGGGTGCCCGCACCGCCGCGGGGCCCACCAAGGATCAGGGACGTATCGAAGATTCCAGTGCCCGCGCCCTGGTTGAAGGACACGACGGAAGTGGCGTAACGGCTTTGACCCGAGGCCGCTGCACACAAGAGGAGGGAGCCGCCCAGGAGGGCAGGCATTTGCATGGAAGTAAAGTTCATGGTTTCATTTGGGTTTGTCGAAAGCGTCTTACGCGCCTTTCGAACGGTTTGGGTTCAAGCAAAGAACCCCCAGGAATGAAACAAGACCAAGCCCCGCCAGAAATCCGGCAAACCTTCGGTGCAAACCCCAATCCACGAGGGAACAACGCACAGATAGTGACGCCGGGCAGGTCTTCTGGCTCTCGACTCAAACCCGAGGCTCTCCTTCCCATGCACTGCACAGTGGATTCGAACCCCAGTCGTCGATTACAGCGGCGGGACCGCGGTGGATTTTCACCACTCTTCCCTGGACCGGATACACCGGGAGTGTACCAAACCGCCACCGCTCACCCCACCCCTTTGCCCTAAAATACCCTCCCCCGGCGGGTACCGCGCCCAACCCATGGCCCAAAAAACGCCAGGAGCTCCCCCGAAACGGAGGAGCTCCTGACGATCAAACGGGCAGTGGAATCTGGCCTACTCGACTCGACGCTTGATGCCGGACCTAGCGCGACGAGTGCGGACAGGTTGGATGTTGTCGCTCACCAGGGTCAGCTTGTGCCCCTTGTCCGTGCGAATGGTGATCCGATTGCCTTCGCGTGCCAACTCATGGCCAACGAAAACACCACCTTTCATTCGCACGCGCACCCTGGGCAGTTTGGTGTAGTCCTGGGTGCTCTTGACCTCGGTGTCGAACTGGGTCGGGTCGATGCGTTCCACGCGTTCCACCCTTCGACTGGGGATGCTCAAACGGCCAAGGTTCGTGACCAGCCAAACATAATTCTGACCAATGCCATGCAAGCGCCCTTCAAGGGTTTCACCATCCACCGCGATCACGCGTACGGGTCCCACATTGGGGGTCAAGAGGACCGTGCTCCGGTCCAGCGCATGCATAGGCACATCCTTGCCTTGCCAATGGGATGAGTCGGACTGACGCTTCTTCAGAACACCCTGGTGGAGCTTATTGACTTCAGCTTCAACCACGACCTCTTCGGGCTGCTTGATAAGTTCCTCACGCTGCCCAGCGATTGAGGATTGGGCAATTTGGAAGGGCATGGTTGTTCTGTCTCCGATGGAGAAGTTCAACCACTTCGAAGAGGATTGGGACTGCAGCGAGCCCTTGCCCTCTGCCATGTTCCAATCGGAGTACATTTCAAGAAGGCTGCGTTCACCGTTTCCTTCCGAAACTTCGCTTACTGGGGCAGTGGTGGGCTCGGGCGTCCCAGTCCCGCTTGTCACTTCGCCTTCCGAAGGAATCGACAAGAGCTCTTCTATGGCGGCAGCTTGAGACGCGTCGAGTCCTTTCGGCGCTTGGGTCTCTGCTTCGGGGGTCACCAACGCGGTGGGAAAATCCGCCGAGCTATTTTCGGGGGCGCTCTGATCCGGGGCCTGGCTTCCCACGCTCACCTGGGCCAACGGCGCAGGTTCGGTTTCCTGGGCGTCCGGGGTCGGGGTGTCTTCCGTCACACCTTTTGAGACCACTTCCACAACCGATGCCAGCCCCTCTCCGGCGATTTCCGCCTCGGATTCCCCAGCGGGAACCTCCTCGATCTCATCGAATTCCACGGTGTCGACGAGGCGGGAACCATCAAGCTCCGGCCTGGTTTGTTCGACGGTCGGATCCGGCATTTCAGGAGTCTGCGAATCAACCAGCAGGATTCCATCCGGGCCATCAATCGGCTTGCTTGCGCCCACAAGCTCTGACTCCACGGGCTCGCCTTGCACATCCGCTAGGGGGTCTTCCCAGTTGATCTCAACTGGTTCCTGCTCGGGCACAATTCCTATTTTCACCATCTCGAAAAACGGGTTCCCCAGGAGATTGGGATCGATACTCGACATGGTTGCTGCCTGCGGATCGGCTGGTGCGGGGTCTTCCGCAACAGGCTCCTCGACACTTGCCAAAGCGGTAAGAGCGCCCTCGCTGGGTGTGCTTGTGGAGTCGACGTCGGGTACGCTGAAGAGTTCCCCGATGGCCGGATCTTCGCTTCCGACGTCCGCGACGGCCACATCAGACGGCTGATCGGTATCACCCACGAGCCAGTCGCCCTGTCCATCGAAACCGGTGGACACAGGCAACCCTTCGGGGATATCGTCGTCAACCGTGGCCAAGTCGGAGCTCTCCTCGAGGGTGGGAGGAAGCAACTCGGGGGAAGCTACCGCCTCCCCATCAAACCAGTCCGCCACGGGACCCAACTCGAATCCATCCGCACCGCCCGGCGCGTCTTCGAATCCTGTGGCTGGCCCCATGGCCAACAATTCATCTACGAATCTGCGACCCAAAGACGCAACCCCTTCCAAAGCCCCCGATGGTTCATCGACAGGAGCCGTGTTTTCCTCCGTCATTGCTGAAGGTTCCACGATCTCGGGCTCCAAGACTTCGGCCATGGGCGCCGGGGTCTCGCTTGGGTCCTCAAAAAGGAACACCAACTCAATCGAGTCATCGGCGTCCGCTTGAGCCAACAGACCTTCCTGCTCTTCTGACAACAACATCTCGGTTGTCGTCTGGGGCTCGGAGGGCTCTTGGTCCATGTTGAGGACCTCAAATTCCATTGCGATAGCAGGCTCCACGGGGGTGCCGGGTCCCGAAAGGGGCAACTCATTCTGCTGCAAATCGGCGACCGCGCCCTCCGAAACGCCACCGGAGGCAATCTCTTCCACTTCCAGGTCCGGCTCGGCTACCAGGCCAGGCTCCACTACCAGGTCCGGCTCCACTACCAGGTCCGGCTCCACTACCAGGTCCGGCTCCACTACCAGGTCCGGCTCCACTACCAGGTCCGGCTCCACTACCAGGTCCGGCTCCGCTACTAGGTCCGGCTCCGCTTTCGCTACCAGGTCCGTACTGTTCTCGGAGGAAGGAGTGAATCCGAATTGTCCTTTGACCGCGTTTGCCGCGACTCCCGGGGCGGCTTGCTTGACGCTGCCATCCCGCTGGATGCTTCCCCGCAGGGGGCTGCCGCTCGAGGACATGGTCAGCTCGGGCACTTTAAAGCTAGGTCCTGAAAGCGGCTCGCCCTGGTCAGCAAGCTCGATGTCATTCACGACGGCACCGCCGTTGGAACCATCGGTTCCCGAGCCCAAACCGGACATGCTGCGCCAAACCAACATTCCGCCCACGCCAAGCACTCCAACGAAAACAGCGGGAATCAACAACTTGCTGAAGGTGCTCACAGTGCTTTTTGGTTCGCAATAGGAAGCTGAGAAACCATGTCCCTCCACGGCATCGTCCTCTTCCAAGGCCACCGTGGGTTCGCCCACATTCATCAGCCAGCTGTCACCTTCAGGACCTTCGGTGACGATGATCGAGGGGTCAGCGGCTTGCTCGCCATCCAGCAACCAGCTGTCACCCCCGGGGTGGTTGGACGGTTCGGCGTGCACTGGCTGGGAAGCCTGATCGCCATCCAGTAACCAATTGTTTTGACCTTCCTGAGGGATTTGACCCCCGTGGTTATGGGAATCGGAATCTCCGGATAGCGGTTGGCCGGAAAGGTCGGACTCGTAAGACATGGAACTTGGTGAAAGTGGTTGCGTGGGGATGAACCCAAAACGGGCAGCATGAACGACCCCCGGGGAGAGGGTCCCACCCGCTATCGACACCGTCCGCCCACCAAATACACCCCTAAGCAATTCCCTACTCCGAATCCGTTCCATCCTGAGACGACCCCGGGAATCTATCCCCTCCACGCCGCCAAACCCCAAGTCACGTGGGTGATTCCGAGACAGTCCATTCCGGGGCCAGAGCGTTCCTAGCCTTTCAGGGTTCGAGCTCCACCCTTACGCTGGGTCAGCCCCTCCGCATCCAGGGCTTCCAAAATCGGAATGAGGAACTTGCGCGTGGTTCCCAGCGCATCGCGCAGATCTGCGATCTGAAGCTCCCCATTCTCTCGGCAACTCCTGACGACCTCCTGACGCATGCGTTCCATGCAAGCCCGATCCAGGTAAAGATCTTGCCCCACATGGTGCAGGAGCTTGGCGTCGGTCAGATATTCAAACACTTTGGTCAAGCCTGGTCCCTTGAGGCCACAAGCCCCGGCGGCCTCTCCCTGGCTGGGCGGCTGAAACTGCCCCTCGGCATAAATGCCCTGGACCTTTTTGGCGAACCCACCAAGCGCATCGTCGAGTCGGGGTTCGTGCCCCACGAGCGTCAGGAATCCGCCACTCTCAAGACCGACCTCGCCGGTTTCCACGAGACGATCCAAAATGGCTCCCAATAGCCCCTTGTCCAAGCCCACACGGCTTCGCAAATCCCGGATATCCATGCGGGCGCGGTGTGCATTGCCCCCGAACCACTCGGCCAGCTTGCGCTTCACTTCCACGCAGTAATTCTGCAGCACATCCCCGTGAATCCAGTGTCCCCCCGCCAATTGAACGGCGCTCCCCCCTTCTCCCATGGCACTCAACAAGCTGCGCACCTCCCCTTGATCACGCTTGAGTCCACGTGCGACCTCGGGTTCGGTCAACCAACCATCCGGAGCTTGGGACAGGACCGACTCCAGCAGGTCCTCCACCGTTTGCAAGCTGGCTTCACGCTTGTTGAGCCCTTCGAGAATGAACCCCTTGAAGCGCTTGAGTCGGTAACGGCTCTCCTCGAGGATCACACCACCGCCCAAGGTCAAGAGCGGCGAAGCCAAGCGCAGGATGAATCGATCTCCGGGGGCGCATACCACAGGTTCCGAAAGCCGCAATTGCACAAGGCCTTCCTGCTTCCCCCCCATGACCTCATGGTCCAACAAAATCACCTCCCCCAATACCTCCGCCGTGCCCGTGTGCAAACGGATCGGAAGCCGATTGCGGATGGGCAGGGGCAAGCTCTTCAAAGTACGCAGCCTGGCGCCAACCAGGGAAATGGCCCCAAAGAATCCAGGTTTGGCGACCACCATGCCGCGCGACACCGCGTGATGGTCCACGTCGGAAATATTGATCGCTGTGGAATGTCCCGCTTGCGCGCGATCCACCTTTTCGTGGTAGGCCTGAATGCCACGCACCTTGCCCTTGCTTCCTCCTGGCAAGACCTCGACCACATCCCCCACGCTCAACGAGCCGGCGACGGGAATGCCCGTGACGATCGTGCCGAAGCCCCGCGCACTAAACACACGCTGAACGGGCATGCGGAAGATGCCCTCGGTGGAACGGGGTTGAACCTGACCCGCAAGCTCCACCAGGACCTGTTTCAATTCATCGAATCCACTCTTGGTCAGGGCCGAGTAAGGCAGGATCGGAGCCCCTTCCAAGAAGGTCCCTTCCACCGCCTCCTCCACATCCATTTGGGCCAACTCCAGCATCTCGTCATCCACCAGGTCGATCTTGGTGAGCACCACGAAACCGCGTTCCACGCCGAGCAGCTGCAAGATGGCCAAGTGCTCCTGGGTCTGCATCATGACCCCATCGTCCGCAGCGACCACAAGCATCACCATGTCGATGCCTGTGGCGCCGGCCACCATGTTGCGCACCAAACGTTCGTGCCCGGGAACATCCACGATGCCGATGCGCCGACCATCGGGCAAATCGAAACGCGCAAAGCCCAGGTCGATGGTCATGCCACGGTCTTTCTCCTCCTGCAACCTATCCGGATCCACTCCGGTCAAGAGCTGCACAAGGGTGGATTTGCCGTGGTCAATATGGCCGGCGGTTCCGACTACGATGGGTTGAATTTGCACGATAGAAGAAGGATTGGGTCGCGATCAACATAAGTCCCCAAACAGCGCCTGTCACGTCCGCATCCCGCCCTCCAAGACCAAAACACACCCTTTTGCTCGGACCGCCACGGCCCATTGCCCAGGTGGCTGCTAAAGTAGCCCCGTGCAAGCCCTCCCTTTCCACACCCTGGCCCCCTGGCTACGAAAGACATTTTCGCGAAGTGTGTACCGGGTAGCCCTGGACGCGGGTTCCACCTGCCCCAACCGGGACGGGACCAAGGGTTTGGGCGGCTGCGTATACTGCGATGTGGAAGGCTCGGGCAGTGGCGCGGTCCGCGATGGCCTGGACCTGAGCGACCAGCTGGAAAAAGGCCTCATACGGCTCGCTCGCCGCCAGGAAGAGGGCAAACCCCCCATCGGCGTGATCGCCTACTTCCAGTCCTATACCAACACCTACGTCTCCACCCAACGCTTGATCGAAACCCTGGATGTGGTGCGCCCCTTCTTGGACCGCGGGATTGTGGCGGTCAGCATCGCCACCCGCCCCGATTGCCTGCCTGGGGAAGCCCTGGACGCCCTGGAGAGCCTGGCCCAGCATGTTCCCGTCTGGGTGGAGGTCGGCCTTGAGGTCGCGGATGACCAGCGCCTGGTGGATATTGGCCGCATGCATACGGTGGCCGAATTCGAGGAGAGCGTGCACCGCATCCACAAACGGGGCCTGATGAGTGTGGGGCATGCGATCCTGGGTTTGCCCGGCGACGGTAGGCAAGGAGCACGGGCAACGGCCCAGGTCCTGGCCCGGGCCGGCTGCTCCGGCATCAAAGTCCACAACCTGATGATTCTCAAACGCACCCAACTGGCGGCCCTCTGGAAACGGGGGGAGGTGGAAGTTCTGAAGCCTGAAACCTACGTGGGTTGGCTGGCCGACTTCGTGGAACGCTTGCACCCAGACCAAATCCTGCACCGCATCACCGGGGATGCTCCCCTCGAGAAGCGTCTGGCCCCGCTCTGGAATGTGCACAAGACCGAAATCCGGGAACGTTTGGCCCGCACCTTGGAGGATCGGGGAACCTCACAGGGTAGCCTGTACGAACCCGACCAAGCCCCCACCACCCCTTGAACCAGCCATGTTCCTTCTGATTCCCTGGTTAATGCTCGCATCCCCTGTTCCGATCCAAGAGGCCGCCGCACCCGAAACCACGGACCTATTTGAACTGGGACACTGGTCTCCCAGCCTGCGCCCAGACTCCCGTGGTTACTTGGGCACATCCTCTGGCCCAGTCGTTGCGTTGGGTGGCGCCAAGTTCTCCATCGAACACTCGCGCACCGAACTCGGAGACCTGCGAAACGGCACCAATAACATCAGCGCGAGCAGCCTCCTGGGTTCGGGGTATTCCAAGGTGCCCACATCTGGCTCCGTGGACCGCACCGAGATCCGAGCCGAATATGGCCTAGGAGATGCCACCACCCTGCGCATCACGATTCCAGTGGAGTCGCGAATCATGCGCTCGGTGGACGGCACGGGCAGTGCCACCAAGGAACGGGCCCAAGGGTTGGCCGATGTACTGATAGGCACGGGAGTCGAATTGTCCCACAAGGATGGGGAGCGGGCGGAGCTCGAGCTCATGGTCTCCGTGCCAACCGGAAGTACCCGCAACCGTGAGAGCGACTCGGTTGGCCCCGCCTCACCCCTCTTGCCCTACGCCCTCCAGCTAGGCGGCGGTACGTACGCCCTCCGTCCCAGCTTCACCTGGACCCACTGGTCGCGGCACTGGTCCTTCGGCAGCGCCGTGCAAGCAAGTGTTCCCTTGGGTCACAATGACCGGGGATGGAGCCGGGGTGACGAGTTGCGCCTGAACTCCTGGGTGTCCCGCCGCGTGGATCCGTTTCGGAGTGTGGTACTTGGGGTAGAATACAAACAGGAGGACTCGATCCAAGGTGAGGACAACAGCATGGATGAAACCCTGGACCCCGCCTTTGATCCGACCTTCATCGGTGGCAAGGCCCTGTCCCTGGACTTCGGCCTGCACATGATCATGGAGAAGAACAACCGACTGGCTCTTGAGATTGGAGTTCCCGTGTGGCAAGACACAAACGGACCCCAGGTGGAAGAGGACTACCATTTTTCGGTGGCTTGGTGGCTTAGCTTCTAGCGGTCCAACCTCCACGATAGACCTTTTCCGGGTCTGAACTAAAAGCTGTACAAGATCCGTTGGCAATTCGGGCACTGCACGATCTCGACCTGACGGGCAAGGCGCACGGAAAGGTTACGCGGGATGCCGACAAAGCAACCCTGGCAAACCATATCGGCGAGTTCTGCCATCGCTTCACCGCCGCGGCTGGCCAGCAGTTTGGTGTACAGGTCCAAGACGGGGGCTTCGATGCTAGTCGAGGCTTCCTTCTCGCGCTTGGTGCTGAGCTCAGCCAGCTTGGTCTCTGCTTCTTCGGTTTCCTTTGACACGTTGCCCTGAAATTCTTCGAAGGTCTTGTTTTCCTCGGCTAGGCGTTCCTGCAATTCGGTGAGTCCTTTTTCGACCTCGTCCGCTTCGGACACCAGGCGCAGGCCATCGTCCTCCGCCTGACTGACCGTACGCTTGACCTGACGGATCTCATGCTGGAAAGAGGCCAAAAGAGCGGCATCGACCCCCGCCGTATTGGACTCATTCTCCAGCTTGCGTTGGCGCTGGCGAAGACCCGTGGTCGCGTCTTCAATCTCCTTGATACGGACCCGCAGCTCCTTAACGGAGAACTCCCGTTCCACAATCGCCTCCTTGAGGCGGACCAGCACCTCCTGGCGCTGCTCTAGTTCCTTAGGAAGTCTCTCAAGCTCCGCTTGTACACGGAAGATGTGACGGTCGATTTCTTGGAGCCCACGGAGGGCGGTCAAGGTGTCCTGCATAGATCTGGGCGGGGTTGGGTCGGCGGGGAGTGTAGCTTGGATCGGCCTGCAAGCCCTATCAATAAACCCCACCATTGCGAACTATCTAGCCGAAACTGCCGAGTCCGCGCCCCCTGGGCCCGGACGGTGCAATTGCGCTGGGATGTCCACAAATGTCGCCCGCTGCCCTCCGAACCAGGTCAGGATCGGGGGAGCCCCTCGCAAACGGTCCACAGGACTGTCCACTTCCGCCACTCCAACCGGGGTCTCTCCCCGCCCCCCCCGAGGAACCGACACATTGCCGCTGGAACCCAACCATGGATGCCCTGGCAGGCCGATTCTATCACGCTCAGGATAGGGGCCCAGGAGAAAGGTCTCCTGGGTTCCCCTCCCCCACCACCGGGCATACGGGTCCGTACCACGGCGGTTCGATAGATTGAGGTTACTTCGTATCGAGACTGGGAATACCCATCTCATCAAGGTAGGGGTTGGTGAGGATAAAGTACCAGGCTCCGTAATTCAGAGATCCCGGGGGTCGCCCTCTTCGTCGAGGATCTGGATGCCATCCAGGAAGCTGGCCAGCTGACGGGCCCGCACGGGGTGGCGCAGCTTGCGAACCGCTTTGGCTTCGATCTGGCGCACCCGCTCGCGGGTCACCCGGAAGATCCGGCCCACCTCTTCGAGGGTGTAGGTGTAACCGTCACCGATACCGTAGCGCAGCTTGATGATTTCACGCTCGCGGAAGGTCAGGGTAGAAAGCACATCGTCGATGCGCTCCTTGAGCATCTCCTGGCCAGCGGCCTGGAGCGGGCTCTCCGCCGACTCGTCCTCGATGAAGTCACCGAAGTAGCTGTCATCCGACTCGCCGATGGGGCGATCCAAGGAAATGGGGTGCTTGGAGATCTTCATCACCCGCTTGGCCTCTTCCACCGTGATCTCCGTGGCTTCCGCCACCTCTTCCACGGACGGCTCGCGGCCCTTGGCTTGCACCAGTCGTTTGGTCACGTTGCGCAACTTGCTCATCGTCTCGATCATGTGGACCGGGATACGGATCGTGCGCGCCTGGTCGGCGATCGAACGCGTGATGGCCTGGCGAATCCACCAGGTGGCGTAGGTCGAGAACTTGTATCCACGGCGGTACTCGTACTTCTCCACGGCTTTCATCAAGCCCGTGTTGCCCTCCTGGATCAGGTCGAGGAAAGACAACCCACGGTTTCTGTACTTCTTGGCGATCGAAACCACCAGGCGCAGGTTGCCGCTGGACAACTTGCGCTTGGCTTCTTCGTACTCTTCGAAGTGCAGGAAGATCTCGTCGATACGCTTCTTCAAGCGATCGGTGGGCTCCAGGGACTTGAGCTCGAGCTCCATCATACGCTCCTCCAATTCCGCGAGGGCTTTGGGGTCGTCGATCGAGCTGCGCTTCTGGTTGTCGATCTTGCGCTCGATGGCACGCATGTCACGCCAGTGTTCCTCCATGAGGTCCACGAGCGGGCGCACCTTCTTGATCTGCAAGTGGCACTCCTCGTACAAAATGACCAGCTTGCGGCGCAGATTTTGAACCTGTGCTTTGGCGATCTGCTTTTCGTCGGCGGGCAGGTCCGGATCGAGCAGCGGGCGATAGGCGTCGCGCAAACGCGCCATGAGCCGCTGGATGGTTTCGATATTGACCGGCAGGCGCTTGGCCAGGAACGGCTTACCCAGGGTTTCAACAATCTTGGGATCGTCGTCCGGCTTGGGATTCGGGTTGACCTTCAAGGTTCTGTCGAAGGCCAACTTACCGTCGCGAACGAGCAACAGAATATCCAGGGCGTTGTCCATGCTAACCGTGGAAGCGATGCACTTCTTGCGGAAGCGCTTGCGGGTGATCTCGATCGACTTGGCCAGGAAGATTTCCTGGGGGCGAGTCAACAGGGGGATCTCACCCATCTGGGTCAGGTACATGCGTACCGGATCATCGATGCGTTCGACCGCTGTGGTCGGGGCCGGTGCGCGCCGCGTGCGGGCGGATTCCGCGGCGGCGGTGTCCGCCGTTTTTGCCTTCAAGCGCAGCGTCGGGCTGTCCCCTTCCGGGTCCGAGGAAACCTCGACCCCAGCGTCCTCAAGACCGACGAATACCTGGTCCATCTTGTCGGGGGGCAAAAATTGATCCTCCATCAGCTTGGCCATGTCCTGATAGGTCAGGTAGCCCTTGCGCCGGTTCTCCTCGACGAGAAGCTTGACGGTCGTTTCTATTTTGTTAGTCATGGATTTTGGGGGTGTTGCAGAAAGGGTCCGCGGGATGTGTTCGGGAGTAGCTGTCGCTTGTACTTAGGATCCACTGCCCTGCAGGGAACTTTGGATCAGGGCGTTGAGTTCTTCTTGGCAGCGCCTGGACTCATCCTGCGCCTCGGGATTGCCGATGGATTGCGTCTCTAGCTCCTGGATCCGTTCCAGTAGCCTTTGACGTTGCAAACCATCTTGTTTTTGCTTGAGAAAGGCCAGTTCAGCCTCCAATAGGGCCAGGGGCTCATCGGCCTCCTCCACGTACTGCATCATGGCTGCCACATGCTGGCGCATGGGGTGCTCGCCGAGTGCATTCATCACATGCTGGCTGGAGATATCCAGGGGCGCATCAGGATCTTCACAATCCCAGAGCTGGATCATGGCTTCAAGAATGGCGCGGTGGCCTGAGTGGCGACAGCCTTCGAGCAAATGGCGAACCCTGGGGATTAAACTGGTGTCGCAGAGCGCTGCACCAACCGCCCCCCTGTAGGCCTTGAGCACCTGGGGGTCGACAGGCTGTTTTCGAATTTTGTCCTGATTTTGCGTGGGCAGGGGCCCCATGGACGTGTTTTGAGACGCCGGGGGCGTGTGATTGCTGCGCCGCTTCTCCGGAAGATCGATTCGCTGCTGGCGCAGCACCTCCACGGGCAGGCCGGATCCCTTGGCCAGGGCCACTAGGCAGGATTCGCGGTGCACCGGCTTCGGCACATGGTCGAGCAGCTCAAGGATCTTGTCCACCCCCATGGAAAGGGGTCGACCGATCAGACCCTCCAAGCTCTTGAGTGTGAAGTCTAGCCAGGGATCGGCCTGCTCCAAAAGTGCCATCAAGGGTCCAGCATCGCCACCGGCCACCAGGTCGGCGGGATCCTGCCCGGGCGGCGGCACGGCCACATCCAGATCGATCCCCAGGGGCAGCAGACCTTGAAGTCCTCGCCAAGCGGCGCGGTTGCCGGCCTCATCCCCGTCAAAAACTAAGGTGACACGTTGAACGCCAGCCCTTTGAGCCAAACGTGCATGGTCGGGGGTCGTGGCGGTACCCAGCACAGCGCAGGATTGCGTCAAGCCGGCTTGATGGGCGGCGATCACATCGGTGTAACCCTCCATCAGGATCAGATGCCCCCCCTTTCGCAACGTCTCGCCGGCACGGTCATAGCCAAAGATCACGCGTCCCTTGTGGAACCAGGGGGTGTCGGGGGTATTCACATACTTGGGTCCAGCAAAGTCCCCCGAACCCTCGGAACTCGACTCCAAACGGCGTGCACCAAAACCAACGGTACGTTTTCTGTGATCCCGAATAGGGATCATCAAGCGGCCACGGAAGAAGTCATACTGGCGACCCTGGTCGCTGGAACGGGCCAATCCCGCTTGCTCCAAAAGAGCAAAGGGCACGCCCTGGGTTTGGGAACGGGCCACGAGGGCCTGACCACTGGCAGGCGAGTAGCCGATACCAAATGCTTCGATGGCTCCCTCGGAAACCCCGCGGGAATCCAGGTAGTCCCGGGCGATACGACCCTCGTTTCCCATCAAACAGGAACGGTAATAGGCCTCGGTATCGGCCAGCAATTTGAGTCCGGGATCATCCTTGTCCGAGCGACCACGGGAGCGGGGAATCTCAACGCCCGCCCGGGCCGCCAGCCACTCCAGGGAATCCATGAACGAGGTGTTGTGCCGTGCTCTAACAAACTCGATCACATCCCCACCTTTTCCGCACGCCCCGAAGCAGTACCACAAATCAGGGTCCGGCCCAATTTGAAAGGATGGCGTCGACTCGTCATGCAAAGGGCAGCAACACTTCAAGCTACGACCAGTCCTAACGAAGCTTCCTTCGATACACTCCCCCACGATCTCCTCGAGGGAAACGCGCGCCTTGATCTCTTCTATGGCGCTCTGGAAAGCCTGGTCTTGGTTCAACTGGGGATCTGGTCGGGGAGGAAGCAAGCGAAGCGCATAAACCAAACGCAAAACCAATAACACCTTTCAAAAAGGTCTCGGTTCGCAAATCCACCAACATGGTGAATAGGGATGCACGCAGAACGATCGCCCCCGGTGTGACCTTGACCCGTATATCTGGGTCCAAGGGAATGCAGCGCCGGGTAGCTGGGGTGCCAGAAAAGGTGAGAAAACCGCTCCTAAAAGGGGATCGGAGCCAGCATTGGACTGGATCTCCGCAAAGTGGGGTAGCGGGCCTTTCCGTGACTTTTAATAGTACCACAAGAAAGGCCCGCTGGCAGGTATCTCCCAAATTCCCCCGACAAACTGGCAAGAATGAACCGTTTTCCCCGTGATTTAACCCTTGGGCCAATGGGGACCGAGTACCCAATCCGCCAATTCTTCCGGCGCCATCGACTCCGCTCGCGTGTTTTCGGGGTACCCGGCCTCCACCAGGGCCTCTCGCAAGGCAGCTTTGTTCGCTCCCAGATCTCCCATCACCCGCACCATGGTCTGCCGCCGGCGCGTGAAGAGAGGCCGAATGCGCTGCATGGCCAACTCGCGCAGCTTCGGATCTCGAATTGAATCCTTCAGGGTGAGACGCACCACGGAGCTATCGACCTTGGGCCGGGGCCAAAAGGAACCGCTGCCCACATCGCGCAGCATGCGAACATCGCACGTCAGCTGGGTGATGATGGACAAGGGGCCATAATTCGAGGTGTTGTGCCGGGCAGCCAGGCGCTGGCCCAACTCCTTTTGCACGAGCACGGTCATGCTCTTGGGCGGGTTGTTCATGCTGGCGCACAGGGCGACCACGGGCCCGGAGACCGCATAGGGCAAATTGCTGACCAGGTGCCAGGGTTGCTCCTCTCCAACCCATTGCACCACCTCGCGATTTAGCTCGTGTTTGCCCTCCAAGACATCCCCCTCCAAAAGCCGCACCTTCGGGTAGGGCTCAAGGAATGGCCTGGAGACCTCCGCCAAGCGCTTGTCGATTTCCACGGTGAGCAACTCCAATCCCACATGGGCCAGGTGCACGGTCAAGAAACCGCAGCCCGTGCCCACCTCGAGCACGCGATCTTCTGGACCGACACCGGAATCTTGCACGATAGCGCGGGCCGTATTCTCATCCAGGAGGAAGTTCTGGCCAAAGCGCCTGGATGGCCGGAATCCATGGCGTTCTAAGGACTCACGGAGTTCCTTCCAGGGCGGACGCGGGGGCCTGGCCTTGCCCCCGTTTTCGAATTTTGCTTCTTCGGTCATCACCCACGGGCTCCTTCCAATAACCAACCCAACATGGGCTGCTCGGGATGCAGTTTCACCAGCTCGCTCAAGAGGTTCACCGAGCGATTGCCCCAGGCGCGCCCCACGCCAATGAGCCTAGCCTTGTGGGATGTATCCGCATAGTCCGGCATATGCTCCAACAACCAACTCCGGGCCTCAATGACCGGCCGCACGCCCACGTCATTGGCCCGGGTCCCCGACGAGAGTTCAACCCCATTGACCTGCAACCCCTGGTCCCCATCCTTGAACAAGGGTCGTGAATGGGTCAAGAACGAACCACCCATGACCCAGGTGGAAAGGTGCAGGCCGTCGTCTGCGCGGGCACCCCGAGGAAACCATGGGGGTCCCGAATCCTTGGACCAGTGCACCCATTCGGACACGTTCCCCTCCAGGTCGTAGATGGGATCGCCCGGGGTCCTACCGGTATGAAAAGTACCCACGGGCGTGGGCGCCAGCAGTGCCAACTCCGTGGTATTGGCTGCCGAATCCGCAGGTGATGTGCCATACGGATAGGCCTGGGCGCGGGGTCCGGCCGCAATCCAAAGCCACTCGGAAACTTCTGGCAAGCGCATCCCGCGCCAATCGGCATAGGCCACGGCCTCTTTCCAATCCATGCCGACGGCGGGCAATTTCCCCAGGTGTCGTTCACCCGGCGGGCTTTGGAAGAGGGTCCAGCCCACCCAGTCCGAACGATTCGTTTCGGTCAGGAAGCGCTTCCAAAGTTCTCGGGTGGTTTCGAAGCGATCCACGAGCAACGCTTCGGCGGCTCCCATGCGCCCAATGGAAACGCTGATGTGCCCCCCGGGCACAAACGCCAACCGTTCGATCTCCAGGACCTCCATGGGCTTCTGCGAACAAGCCGCGATAAGCGCACAGATGCCGGCAAACCGGGTCCAAGACAGGACTCCCCGCAAAACAACGGGATGTGCTTTGCGGGGAGTCATTGAAGTTCTAACTCGGGTCGCGCCCGAATCGAAATGAATTAGCGGTTATCGGAAGCGTCTGCCACGAAGATCTCAACACGACGATTGAGCTTCTTGGCATCCTTGGAATCGTTGCCGGAAACCGGGTCCCAACGACCAAAGCCCATGACGACTACGTCGCGACCCGGAATTTTGGCTTCCTTGGTCAGGATAGCGGCCACGGAAACTGCGCGCTCAGAGGAGAGCTGCAGGTTGCCGTGGGGAAAGCGCTTCAAGGTTGCAGGGCGCTTGACCGGGTCTGAATCGGTGTGACCGCGCACGAAAATCCGACCGTGGGCATCGCCCTTGATCTTGCCGGCCAAGGCGATCAAGGCGGCCTTGCCCTTGGTTCCAATCTCGGAAGAGCCGGAGTCAAACAGGACCTTGTCCTGGATCATGTAGACATAACCCCCATCCACATCGAAACGCTCGATGTCCTTGGGCGCGCGGCCCAGATTCATGAGCTGGTCCTGTAGCTGGGAGATGCGGTCCTCGTAATCGGCCTGATCGCCTCCGTTTTGAAGGAAGCTCGCTTCCTGGGAGCGAACCTCATTCTCAAGGGCATCGCGCTGGCGCAGCAGCAAGGCGAGCTCCGACTCGAGACGGTGGTTCTTGTCCTGGTACATTTCCCCCAGATCGACCGCCCGCTGGTATTGATCCTGGCTCACGCAGGAGGTGCCCAGGGACGCCAGAAGACCGACGCACAGAAGGCGTTTGGTGATGGATAGCTTTTGCATGTGATTGTGTATGGATTCGCCTGTTTGAATTGTTAGCGGTCGGGCATTGCCGAGCTGGAAACCCAGCCCAAGAACCCGGCCCCTTGCCGGATCCCCCTCCCGCCAAACCCCTCCAATGGAGGGGGCCCCACCCCTCCATGGGTAGGCTCGGACAGGGGTCAAACCCCTTCCGTCACGTTGGAGTCTAGTCACCTGCCACCTGTAGTCCCAGGATTGAGCCAAAAAAGGGCGTTCCCTTCCCGCTAAATGGTGCCAGAAATAGCAAGCGCCCCCATGGCCGAGGCCAGGGGGGCGCTTTTGATCGGTCCAAGCCCAGGTTTCCCCGCAGGCCTCACCTACTGGGGCATATCGGTGAACATGCCAGCGATGGTCTTTGCCATGGTGGATGCCCGTCCCGTGGTCAACGAATAGGCGATGGGGATCACCATGATCATGAGAACTGTGGCAACCAAAACCGCAGCCAGGAACCCGGCCGAAATCATCTCGTCATCGACATCATCCTGAACGATTCGACCGGTTCCCATGGAAGCTCCAGCCACCAGGGGCATGGCCTCTTCCAGGTCATCATCGAGCACTTCTTCCAGCTCCAGGTCCTCGTCAATGACCTGGGTGATCTCCGGGGCCGGGGCATCGTCAAGGGGGTCCTCAAGGATGGTATCCAGGTCTGAGATGGCCTCGGTGGCCATTCCGACCGGCTCAGCGGCGGGCTCCTCTTCGAAGACAAGCTCTTCGACTAGGTCTTCACCGAGGTCCACAACCTCACCACCTTGGAGCTCGGAGCGAAGGCTCTCCACGTCGCTGCGGCGCAGCTTCATGGTCTCGCCCTTGCGGAAGGCACGGATCTCGCCCTCTGAAACCAGACGCTTGAGCTCCTCTTCTTTAAGGCGCAGTTCGTTTAGGGCTTCGTCAAAGCTGAAAAACTCGTCGGACACAGGCAGTTCTCCTTAGGGAGGGTTATGGGGGGATTTGGGGGGAGGGAAGGTCGCTGGCGGAGGCTGCAATGAGCCCTATTTAGGCGCCTCTTCGGAGGAGCCATTCAATCCGGAGAACTTCTTCTCCAGGTCTTTGTACCGCAAAGGGCGACCCTTGGTTTCGGTTTTGTCGTTAAACCCGTCGAGTTGCATGTCCAACCCTATGTTGCGTGCCCCCACGAGTTTCAAGCCCTGGGTGCCGGGTGACCCACCAGCGGCCTGATAGACCGCCATGTGCTTGGTCTTGGTATCGATCAGAAAGAGCACGGAAACGCCGGTCTGGTCCACACCCGTGACGGCGATCATGTCCTGATTCGAATCCGAGCTTGCGCCGGCGGAATTCGTGGTCGTAATGCGTCTAGCGGCACTGGGATCGGCGCCCTGGGCTGGATCGCGACCCCAGCCGAGGGCCGCAAGGGCACCACCGACCGCAACCACTGCAAGCAGGGGCTGCGGGCGAAACATCGACTTCAACGTTTGAGACATGGGCAACATTCTAGCGTAGTAAGGTCTGGGGCACAAAGGCCCAATAGGTGCCAAGAG
>JAAETM010000657.1 GCA_024228395.1 bacterium | reverse complement strand
CGTGCGCTCCAGGAGAATCCAAGGCCATTTGCGATGAGCATTCACTCGGCTGGATTCGGAAGCATCCAACCCAAGGACAATCCGTGCAAGCGTCCGATTCCAGCCACAAATGGACTGCACTCAAAAAAGGCAGCCCGCCCCCTTCAATAGCCTGCGCGGTTTCGGAATTCGAAGTGGCTGCGGACGAAGTCCGTATACTGCACGCTCCCGGTCTGGAAACCGTTTGGGTGGACGGCGTTCCATTTCAAGGCGACCCAAAACACTCGGGATTCCTTGGCTCCCCCATTGCGCTAAGCGAAGGAGTCCATCGGATCGTGGCTCCTAACCCAAGCAAAAATTGGAGTGTTAGATTTTGGAAACCACGCACCGAGGTTGTGTTAGCACACTGGGCCACCGCCCCAAAAGCTCAAACCCTTGAGGACCTCGCCAATCCGTTCGCTCCGCGCTTTGTGCCCACATACAACGCAAGTCTCGAGAGAGCAGATCCTCTGCACATCCACCACGGATCGGCCCGAAGCGTATCAAAGGGCGAGCCTCGTCTAAGCGAATGGCGTTGTGGTGAATCAATGGAGCCCATGGAGACCACCGACATGTATACCGGAGACTCAGCGGACTCTGGCGATCTCGACCGCAGCGATCCGCTTGCCCGTTACATGGTCATTGCCTTTACCACACAACCAGGGCTGTGTTCCGTTGCAAATGCATCAATACAGGTGGTCACGAAATCCAAGGCTCCCTCCTTCCCTAACGGCTGGGTCCTATGCGTGCCAAAGGACAAGGCCAGCGACCGCAAGGCGGGCAACGCGACAATGTCAATGGACTCCTTTGCTAAGTGGTACCAACAACGTATTTTGCACGACACCAATGCTTGGTGTGTTTCCACCCACTCCATCTATGGCGACATGTTTGGATTCCTAAGTCGAAGCCGAGGCGATTCAAAACTGCTGCTCGGAAACTGCAGCAACAACGCGGACTTGGCCGGTCGCTTTGAGCGATCCAAGAAAAGGAGCCCCAAGTCAACTCCGCCTCCCGCATCCGTTATCGACGGCAAGATGCTGTGGGAAGGAGAAGAGTTCCTGGGGCCAGACTGGTTTTTCGTGTATCGCCCCAACAAGACGACCTGCTTTGCTCTGACCACAGGACCCGAAGCACTACCCGCGCTCACCCTAGCGCTTAGTCAAGCGCCCACGACTTTCTAAGCACACGACCCTCCAAGTAGCTGGTACAGCGTGATAACATACCGCAGTATTCTGTCATGAGAATCCGAGTCACGCTGATTGCCCTCACCCCCCTGCTCATCGGGTGTGCGTCCATTGAGAGCATCATCAAGGATCAGAGAATCTACGGCGGGGTGCGCAACAACGCGTACTACATCTCCACTGCCTACGGCGACCCCATGCCCGCTCCTGACAATCTCCTCGTGGCGTACCTGACATGGAATAGGGACTTTGGCCGGGAGCTCTCTCGGACGTTTGGGCCACTCTTCATCCTCGACATGCCTCTGAGTTTGGTTCTCGACACCGTTCTGCTTCCAGTGACGGTCACCACGTGGCTTGTGAGAAGTGACTCGACGCCGGTCCAACTCCACGATGAGGGTGCACCCCTCGGTAACATCGGGGAACCCGAATCAGACTGAGCTTACCGATACCGATACAGTATCAGACGCCCTGCCATCCATCGTCGGCAGATAGGTGCCAGGTGACTCGCCACCTGAGCGATCGGGGCCGGTCTTTATGGCATGGCAAGTAAACCCCGAGAAGACAAACCCGGTGCCTGGTTCTATCTGGTCCACCGGGGAATTGCGAAGCGCCTCCTGGTTGAGAACCGGACAGAGGTTCGGTTCTTCCTTTCCCGACGAAGCACCCACTGAGCAGCCCCCCCTGACCTCTGCCCTGTCCCTTGTTCGCCTTTGAGACAATTGAGGCGCACCCTCAAGGCTTTGGCCCGCTCGACACGATTACCTAATTGTGGTAATATTTGGTAGCAAAACAGGAGGCCACAATATGGGTAAGAACACCAGCATCTCCCTTGGAGATCACTTCGAGGGATTCATCGCGAGCCAGGTAGAAACCGGACGCTACGGTAGTCGTAGCGAGGTCGTTCGCGCCGCCCTTCGCGAGATGGAAGAACGCCAACGCAGGGCAGAAACACTCGACCTAATGGAGCGCAGCATGGCGGACATCGACGCCGGGCGAACTCGCCCTGCTAAAAAGGCACTCAAACAGATGGCCGACAAGCTCGGTCTACACCTCGACAAATGAAACGCTACACGGTCGAATTGACCGACACCGCCTTGGGCGCTATCCATGCCCAGCTGCGATTTATTACGATCGAACAGTGCCAACCTCCAATCGCGGAAAGGTGGCTCGCCATGGTGTGGGACGCCGCCGATTCTCCCGAGACATTCCCCCACGGTCGACCGCTGGCGACGGAGAACGAGGACGTCCCCTATGAGGTTCGCTTCGTGCTCGCTGGGCATGAGTCCCTGCTCTTCACTATCGAAGAGAACCAACAGCTGGTTCGCATTATTGCTATGCGTGGACAAGGCCAACTCCCGATTTCGGACGACCTTCCACCACTTTGATGATCATGAGTCCCACGAGCTAGGCCTAACCCGCTGTATGCGGACCAGGCTAAGGGCTCGATAGCCAACGAAGTCGAAATCCTCTTCGCCGAGCACATCTGCAGCCGCAACGAAGGCTTCGAAAAAGTCCGCTTCGTCAACTCCGGCACCGAAGCCGTCATGGGTGCCATCAAAGCCGCCCGCGCCTTCACCGGCCGCCCCAAGATCGCCAAGGTCGAAGGCGCCTACCACGGCCTCCACAAACACGAGCGTCGTCACCAGTCCCTGGGTGATCAACCGCCCTGGACAGTGTACCGACCTAATCTGGCCCCCCTGGCCGCCCAAAACATGCTGGGAGGGGGGCCGTCGACCTGCTGCCTCCGAGCCCCCCTCCCATCATCTCCCACCCCACCTGGAAACCCTAAATCCTAGCCCTACCTTGACGGTCATCAGGCACAATCAAAACACTGCGATCCTTGACTCCGTTTGCCGGACCACTTCTGTCGCGCGGGTGCAGGCCTCCACCGTGGCTCTGGTTGCTAAGCAGGAGTCAGGGGAAGACTAACGGATACAGCGGCAGACAAGTGCCAGGTTGTTCGCCACCTGAGCGATCGGGGTCAGTCGTCATGAGATGGCAAGAAAACCTCGAGAAGACAAACCCGGTATCTGGTTCCATGTGGTCCACCGGGGAATAGCGAGGCGCACGTTGCTTGAGAGCCGGGCGGTTTACGGTTCGGTGCGAGAATAAAAACCGCCGGTGGGCTTCTCATTACGAGGCAGGGCGCGCGCAGAAGAGTGACGACGGTTTTTTACTTTGGCACCGTTGCCCTGGCCCAGCCGGCGGCAGGGCGGAGAAGTGCGGTACAACCCTGCCGCCGATGGGTGGCAGCGTCTGGCGCCGTATCCCGACCTCACCCAATATCCCGAAATCAAGCGCCACGTATACGACCACCGGGTATGCTCTCAGCAGTACTTGGCTCCGCTTTTCGGAGAACTTCTATCCCCAAAAGAGCAATATGAAACACACCCTGATCGTCCGAACTCTCATGCTCATGCTGCCCTGTCTGGCTTCTTCATCCCTGGCACTAGCCCAGGCCACCGAAGAATGGGTCGCAATTTATGATAGCCCGGGAAGTGACGATGACGAAGCGTACGCCATGACAGTGGATGCCGCGGGCAATGTCTACGTTGGTGGCTATTCCACAGACCTGATCGGCTACGATCAGATGCACACAGTCAAATACAATGCCGACGGGGTTGAGCAATGGTCAGCCACGCACGCTGGAACCGACGACGATGACGATTATGTCTCCGCCATTGCGGTGGACGCAAGTGGCAACGTCTATGTGACTGGGACAGCCAACAACACGGGAACCAGTAGCGATCTTTGCACCCTCATGTACGATGCCAACGGGATCGAGCAATGGGTCGCCAACTACAGTGGACCCGGAAGTCTGTCAGACTCGGCCAATGACATCGCCGTGGACGGATCAGGCAACGTATTCGTGACTGGCTATGTCAGGACCTCCAGTGGTACGGATTGGGACTGCGTTACGATCATGTATGACGCCAGCGGTACAGAGCAATGGGTCAACGCTTTTGACGGAACGGGCAACGATCAAGACTATGCTACCGCCCTGGTCGTTGATGGATCAAGCAACGTATTCGTGACCGGAACCACCACGAATGCCGCCGGCAATCGTGACGGTTTGACGATCATGTACGATTCGACAGGGGCCCAGCAATGGCTCAACGTCTACAATGGCATTTTCAATGGCAGCGACCGGATCAGGGGCATCACACTGGATGGCCTAGGCAACGTCGTAGTCACCGGAAGCACCGAGATCGCACCCAACGACCACGCGTGCCTCACAATTCAATACAACTCAAGTGGCGGTGAGCAATGGACAACCATCTACAACGGAGTCGAGGGTGAAGGCGCCGGTGGCTCTTGCATAACGTCGGACGGATTGGGGAACACCTATGTGGGCGGATATTCCGACAGCTTGGTTACGGGACGTGACTTCTGCACAATAAAGTATGACTCCAACGGCGTCTCGCAATGGGTTGCCACCTACGACGGGCCGGCGAATGGCCACGAGAACGTGAGTGCCATCGCCTTGGACGGACTCGGAAACGTCTATGTAACAGGAGAGGTCGATACCCAAAGCACAGACCTTGACTGGGCAACTGTCATGTACGACCCGTTGGGCGTCGAGCAATGGAGTGTTGCCTATGACGGAGGTATCGGCGATTTTGACAGGCCCAATGCCCTGGCCGTGGACGGATCTGGCAACGTCTTCGTGGCGGGTATTTCTTATGATGCAACCGGATACGTCAACTTCGTCACCGTCAAGTATGCCGTCGCCAACAGCTACATTGGAACCATGTACGGCACCGCTGTGAAAAACTCCACCGGAGTCGTCTCCAGCATCTTCGGTTCCGGCGACCTCGTTGCAGCCAACAACGCTTTCGGTCTCGTGGCCACCGGCCTGCCCAACGGCGAGTTTGGTTACTTCATCGGTAGCTTCGGCCAAGCTCAGGTCAACATGCCTGGCGGCAGCAACGGCAACCTTTGTGTTGGCGGCGGTCAAGCCATCGCTCGCTTCTTGCCCACCTTGGGTGTGATCGCTGGCGGCCAGATCTCTGGCGCTGTCGACCTGACAAACGTCCCTCTTCCCCCGACCATGACTGGCATGATTCTGGGTGGCGACACCTTCAACTTCCAGTTGTGGCACCGCGAAGGTGGTTCCCTTTCCGGCGAGAGCAACTTCACGCCTGGCTTGGAAGTGACCTTCCAGTAATCCTCGTGATCCCTGGGCTTCAGGCTCCGATCTGAAACCACTATGCAGCGCGGAGAGCTTTCGAGCTCTCCACGCTGCTCGTTAAATGGCTTTTTCGGTGTCGCACACCCCGCCTCACTTTTTCTGTGAAACCGCCCCTTTGGAGGGTCTATCCACCACCTGACGCTCGCTACTGTCAACCAACACTCATCCAAACCGGGCCATTAGGAGTTCCTACCCACCCACTCGTCTGATCTTGGCGTCCGAGAAGCTGGTGCGCTACAATCACTACCACTTGCCTGAATTGGAATCCAAGGAACTCCCTTCCCCCCCACCCCATATCAAGTGTTCTCAAAAAAAATGGCTCCTCAGAGGAATCAGTGGGTAGTTTTCGGCCGGAAAGCCAAGGATGATCGCCCGCGACGACCAAGGCCGTGGACAGCTAACGCAGCATGGAAAACTCCCTGGCTTTGATGGGCCGGACTTTCCCACCCCGCTACCT
>JAAETM010000656.1 GCA_024228395.1 bacterium | reverse complement strand
GGTCGGCCCGGGAGGGGGGGTGACCGTGACCGACAGCACCGCCGCCATGCGGGATCAGGGACGGGCGCGCATGGCCGACCGCGGTCTGATCGGCAACGTGGAATATGTACAGGTAAACGCCGAGGCCATCCCGTTTGAGGATGGCAGGTGCGACTGTGTGCCCATCGGCTTTGGCCTGCGCAACGTCACCGACAAGCAGAAGGCGCTGGACGAGCTGTTCCGGGTACTCAGACCAGGCGGACGCGCCCTGATCCTGGAGTTTTCCCACCCCCGTAGCGAACCCCTGAAGTGGGCCTATGACGCCTACTCCTTCAACCTGCTGCCGCTAATCGGCAAGCTGGTGACCAAGGACGAGGATAGCTACCGCTATCTGGCCGAGTCCATCCGCATGCACCCGGACCAGGAGACCCTGCGTGGCATGATGGAGCAGTCAGGTTGGGAGCGCTGCGACTATCACAACCTTACCGGCGGTGTCGTGGCCGTACACCGCGGCTACAAGCTCTGAACTAGCCATGTCCATCTCAGACCTTACCCATGCCGGCCTTGAGCAGGCAATAAATCAACACATCTCCATGGACCAGAATGCCAGGGCGCAG
>JAAETM010000655.1 GCA_024228395.1 bacterium | reverse complement strand
GGCATTTTGTATTCTAGGGTTGCTCAGAAACCGGCGGGACTCCGCCTACTTGTCACCACGTCATGTCCAACTCCCTGCTACTGATCGGCGAACACCCCGCCACGCTAGATGGAGAAGGACGTATTCAGCTTCCTGCAAGCCTGAGGGATGAAATCAATCCCCGCCGGGCTGACTTCTCCTTGATGGCAAACCTCGAGCCCGATGGCTCGATCTGCTTGAGGGAGAGGCGAAATTGGGAGGATTTCGTGGAAGACCTCAGGCGATCACCTGCTGATAGCGCGAGAACGCGGCGTACACTGCTTTATCTCGCGTCTTCTTCGGCACCGGTGAAGTGTGACAAGTCAGGTAGGGTTCGCATCCCCGATGTACTGCTGCTCCAGGTGGGTTTGGATCGCAGCTCTACGGTGCATCGTGATGTCGTCTTAGTGGGGAACTTTGGCGATATGCGGGTATGGAACCCGGAAGGCTGGGCCTCATTCCGTGAGGAAGCGCGGGCCGATTATGGATCGGGTATTGACGATCTAATAGGCCACAAGCGTTTGGGACCGGAGGGGTTAGTTGACAGAGAAACGGCATGATCAGGGGTTTGGCACCTGATCATGCCCCTCTTTCCTGTTGACCGGGTGGGGCAGATGCCGCTCGCAACGTTGAGGTAGACTTTGCCGAGGTAGGCTGAGCGTTCCATTCCCCATGTGCTGTGGGCGGCTCGAACCGATCGCCGACTCGTGACTTGCTTGGGACGAGCCCAGGCGGGGTCTCTCTGGATGTGCTTTCATGGACGTGTTTGAGGTGGAATATGGTCACGCCTATTGTCAACTATTGTCAACGGCCTGTTGGTCCCTCAACGCCGCCGAGGCTTTTCAACGTAACTGCCTGGGTTCCGTGTTGATGTCCCGGGGCAAGCATGAAGAGCCCCCATGGGGTCAGGAACCGGGGTTGCCGGACCAGTGGGGTCCCCGACTTGGCCAGATTCTCGAAAAGTGGGTCTGCAGCGCTTGAATCGACGCTTTACGGGGGGCTAACCGGATCAATCAACACCGAACCCAGGCAGTTGCCTTTGCCAGCACCGGACAGAATGAACCGGGGGCCTGCACTGATTCAGTGCAGGCCCCGGTTCATTTGAGGTTTGGGTCCTTCCGTGGGCTGGGCTATTTGGGCTTCCGGCCCCGGGGTCCCCGGGACTTGGGAATATTGACCCCCTGCTTGGTCAGGTAGGCTTCAATGGGCTTGCGGGCCTCGGTCAAGGCGCGGCGAACGGGGGCATTGCCCTCTTCTTTGGCCTCGCTCATCGCCTTATCGATGTTCCTCATGATCGTCATGGTGCGCTTCATGGCGCCACTCTGCTTGAGTTCTTTGGCCTTTGCTCGTTGCTCTACTTCCTCGATTTTCTTTTGGAGGGCAGCGATCATTTGTTCGGGTGTGCGGCGAGTTTGTCTTGATCCCTTCTTTGCCATTGGATTGCGTAGCTTTGTTTGTTTTTGAGTGTTTGAATCGCGTGGAACTGTCCATCGCAATCATGCGGAAAATAGTAAACAAAGTTGGTTCCAGTTCAATCCGTAAGTGCCATCCCTTCTTGCTTTCTATCAGGTTTCGATGTGGGAGTTCTTGTTGACCTCACCATTGCGAACTACCAGGCCGTCTGGGTGTCCGTAAATGCCTCCAGCGGCACCTTCTCGCCTTGTCGGGGCTAAGGTTCCCCGATGCGGCTCGAAAGCACCACTGGTGACATTCATGAACTACCCAGAACTACTGCCGAACGGGCCCTACGGGCCCGAATTCGGTAGTTTCGGTGTAACCGTTCACGGGGGGGCAAGGGCGCCTGGAGGCCCGCCAAGGCCGTTTTCATCGACTATTCGGAGGTCTGGAAGCCGGGATTTAGGCTCGGACGACCACCCCAACCCCACTTGACGGCCTTCCTGGGGCCGAGAAGGGGGTGCCCCCCCGTGAACGGGTACGTTTCGGTCAGGTAGTTCGCAACGTCGAGGTTGACTGTCCCCAGGCTGTTGGGCAGTGCTTCCAAGGCTAGCCGGGTTCAATTTGAACCAAGCCGGCAAGAATCACGCGCTTCCTGAGCGGATTTGTGCACATTCGGTCAAGGAATGCTGATTTAGACTGAAGCTAAGGGGCCATGGCTTCCGATCTTGGGGGTACAAACCTGTGCCCCGGACTACCCCACGGGGTTGATGTCCCGGGTCTTTCCCAATACTTACTCCCTCCATGCACCGTTGCGCCTTGATCTCACTCCTGCTGCCCCTCTTCTGTGGGGTCTCCAGGGCGGAAGATGCACCTCTATCGATCCTGGTCACCAGCCCCGATGCGGGGCAGCTGCTCGTGGTGAACGTGGAGACGGGGGCAGTGGACGCGACCATTCGGGTAGGGGATGGCCCGACAGGGCTGGCGATTTCCGAGTGTGGGGATAGGGCCGTCGTGGCCAATAGCGGCAAGACGGTGGCCGGGTCAACCCTTTCCCTGGTAAACACCACAACCAGGCAGGTGATTCGCACTATCCACCTGGAGGGCAGCGTCGGGCTGAGCCCGGGCAAGCAGACCTTCTTCAAGCCCACCGCCGTGGCATTCTTGCCCGGAGCGGATCAATTGGTGGCAGCCTCCGAGGCGTCTCAATGCCTCGTCTTCGTGGGTACAAGAACGGGTCGGATCCTAGGCGCAGCCCCCTTTAAAGGCCGCGGGGCTAGCGGGGTGATCGTGAGTCCCGATGGCAGCTTGGTGTTCGTTTCCCACCCCAAATCCGGGTCTGTCAGCGTGGTCGATGTGGCCCGTCGGCAGACGATCAAGGAGATCAAGTTGGAGGCCGGTGGGACCACCGACATGGCCCTGACCCCGGATGGCGAGCAGATTTGGGTGGTCAATGGTTCCACCAACTCGATCAGCGTGATCGACGTGAAGACCCAGGTGGAGTTGCTGGAATTTGCAAGTGGCTCATACCCCCACGATATCGCCTTCACGCGTGATGGCAAGTTGGCGCTCTGCACCAATTACTTGTCCGGGTCGATCTCGGTCTACAACACGGGCAACTATAAGACCGTCACCGAGATCAGCTTGGTGGAGGCTGGGTCGATACCCATCTCCTCCGATCCGAATTGGGAGGGTCCACCCCCCGTGCACCCCAGCGGACTGATGTTCACCGATCCTGGCACCGAAAACGAACGCACCTTCGTTGCTTTGCAGGGCAGCGAACGCATTTGTGAGCTGGACCTGAAAACGATGGAAGTCATACGCACGATTCAGTTGCCGGTCAAGCCACTTGAGTTGGGTTGGAGCCGGACGGCGTTGGCGTTTTCACCCAAGCCCAAGTAGTGGCACATCTCTAATCGGTACGAGCCGGGTCTTGACCCCGCTCCACCTGCGCCATGCCCCAGGCCAAGGCGCATGCTCCAACGATCGCACCACCGATCCAGCCGAGGGCAAAATTTGGTCTACCTAGGAGCCAGCCACCCATGGCCAACATGGTGCCGAGGATGGACAAACTGCCACCCAGGGAGCCCACGATGATGGGCAGGGGTTTTTCCTTGGCTCGTAGCCCACCGCATAGATCCCGCACCGGACCCCATGCACCCATGGGCCGGACCCGTATGTAGAACTCCACCAATTGCTTGGGGTTGGGCGTCCGGAGTAGGGCAACGCTCAGAAGAGAGCAGGTGGTGGAGAAGGCGACGACAACAATCACTTTTCCCGGCCCCGACAGGATTCCATCGGGTGCTAGGGGGCCCATGGGCCACGCAAAATCTGCGATGGGAAGGAGGAAGTCCATGCCCCATGCCGTCGCGATGGGTTTGCCGAAAGTGAGCCAGGTGGCGGCGGTGGCGGAGGCACACATGCCAACGATCTCGGTCAAAGCCTGGATGCGCCACCAGAACCAGCGCGCCAGGTAGACCGGCCCCACGCCAGCGGTGAATGTGAGGAAGAACACGAACAGGTCGCTGATGGAATCCCCCAAGTACGCAAAGAATCCCGCGATGGCAAGGACCATTGCGCTTGCGATGCGCGCCACTAATACGTAGTGGCGATCCGATGCGTCCGGTATGACGAAGCGCCGGTACAGGTCGCTCACAAAGAACGAGGCCGCCAGATTCACGTGGGTGTCGACCGTGGACATGAATGCGGCCAAGAGAGCCGCCACGGCCAACCCCAAGAGTCCCGCGGGAAGGAAGCGCCCCATCATGACCACGTAAGCACTCTCGGAATCGGTGCGCGCCAGAGTAGTGCCGGCTTCAACTCGGGTTCCGGGCTTGGCGCTCAGTTTGCTGGGATGCCAGTCGCTTTCCTCTCCCACCGAGTCCAGGCGCAGGCGGACAATCTCGCCCTGATTGTCCTGGACATCGATCCACTCCGTTTCTTGCAGGCTATCCACGGCAATCACAGTGCCTGCGACGGGTGATGTCAATTCCAGAGTCGGCAACACGACCAGGGATGCGATAGCTACCAGGATCCAGGGCCAAGGCCGCAGCGCAAAGTGAGCGACGTTGTACCAGAGCACGGCCAAAACACCATCACGTTCACTTTTGGCGGAGGACACTCGTTGCACGACTAGCGGGCCACCGTCGGCATTCGCTCCCGCCCACCATTGCACACCTAGAAACACCAAGGTGGAAGCCAATCCCGTGGTCCAAAAACTGGCGTCCAAGTACCCGCCTGGCCCGGGGCTCGGGAACATGGATAGGGTCTCGGACCCAAAGGATGTCCCGGGAGCCTTCGCGGCTTCCATCACGCCTTCGATGCCACCTACCCCGTTCCACGCAAGCCAAGCGAGGGCGATGGAGCCCACCATGGCCATCAAGAATTGAACGAAGTCGGTCACCACAACGCCCCACAAACCGGCCATGGAGCAATAGGTGAGCGCGGTCAAGCAAGCAATCACAATCGATACGCCCTTGTCCACACCGAAAACCACACCCTGAATCTTCGCTGCCGCCACGATCACCCAGCACAGGGTTATGGTGTTGGTAAAGCCGGCTTGGAAGATGCCAAGCCCCGCACGCAGGACCTTGGCCCCTTTTCCCCCGTAGCGCAACTCGGCCAACTCGGCCGAGGTCATGACCCGGCCGCGCTTCCAGTAGCGTGAGAACAGCATGATGGTGAAGACGCTGCCCAGGGCGAAGCACCACCAAATCCAGTTGCGCCAGATGCCGCCTTCGCGCACCCATCCGGTGATAACCAGGGGCGTGTCGCTGGCGAAGGTGGTGGCCACCAAGGACGTGCCCGCCAACCACCAGGGCAGGCGCCTGCCGGAGAGGAAGAACTCTTCGATGCCTTTTCCGGCGCGGCGTGCAAAGTAGGCGCCCACGCTCAGGGCGAAGACCACGTAGGCGATGATGACGGCCCAGTCGACAGGAGCAAGTTGCATGGACTGAGGATAGGGATCGGCGCGTGCCCTCCCCAACCTCCTTTTGGTGGGTGCCCAAGAATTGGGTCGTCGGGCACTTGGAGGGCTCAGGGGGTGCCAAAACCCATTTCTTTCCCACCCGTAAAAAATTCGACGTACCCGCCACGTAATTCCCCCGTTCGAATCCCGCAGACCGGCCGGTCCTCCCAACCAGGATCCCGCCTTGGCGCTATCATGCGACACCCCAATCGGGCTTCAACCCTACATGGGGCAAGCCACCCAGGCCCTCTCCGTCAAGCAATATGAAACGTTTCTGGATCCCTTCTCTGCTTCTCCTGACCCTCGTTTCCACAGGGTTCTCGCAAAAAATCACCAGTGTCCCGGCCCTTCCGGCGCTTGAGCGTGGCTTGGATGCCATTAAAATCGAGAACGCCAAGGCCGACCTCCACTTCCTGGCTGACGATGCCTTGGGGGGGCGCGATACGCCCAGCTTGGAACAGCAAATTGCAGCTCGCTACCTGCGCGCTCGCTTGATGCGTCTTGGTTTTGAAAAGGGTTTCAAGGACACCTTCATCCACCCCTATCAGCTACCCCAGTGGGGCATGAATGCGGTGGAAACCCACATGACATTGCACGTGAAAGGTGGCGACTTTCAATGGGCTTGGGGCAAGGATTTCTTCTATGGGACGGGCAGCCGCTCCGACCGGGACATCAAGCAAGCGTCCGTCGTTTACTTGGGTCCGAGCTCAAAGGCCAACAAATCCAAGGCCAAGGTCGAAGGATGTTGGGTTGTTGTTGAGGGGAGTCGACGACCCTCGCGCAAAACGCGCACCGATCTCAAAAGCCGGGGCGCCCACGGCATCATTCTCATTCCCGAAAAGGGGGAGGGTGAGGAGATCGCAGAGAAGCAAGCCAGCCTCTACAAGCGTCAGCTCAGTCCGTCTTGGCGAGAGGGCCCCGAGGCCGGTGGTTTCGCAACCATTGTCCTGCCCCTCAATACAGCCGATGCTTTGCGTCGTGCGATTGGCAAGGCGAAACCTGGAAAGAAGATCAGCTGCAAGATTTCAGAGCGCTGTTCCGTTTGGAGCGGCGAAACCACCCTCGAAAACGTGATCGGTATCTGGCCCGGTTCCGACTCGAAACTGCGCAATGAAGTGATCATCGTATCCGCCCACTACGACCACGTGGGCAAGCACGAGGATGGAAGGATCTACAATGGTGCCGATGACAATGGATCGGGAACCACCGGTTTGTTGGCCCTTTGCGAGGGTTTGGCCGAATACGGTCCCATGAAGCGCACGGTCATGGTCATGTGGGTCAGCGCCGAGGAAAAGGGTCTTTGGGGCAGCTCCGCCTGGACCAAGAACCCCTGGTTCCCCGAAGGAATGGGACCCGTCTGCAACATCAATATCGACATGATCGGGCGCAACGCCGGCGACAAGCTGAATATTACGCCTACCAAAAAACATGAGGAATATTCCTGGTTGACCAAGGTGGCCATGCAGCAGAGCAAGTTCGAAGGCTTCCCCAAGTTGGGCAATGCGGACGACTACTACTGGCGCTCCGACCACGCCAGTTTTCGCAAGAACCTGGGCGTGCCCGTGATCTTCCTCTTTGCTGATGTGCACGAGGACTATCACAAGCCCACAGACACCGTGGACAAAATCAACTTCGACAAGATCACCCGCGTTTCGCGCTTGGTCCTGCGCGTACTCGATCAGATCCAGGAAGAAAAACTCAGCAACTGATGGCGAGTTTGATCAAGGTCGCAGACCTTCCCTTGCTCCTGCCCCTGGGGTTTGAGGCCGTCTGGCCCAAACCCCTTGGGGAGATGGATGCCACCAACAAGGCCGCCGTGCTTGCATCGGCTCCTGCGGGGGCCATCCGCGACGAGGGCATGCAAACAGTCGTGCGCTCGCTATTGCGTGCGGATGGCTACAAACCCTCGGGCCGCGGCAAGCCTTCGTCCGAATACCTAATCCGCGCTGCGGCCCAAGGCCCTCTTCCCACGATCAACCCGTCGGTAGACATACTGAATGTGGTCTCCCTGGTGAGCGGCATTCCGATCAGCGTGGTGGACATGGATTTGGTGAACGGGCCGCTTTCCGTTCGCAACGGTGAGGAAGGTGCCGAGTACGTGTTCAATCAATCGGGCCAAACCATCCGTGTGACCGGCTTGATGTGCCTGCACGACAGGGACGGTCCCTGCGCCAACGCGGTCAAGGATAGCCAGCGCACCAAAACCCACCAGGGCACCACCCGCACCCTCACATGGTTGTGGGCTCCAAAAGCAGCCGAGACCATTTCTCGTTCCGCCTTCGACTGGCTCTGCGAAGCCACCCGCCGGGCGGGCGCCCAAGTGACAGTCCTATAAAAGGCCCACAAAAAGAGGGCAACCGCATGTGCGATTGCCCTTCCCGCGTCCTAGAGCCGTGTGCGGCGGCTCCTTTGGACCTCTAGTCGTTGATTGTGCGAAGATCGTGCCTGGGACGTACGCGGGGGGGGATCGAAGGCTTGCTTTGGCCCGTTTCAGAACCAAATTGTTCCTCCAAATCGTAGTGGGCCCGAGAATAGCTACTAGAGATTACTGATTCAAGGATTGCCTACCCGCGTCCATTGACTGAATATTGTCACCCCATGAAGATCCTCCAACAAGCATTGCTCGCATTCGTCCTTCCCCTACTGTTATGTGCAATCGCCAGCGCCCAGTTCGACGAAAGAAAACTCCGTGATAAGGACGCGGACGTTCGCCAAGCCGCCATCGAGCATTGCATCGATGTTGGTGGTGAGAATGTGCCCAAGTGGTTGCACAAAGCACTGAAAGACAAGGACTGGGGTGTGGTGTTGGCCGCAGCGAAAGGGCTTTCGGTGCACGGTACTCCCGCAGCGATCAAGAACCTGCAGGAGCTTGCCTTGGAGGCGCCTCTCTTCTCGGTGCGCCGCGCAGCCTTGGACGCGCTCGCCAAGATCGACCCGGAGAATTCCGCCGATACATTCTACAAGAAGGCTAAGGGCAAGACCGCCGAGGTTGCCGCCTATGCCCTGAGTCGATTGGCTGAGCATGGCGTGTTGCCGACGAAGCTGACCAAGCTAGAAAAGTTGGCGTCCAACCGGGATGAGGCGTTGCAGCCAGCTGGCACCAATGCGCTGGTGGCTTGCGCCAAACCTGAGGATCAGCCGGCGGCCTTGGGCAAGGCTTTGGAATCCGAAAGATTGCTTCTGCGAACCCAAGCCGCTGAGGCTGCAGAGCGCACCGCCAACCCAGCTTGCATTCCGATCTTGGTCGAGAACCTGGGGCTGGGCCGCGTGAATCCTGTTCTTGAGCGTCGCTTGATTCGTGCGGTGGTCGCTTGCGCCAAAGCCATCAAAGGAGATGATCCGCGCCAGGACGCATTGGGTCCGGCCTTGAACAAACTGACTCTGCAAAAGCCGAGTGGCGTCTATCGCGCACGCATTTTGGAAGCCCTTGGGGAAACCCTGCCAGCCCCGTGGCGCCTGGCTGAAATCCGGAAAGTGGCTGAGTGCGAGGATGTGGCCGTGCGCCGCGCAGCCTCAAAAACCCTCAGCACCATTCCCGGGGACGAGTCGCTGACCTATGCGGTCGAACGCTTGAAGGACGACACATCTGCGAAGGTCGTGGAGCCACTGATCCACACCGTGCTCAAGCTTGGTGGCCTCGAAAACGAGGACGCACGCAAGGTCTTGCACCGCTGCATCACCGAGGAACGCGGGACTGTGGCCAGCCGCGAGGACCTGTGCGTGGCTTTGGCTCAGAGCGAACTTCCCGAGGCACAGGCCATGTTGGTGCTGGCAGCGGATTCCATTCAAGGAGACTTGGCCCAGGCGGCCCTTGTGGCCGTGGGCAAAGGTCGTGGTCCGAAAGCCTTGGAGATTTTGACCGCTGCCCTGGAGCGATCCGATTGGCGCGATCGCGGCGCAGCAGTGGTGGGTTTGATGCACTTGGCCCTACCCGAGTGCTTCGATCTTCTGATGAAGGCCACCGAAGATCGGGAGCCGTCGGTTGCTTTGAGCGCGACCCACGGCTTGCTACGCCTTTCTGGCCGCGCAACCTCTGGTGCACCCAAGGAGGGGTGGGAGGATTGGTGGAAGGAAAACCAGGGCAAGGTCTCCTTGCGCCAACGCGAAAAATCCCAGCGCAGCTTCGAGAAATACGGCTACCAAGTGCCCGACGCCCTGATCTATTCCGGTCTGGATGTGGTGGTCATCCCAGGTCGCGGCGATCACATTGAAAGTGTTTTGGAGCGGCTCGGTATCGTGTATCGTATCGTGCGCGCTGGCCAATTGGCCGAGGAAGGATTGCACCCTGCTGCGGTACTCATTGTTGGATGCACCGGCGAGATTGCCGCCAGCGACGTGCCCATCGTGCAATGGTATGTGCGTTGTGGGGGCTCCCTATTCACCTCGTGTTGGTCTTTGACGTTCACTGCCAATCGATCCTTCCCACACGTGATCGCGAAGGCGCCCACCGACCATGAAGTGCTCGACCGCGTGAGTACTGAACCCGCAGCTCCTGACAGCACCTTCCTCAATGGAGTTTTCGAGGGTGGTTCGATTCCGATCTACAGCTTGGAAGGGGCGCACTTGATTCAGGTCCAAGATCCTATTCGGGCCGAAGTTCTCATCGACAGCCCTGAAGCTGCCGAACGCCATGGCAGCGGTGAAATGGCAGCCTGGTTCCGCGTGGGGCACGGTACTGTTTTGGACTCTGTGAACCACTTCGAATTGCAGGGTTTGGCCCTCGCAACCGACCTGAAAAAGAAAGAGGACCTGCAAGCCTATGCGGTCAATCACATGGGGCTCTCCATGGTCAAGCTCCGCCAGGTCCGCAAGGAGCGCTGGTGGAAGAGCCGGGAAAAGGCCTCGAAATTTGTGGACGACACCAGTGCCTTCCGGCTGCTGACCAATTTCGTCCGCGAGAAACGCCTGCGTGGGGATTGAGCTTCCCGGAGTTTGACATCCTGTCTTTGCACAGGGACCGACTCATTCGAAAAGAGCATCGTAGAGCGGCTCGCCTTGGTTTCTTCTGGGGATGTGGATGCCAAGGGTGAGCTTGCCGAACGGCTGTACGAGAGCTTCACAGCCAGGCGTATCGGGTCATGGGGCACGTTTGGTTGCCAAGCGAACAGGTCAATCTGCTTTGATTCACCTCACTATGGCGAACTACCAGGCGGTCTGGGTGTCCATGAATGCCTTCAGCGGCAGTTTCGGCCAGGTAGTTCGCAACGTTGAGGTGAACTCTTGGATCCGACCCTTGCGTTGGTCCAAAGGCAGATCAACCACATCCACAAAGATGGCCTCCACTTCCTTGTAGCGCGATTTGTCCATGGTGATTACCTGTCCTGAAAGCGCATGCTCAACCAGGAGCGAGCCATGGACCATGTACGCTGGGAAAGGCGCCCGTTAATGCCCAGTTCCTCCGCGACTTGTGCATGTTCCATTTCACCAAAGAAACTTAACTCCACCACCCACGCAGCACGTTCATCGATTTACTTGAGTAGGATGAATTTCTCCTCAAGTTCCAATAGGTCGATGGGCGCGTCATCGGTGGTGCGGTGGGATGGGTGAAGTTGAACCTGCACTAAGCCACCCCCGCGCTTGACCGCGCCCTTGGTTCGGGCATGGCTGATGAGGATGTTCCGAATGGCTGTGGCTGCCCAAGCTCGGAAGGCCTGAATTTCGGAAGGTGGCGCAGTTTCCGCGCGCAGGATATTGATCCACAGCTCGTTGACCAATGCGGGTGGCTGCGGGGTGTGATCGTTTCGCTGCCGACCGAATTGTGCCCTGGCAATCTCCTGCTGAGCGTCCATTAGTTTCTTGAACAAAGCGGGGTCTACCCCCGTTCGTTCCAATGGTATTTTCAATCTGCTGTTCTTCCCCAATAATTCAGGCCCCATTCTAAAGTGTTTCGTCTGGCGTCAGGATCGAATCATGGGGAGTGCCTTGTACCGATGCGCGCACGAGCTGACGGCCAAGCCCGTCACTTCTCTTTGGAATTGATAAGGGTTGCCAGTGATCCCAGTTGCCCGGCGTGGTAAGCAAGATGAAACACATGGCCCAAGAGAAAGGCATGTCGCGTGGTGAGACTGTTCTTGAAGTCATCGACAATCTCGATGGCTGGGGGGGCTTCGAGGGACTCCAACGTGATCCCTGAAATCTGCTCAGAAAGACCTTTTGCTAAGCTCCGGAAGCTAAATCGCACCTGGTCCCAGGTGTCGAGTTTGTCTGAAAACGGGGGGGGGAGATCCAGGGCAGCCTGGGTTGTTCTGGTGACATTGACCAAGTGCAGCAGGGTGCTGTGTCCGCTCGGACCGCCTTCGTGCAGCTCGATCATCGCCTGGGAAGCGCTCCATTTTTCGGTGAGGCCTGCGATCACCGTGGCGCGCTGATTCAATTGCACGGCGAGTAGGGCTGGCGTGCTCTGGGGTAGTTCCATGGTTGTGCGCGGGCAGGGACAGGGGAGCGTGGAGTTTACCGGCGTGGTTTGCGGAGGCCTAGCCCGGATATCTCATGAACACGCACCCCCGGCTTCGCAAACGGGCCCCTTCGGGCCCCTCTCGCTCCCTGACAGGACTTTCCGAATTTTGCCTTCCTCCATAGGCAAGTCCCGGTCCGTGCAGCGGATCGCAGGTCCCTTTTGGGACCTGTGAAAGGGATCCCTACCGCATTGCCTGCGGTTTCAAAATCCGCAAAGCCCTGCCAGGAACCGAGTTGCTGTGCCTGGAGCCCGTCTTCATGAAACATCCGAGCTAGTCCCCACCTTTCCGACCAAACAAAAGTAGCCGTGCCCCAGGGGAGGGCCACGGCTACTTGGTTTGGGTTCGAAAGGCTTCTACGCCAAGCCTAGATGACGAAGCAAAGCTTCGGTGCTGGGCTCGCGTCCGCGGAAGGCCTTGAATACGTCCATGGGGGGCAGGCTGCCCCCGAGAGCGAGCACGGTATCCGCGAATCGGCGACCGGTTTCGGCCACGGCTTCTTCGTTGTCTAGTCCGATTTCTTCAAAAGCGCCGAAGGCGTCGGCCGAAAGCACTTCAGCCCACTTGTATGAGTAATACCCGGCGGCGTATCCGCCGGCGAAGATGTGGCTGAAGGCGCACAGGAATCGGCCTTCGGGGAATTTGGGTCCGATATAGGTGCCCTCGCGAATGCGGTTGACCACATCGTTCGGGGTCTCATCCCCATTGGGATCATAGCTGTGGTGCAGGGCCAGGTCGGCAGAGCTGAACTCCACCTGGCGTAGGACCATTGAACCCGTGCGGAAGGTGCGAGCGGATTCGAGTTTCTCGAACAGGTCGGAGGGCAGGGGTTCGCCGGTTTCCCAGTGTCCCGAAAAGCCCATGAGGGTGGACTTGTGGTAGCACCAGTTTTCCATGAACTGACTGGGCAATTCGACCGCATCCCAATCCACATTTTCAATTCCGGAAACCATGCCGTGCTCGACTTGGGTGAGCATGTGCTGGAGGCCGTGGCCGAATTCGTGGAAGAGCGTGTTGACTTCGTTGAAGCTCAGCAGCGCGGGCGTGTCGCCAACGGGGGGGGTGAAGTTGCACACCAGGTAAGCGACTGGAATGCGCAAGCTGCCGTGGGCGTTGGTGCGACCCAAGCAGTCGTTCATCCACGCACCGCCGCGCTTGTCTTCGCTACGCGTGAAAGGGTCCAGAAAGAACGATGCGATGTGGGCCCCGTCCTTGTCGGAAACCTCAAAGAACATGACGTCGGGGTGCCAGGTGTCGACCTTGCCGTCGACTTGCTCGATGGTTATGCCGAATAGCTTGGTGGCCAGGCCGAACAGGCCTTCGAGCACCTTGGGGATCGGGAAGTAGGGCTTCAGGTCTTCGTCGGAGAAATCGAACAGTTTTTCCTGCATGCGCTCGGCCCAGAAACCCATGTCCCAGCGGGCCAGGGGCTCTTCCTGACCATTTTCCTTGGCGAAGGCTTCCAGGTCGGCGAAGTCCTTTTCACCGGCGGGGTAGGCGACCGAACGCAGCTCTTCCAGCAAGCGCTTTGCGGCGGCCACGTCGGGTGCCATCTTTCGTGCAAAGCTCAGGTCCGCGTAGGTTTCAAAGTCCAGCAGCTTGGCCATTTCGAGGCGCTTGCTCAGAATGTCATCGATGACTTGGCTGTTGTCATGCTCGCCGCTGCTGGCGCGCGTGCCGGAGGCGCGGAACACACGTTCGCGCAAATCGCGGCGCTTAGCGTGGCTGAGGAACGGGCCGAAGCTGGGGTAGGCCAGGGTGATGCGCCAGGGGCCTGCTTCGGGCGTGGCGTCTTCATCGGGGTGTTGGCTGGCGGCCAGGGCCTTGGCACTAGGAGGAAGACCCTCGACTTCGTCCGCGGTGGTGAGGTCCATGTTGAACTCCTTCGTCGAGTCCAGTACGTGGTTTTTGAAGGTGGTCGACAGGCTAGCGAGCTCTTCCTGCAGGCGGTTGAACTCGTCCTTGTCCTTGCCTTCGAGTGCCACACCCGACAACTGCGCGTCGCGCACCAAGCTCTTGATGGCCCGCTGCTGGCCGGCGTCAAGGTCGGAGAAACCGTCACCTTGCTCCAGCTTCTCCAACAGGTCATAGATCGTGCGGCTCTGGCTCAAGACCATGGATAATTCGACCACCTTGGGCTGCATGGCCTCGTGCACTTCGCGCAACTCGGGGGTCGTGCGTACGCTGGACAGGTGGGAGACGATTCCCCACACAAAATCCATGCGATCGTGGATGCGCTCTAGGGGCAGTACCACGCCCTCCCAGGTCGCGGTGCCATTGGCTTCCAGTTCGGCCAGGGCGGTCTTGACCTCTTCGAGCATTGCCTCCACGCCGGGGGTGACATGTTCAGCATCGAAGCTGGCAAATTGGGGAATGCCTGTGGGGGCGAGGAGGGGATTTTCGGAGGTTGCGCTGGTGGTGGACATGGTGATTCTAAGTCAGGGATCTGAACGCCTATGAGCGGAGAGAATAGCGGATTCCAGCCTGCCGCCGGTATGCGAGGCATCTGGAACTTGTGTGAATCTTCTCGCCAGGCGCCAGACTCGGGCTGTATAGGGGCGCATGCCCTATCGGATGGCGATTGGGGAGTTTTTTTTGACAGGATTCTGCCAGGTTAAAAACCCGACAATCCGATGGATGACCCTGCCGGGTGGTGAGGATCCCGCCAGATAGCAGGAATGATACGGCCTCAAGCCTCCCGAATCTGGCCAATCGTGTCGGAAAGGGATTTGGCGTTGCTAGTTCGCTTGGGTCCTGTCCCGTTGCGCTATATTGATTGCCGCGATCACCATTGCGCACGGTTCCGCGTAGCATTGAAGCACCTTGACCGGCTCGTGGTCGGGGAGAAACGCTGCTATCATGCCGCCGGAGCGACAAGCTTTCTGACCACCATGACATCATTGAACCAAACACAGGGTAGGACACTCCAGTGGGGCATTGTGCGCTGGGTAGCCGTGGCTTTGTTTGTGATAGGGGTGATTCGAACCGCCTGGGTCGCTGAGGATGCGTTCATCACTTTTCGGACCATCGACAACTTCTTCAATGGGTACGGGTTGCGGTGGAACGTAGCCGATCGGGTTCAAACCTATAGCCATCCGCTGTGGATGATGGCCTTGACCGTGGGGCGCTGGATCACCGGTGAGTTTTACTATTCCGCGTTGGTTCTTGGCGGAGTGTGTTCCGGGTTGGCGGTTTATTTGTTGGGCTTCAAATTGTCCATGTCCCAAAGGGCAAGCGCATGTTGTTTGTTGATCCTGGCCTTCTCCAAGTCTTTTGTGGACTACTCGACCTCGGGTCTCGAAGGACCGCTGACCCACCTCCTGTTGGCCATTTTCGCCACACTGCACTTTGGCAAGATGCCTGCCAAGAAACGACTGTTTTGGATGACCCTGGTAGCCAGTCTCGGAGCCGTGAATCGGCCTGATTCGGTACTCTTGTTCCTGCCGGCTGTTGTTGTGGCCTGCCGCAGGGTGACACTGGGGGATTGTTTCAAGGTCACGCTTTTAGGAGGCCTTCCCCTCGTCGCCTGGACAGCGTTTGCGACCCTCTATTACGGGACACCGATACCTGTCACCGGTTACTCCAAGGCCATGACCGGAATCGATTCCCGTGAGTTGGTCGCGCAAGGCTTCAGGTTCTATGCGGATGTGGCCACCGCGGACCCCATCCTCTTGCCCACGCTTTGCGTCGGGTGGTTCGTTGCCATTTTTGGTCGGTCCGTGAGAGGTTTTAGCTTGGCAGTGGGCGCATTGCTGTATTGCGTCTATCTCTTGAAAATTGGTGGGGGTTACATGTCTGGCCGATTCCTGACACCCCCCTTCTTTGTTTCGGTGATTCTGGTGGGTCGGGTTGTCATCCTGGAGAAGCGGCGCTGGATCTATCCCGTTTCGGCAATCACGGCCTTGGTGCTTGGATTGCTTTCACCAGCGACTCCAATTCTGAGTGGTCCTGGATTTTCCACCCGCCAAGAGGGTTTGGATCTTCATGGCGTTGTGGATGAACGTGGAACGTGGTACTTGCGCACCGGTTTGCTTTCGGAGTCGCGTGATATGCCGGAGCCGAATAGCCTTCCTAAATTGCTGGGTTTGAATCCTGACCCGTCAGATCCGATCATTTTTTTGGACAGTTTGGTTGGTATCGATGGTTTCTTGTGCGGCCCTGGCGTTCATTTTGTGGACCCCATGTTGTGCGATCCATTCCTCATGCGGCTCCCGGCATGGGACTTGGCGGATTGGAAGATAGGCCACTTCATTCGAAGGGTGCCCGACGGCTATTTGCAGTCGGTCTCCTCCCAGGAGAATCGATTTGCCCATCCCGGTCTAGCGAAAGCCCATGGGGACATTTGTCTGATTACCCGTGGTCCGTTGTTCACCAAGAAGCGCTTTGGGGCCATTTGGAGTTTGGCTTTCGGAGAAGGGAAAGAAGCATTACGCAAGTATGCGGAGGTCGACTATCGGCAGCCCCCCCTGGTGCAAGTTGCCCTTGGGGATTTCTCGGAGCCCCACCCGGAAGGGACTTCCATTTGGAACAGCGGGTTCCACCTGGTCCCCGATGGTGGGCTTCAAGTTTCCTTGGGCGCAGTCTCGCATGCCGATCAAATGGAATTGGGATTGGGTGGTTTGGCCCAATACGAAGTCTTCTTCCTGGGTCAGGGCAAGCCACTTGGTTCGGTCCTGGACTACGCGGGGATGAGGGGGAAACTCTTCCCAGGAATCGTAAAAGTCGAACTTGAAGTTCCCGTCGAGGCAGTGCGTGCTGGCTATGACGCCTTGATTGTCCGGAGGCGCAACAGGCGCCGCTCCGGAGTGCACTGCGTGGCGTACATTCAATTCCAATAGTTCGAACCGGTCACTGCAGCCCAAATTGAACCGGCGTAGATTTATTCGAAACCCAACTCTTTGCGGGTTTGTCCTGACCCGCGATCATGAGTCGCATGGGGCCGATGGGGATTGGTTCCGCAAGGGATTCGCCCTCTTTTAGATGCCCCTGCGCCACGCACGCACCTTCGGCCCAGATGCGGTAGTCCCCGGGGCCGGTGAGGGTGATACCCGCGCTTTCGCTGAGTTCCAGGATGGCTTCCCCGGGGGCGCGGCCGGCTCGGGCTTCGATGTGTTGGGCCCAGGCCGTGCGGCCATCGATCGACAAGACCGATAGGGCGTAGACTCCTGGGGCCAGGTCATCGATGGACAGACCGTGCTCTTGGGTGACTTGCCCATCGGGGTGTGTGAGCAAGATGCGCTCAATCGAAGGGTTCGGGCTGCCGTCGGCGGTGGATAGTAGGGCGCGGATGCGCGCGGCGAGACGCAAGGTCAGGCGCACGTCCTTGGCGCTGGCGGTGCAAACTTGAGGGGCGCTGCCGGGGTGACCTTTGGCCGGATAAGCGGCGATTTCCACCGGTCCGGGGGGAAGGGGGCCGATCCGGAAATGTCCCTTATCGTCGGTGTATTGGTTGAGTGTTCCCGGGGTTGTTGTGGAGCGTACCCAAAGGCGTTGACGACCGGGGTTTTGGCCGTTGATTGGTTCGATGCGTCCGGAGATCCAAAGCGCAGGGAAAACCTCGATCGAAACGTTGAGGTCCGGCAGGTCCTTGGGAACATCGAAGTGCCGGGCGATGGGGGCGAAACGGGTGCGCGTTCCCTTGGCCGCAGGTGTGATCCACCATGCTCCCGAAGGCACGCCGGAGAAGACGAAGTTGCCCCCGTCATCGGTGTGGGTTTTGTGCAAAGCGCGTCCTTGGTCCCCGCTTGTGACCAGTTTGCTACCCGCCGTGGAGGCGGGCAGAAGCCACAGTTCTTGCCCACCCAAGGGGGCACCTTCAACACCGTCACCAAGTGTGAGTTTTCCGCTCAGGCGTGTGCCCCCGCCGATCACCCATTGCACCTGCCGGGCCTCCCCCGGGTTCAGAATCTGCATGGGTGGCGGAACGATCACATCAGGACTTGATGCGAGGATTTCGATCGCGATCGGGGCGTCCGCGGGGAGGGATTCAAATTCCACGCGGCCGTAGCGGTCGGTGGGAAGGGTCCAAAACACGGTCTGTCCTTCGAGGCCCTCCGTTTCGGTCTGTGTGACGGAGGAAGATGAAATTCGCAGTCTCACCTGGAGACCCTCAAGTGGCTTTCCGTGCCTATCTTTGAGCGCGATAGCAAGGAATGCCGCAGGCGTGAGGTAGGCTTCCCGCGGGTTGGTATGACTTTGGTGGGCAGCGTCGAGGGTGATGAGGGTGGGGCCATAACCAGGTGCTTGAAGCCACGCGAAACTACCCTGTTCGGATGCGTCGATTTCAAAACAACCCTGGGCGTCGGATCGCGTGGTGAGGAGGTGGTCCGCAAGGGCTTCCATAGGTTTCGTTCGCAATGTGTCCAGCGAGTGCACGCGAACAGCCGTACCATAAATTTCCTTACCCGTTTCTCGGTCGCGCACCAAACCATGGAATTCGGTGTAGGCCACCCCGCGCACCATGATCTCCAGCGTGCGCATTTCGAAAGGCCCCAGCGGATCGATGCGTTCGATCGTGGGTTGGTGCTCGGAGCTGTCGGGTCGGATCGAAAGGCGAATCGCTTGGCCCGGCGGAAGGTCGAATTCGACACCACCTCGCAGATTGGAAAGCGGTGTGAGATCCAAGCGCCCTCGCGATCCTTTGGTGCGTCGCGTCGGGGTGGGGCGGCCATTGGGCGGGGATTCCAAGTAAGCGACCACGGGGATTCCTGGCAGTGGGGACCGGGTGGCAGCGTCGAGCAATACGACTTGTAGTCGTCCTGCGTCTGCGGGCACCAAAAGTGCGCCGCGGCCCAAGGAGGATCTTCGCGCACCGATAGTTTCGGCGGGGAAGTCCACTTCCGAACCCGATGGGTTTTCGCCCCTTCGTTCCCCCGCTGCTCCAGGTACGAGGCCAGCATCCTCCAGGTCCTCACCCTCAAAAACCTGTTCCACGCCCGGCCCCGCCGTCCATTCACCCCGCACGGTGTCCCCGATGGTAGATTGCCACCAAAACAGGGCCGTGATGCCCATGCCCAAAATCAGGGGCAGGGTCCAATTGGGGATTCTAGACATGGTGTGGAGGTTGGACGTGGATGTTGGACTGCATCGAAATCCGGGGGCCCAATTTAGCGTGGATCCTGGCCGCGCGACACCCTTACCGCGGGAAGAGCGGGGGGATTGACCCCTTGGGCCCACCAGAAGGGTGATCCGGTGGAATGTGCCCCATGTCGGGGCCTTCGGTTGCAGCGCACGGAAGCGTACCCTGTACCCATGAAGTGCATTCCGTCCCTTGTTGGTGTCATTGCAATTGTCGTTGGATTTGGGCTTGGGGCTTGCGTGAGCTCCCCGTTGGGCCGTGAGAAGGTATCCCCGCCCGAGGACCTCCTGGAAAGTGGGGATCGCTCCTTCGAGGGTGGGCGATTTGCGGAGGCATCCGAGCTCTACAAGATGGCGGCTGTGGCGGCCAGCAACAAAAACGATGGGGCCCTTTTTGTGGAGGCTGCAGCGCAGGTGTCGAGCAGCTTGTCCCTGTTGGGACGCAGTGAGGATGGCCAGGCTTGGTTGAACCAGGCTCAGGAGGCTGACGATGGGAGCGAGCAACGCGCCCACGCCCGCGTTCTCTTGGCCGGTGCATTGCATCTGCGAAGTACCACTCAAATGGCGCCTGCATTGCATGCGTTCGACGAGCTCTACGGCTATTGCCTTGCGATGCGGTGGTGGGAGGGCGCTATGCAGGCCGCGACCCTGGCGTCGGTCGTGGCCGAGGGGCCAGTGCGTGTGGACTGGTGCCAGCGAACCCTCGATGCCGCGCGCAGCGCGGCTCAACCCAAGTGGGTTGCTGCGGCCTATGAAAGCCTCGGATTCGCCCAGGAGGCCGCGGGCGATTTGGATTCCGCCGTGGACTCTATCCGTGAATCCCGCAAAGCCACCGCGCCGGGCAGTCGTTTGCGTTTGCGTTCCGATTGGGCCCTGGCCCACATGCTGCGTTTGACCGGAAAGTTGGCCAAAGCGGGCAGCATGCTAGAGGCCGCCATCCCTGTGGCTCGCCGCTTCCACTCCAAGGGTTACGGCCCCCGTGACGCCGAATGGCTGGGCCGTTGCTTCGAAGAGTACGCCGAAGTTCAAGCCGCAATGGGTCGCCGCCGTGCCGCCTTAGCTGCCATGAAGTCCGCTCGCAAGGCTTACATGCTCGCCGAGATTCAGTCCCTTGCTCCGCAGAAGTTGCGGGCTCTGGATGCGCGTGTCGCCAATTGGAAATACGAAATGAATCGTGTGAATAAGCAGTAGCGTCAAGCGTGTAAGATCGCCGGTGCCTATTGTGTCGCAAGAAACACTACCACCACCACGAGTCAGACGAAAACATGAGTCAAGTGAACCTGAAAGCTCCCCACCTCGTCGCCATTGCTATCCTGATCGCAGGTTTGGCCATTGCCTATGCGGTCTCGTCCGGCGAAGGTCGCTACCAGATGGTTAGCCATGGCAGCACGCTATTGGTATTCGACACAGCCTCTGGCAAAACATGGAAGAAGTTCTGCATGTCAAATTATGGCAGCACCGAGTGGGAGGAAGAGAAGTCGCCTTGGAGCGAATGAGCCTTCGCATTGGTTCGACCCATATGCGTACAGCGCGATCAAATTGCGCGACCGAGACTCACTTTCCCAACCCTTGACCCCATCGCAACCGAACATGAAGAAACTAATGATAGCCTCCGTTGTTTGCAATCTCACCCTCATCACACTATTGCTGCTGGCGCACAATAGGCGGGAGTCCGAACTCAATAAGCACAAGTCCGAACTTCATTCGAATACGCAACAGATGATGCGTGCCGATGAAGCGTACATCCATCTCCTCGGTCAAACTCTCGATGCCATGGAATCACCTGAAGCCAAGGAGTCCAAGGCCATTGTGGACGCCGTACGCAAACTTCTAGCTACCGGCAAAGAGAACAAAGAGTTGCGCAAAAGTCTTGGCCTGTGAAAACAACCCGACAGCCTTGCCGAAAATGGAAAAAGCCGTAGCCACACTGAAGTCCCACGTCGCCGAACATGACCTGGTGAAACGTGCCGAAGAGGGCTTCCACGATTGGGTAGATGAGGCCCTCGCGGAGGGATCCTCAGATCTCCCCGCGGGTTGCTCGCATGATCAGTTGCATGCTCGATTAGAGAGCATCAACCTGTGTTTCCACCCTGAGAACGTGACCTACCCGTACGTGGACACCCGACTCGGCATCCTTCGAAGGGAGGCCCAGGTCGGCTACTACCGGCGCATCACACATTTGGATGGGGTCGCTGCAGACGACTACTTTGTGCTCGAAGATTCACCGCATGACACCGGTGATGACCGCCAACCAGAAGTCGAGCAGCCCACATGGAAGAGTTTCTACCGGGACTTTGCCGCTGCCTACGGAACCTGTTGGCTGGTATTGCTCGGTGCGGCGGTGTTGGCTCAAACCTACATTGACCTGGGCGAATTGGGAATGTTTGGTTTTCCCTTGATCGGCCTTGTCTACGCGTTCATGAAGAGACCGTAATGTGAGTCCTGGGTCAGGATGGGGGGGGACGCGGATCCTCGCCCGTGCGCACGTGCCGTGGCATGCCGCCAGCGCCTATCAAGAATGTGGGCCCCGGAGTATGCTGCGATCATGGGTTTTCTCGATCGCGTGAAGCAGGAGTTGTTCAGATACGAGGGTTTGCACTTCGAGGGGTCGGATGGGGGCATTGACATTGCACCGGCCTCCCCCAGTGGATTTTCCCTGCGGATCGAAGGGGGGGAGGGGTCTTTCCTAGTGAGCTATGAAGCCTGGCATGAGCACTTTGATTCAGAGGACGAAGCACTCCGCTGTTTGAATTTTGGGCTCAGTTCGGATTGCCGGCTGAAGGTGGTGAAGAGGAGCGGCAGGGCCTATCGCTGGACTGTTGAGGTCCAGGAAGACGGGGAATGGCAAGGGTTCAGCACCACCGGCCTCATCTTCTTTCCCTTTTGGCGGCCCCGGAGCACGGTGTATCTGTCGAACGCGTTCAGCCATCGGGAGTGAGCCCGCCCACCCTCTAGAATTGCAATTTCGACGGTTGTGGTCTCCAGGGAGGGGCTCGCGGGTGTTGCAATAGATATTCTGCCTAGGTAGCCCCAGCGGGTCCTAGCGAACTAGAATTATATATTTATTCACCCTTGCAGCATAATTATGCATATGTATGCTGCCACCATGTCCACTACCAAAGAACGGCGCCGTGGTCTGGTCGACCTGCTTGGCAAGGGGGAAGCCAGCAGCCAGGCGGAGCTGATTGACGCCCTGGCGGAGCTGGGTCACAGCACCACGCAACCGGTCATGAGCCGGGATTTGCAGGCTGTGGGTGCGGTGAAGGTCGGGGGCAAGTATTCCTTGGCCGATGGCGAGCGCTGCACCCCGCTTGAGACCCTGAGCCCGCTGTTGCGCGGCGCCAGTTTGGCGGGCCCGCACATGGCGGTCATTCACTGTGAGCCGGGCGCCGCCAGCGCGATCGCCCGGGCGCTGGAAGGGGAAAAGAGACTGAAGTTCGTCGGCAGTGTGGCCGGTGATGACACCGTATTTGTGGCGGTCGCCTCCAAGGTGAACGCTGGGCTGGTCATCGACCGCATTCAGGAGTTGGTTTAATCATGCGTATCCTACTCGCTTACTCCGGCGGCTTAGACACCTCATATCTGACCGCTTATCTCACCCGCGAACTGAAGCATACTGTCACCACATGCATCATTGATTGCGGTGGTTCCACGGAGGAAGAACACGAACAGATCCGCGCTCGTGCCCTGGAGTACGGAGCAGTGGAGCACGTTCGGCTGGACGGTCGAGCCGAGATGTTCCAGCGTGTGATCCGTTGGCTGGTTTCAGCCAACGTGAAGCGTGGGCAGGTGTACCCCTTGTCGGTGGGCGCGGAACGTGGTTTGCAGGCGGAGATGCTTGCAAAGTATGCGATCGAGCATGGTTTCGGAGCCATGGCCCATGGTTGCACGGCGGCGGGCAACGATCAAATTCGGTTTGACGCGGCACTGCGAGTTTGCGCTCCCAAATTGAAAGTGATGGCGCCGATTCGCGATGAGGCCCCCGCGCGTGAGGATCAAATCGCTTGGCTGAAGCAGCACAATCTGCCGCTACCTACCGCGGGGGGCTCCTATTCCATCAACGCCGGTCTTTGGGGCCTGACCATTGGCGGCGGTGCTTTGCTCGATAGCAAGCAAGGCCTGGGCGAGCAGGATTGGATTTGGACACTCGGCGGCGGCTTGGACAAACAACCGGAGTCGATCACCATCGGCTTCGAAGCTGGAGTTCCGGTTTCCTTGAACAAGAAACCCATGGCTCCGATCGCTCTCATCGAAACCCTCAACGTTCTCGCAGGTGGCCACGGCATCGGCCGCGGTTACCACCTGGGTGATACGATCCTGGGTATCAAGGGTCGCATCGCGTTCGAAGCTCCCGCGGCAGAGGTACTGCTGCAAGCCCACCGGGAATTGGAGAAACTCGTGCTCACCGAGGACCAACGCTTCTGGAAGGACCACCTGGGTGAAGTCTACGGTCGCAAGTTGCACCAGGGCTTGTTCCACGATCCCCTGTTGCGCGACTTCGAAGGCTTCTTTGCTGCCAGTCAGAGTTCCGTCACCGGTGAAGTGACCGTGAACCTTTCACCGGGCAATGCCATGGTGACCGGTCTCGAATCCCCCTTCAGCATGATGGCGGCCAGCGACGCGCAATACGGTGAAGTGGTTGCTGCCGACAGCGACCCGGGCGCACTGCGCTGCGTGGCCCAGGTCATGGCGGAACCCGCACGACTTTTTGCGGAGGCAAACCCCTCATGAAGCGCATCACACTCAACAAGATCGCATCGGTCACCCGCAACTTGCACCTGCGCCAGCAGGTCGTGCTCGGCACCGAAATCCCCGCAGAAATCGGCACCGTGGTCGCCTGCCGTGTGCGCAGCACCAAGACTGCATACAACAAGCTCGAGGACGTGTATGGCCGTCAGGTCGAGGTACGCTCCGGCGACTTGATTGCAGGTGCCTTGGGCGAACGCCACGCGTTGCACGGCTTTTCCGGCAAGGTGCCTGAAACGGCAAAAGTGGGGGATACCCTGCAGCTGCTCAACATGGGTGGCGTGATCGGAGCCGGTGCGGAACCCGTGCCCGGCCTCGGTTCCCCCCACGAATTGGAAGTGCTCGGCACGGTCCTGTCCTTCCCCGGACTCGACCGCAGCGCGGGACGCCCCGCGAACATCGCGGACCACTCCTTCGACGTCTTGCCCTTGCCCAAGGACCTTCCGCCGATCATTTTGCTGCTCGGTACCGCCATGGATGCGGGCAAGACCACGGCGGCCGCTAGCATTATCTCTGGCCTAGTTCGCGACGGCGAACGGGTGGCGGCGGGCAAGCTCACCGGCGTGTCCCTGCGACGTGACATCTTGCTGATGGGAGACTGCGGCGCGAACCCGGTGACCTTGTTCACCGATTTTGGCGTGGTTACTAGTGCACCCGAAAACGCTCCGGCCACAGCACGCGCTATCGTGGCGCATCTGGCTGAAAGCGACCCGTCCCTGATCGTGCTCGAGATGGGCGACGGTCTGCTCGGTACCTATGGCGTGCAGGCGATCCTGCAGGATCCTGAAATCCGCGCCAACCGGTTGGTCATCGTGCTCTGCGCAAGCGATCCGGTGGGTGCATGGGGAGCGCAGCAGCTCATGAAGGAGCAATACGGCTTGAGCGCTGACTTGATCTCGGGACCCGTCACCGACACCCCGGTCGGTCGTGGTTTCTGCAACGAAGAGCTCGGCCTTCCCGCCCACAACGCTTTGCTTGATGCGGATGGCCTGGCCAAAGCGTGTGCGCAAGCCTTGGCCCAGGAAGTGTGTTCATGATCACCAAGCATCAAATCTACTTGGCCGGCGCGAGTGGCTTGCTAGCGGGCGAATTCCTTCGCTTGTTAGGTGTGCACCCGGGCCTGGAGCTGGCGGGCGCATATACCCGCGCCGGCGGGCAAGGTTTGATGGAATTGCATCCCCACCTGGCGTTCGATTCGGACACAGCCAAGACCTTGGAGTTTGAGTCCCTAGCTGCGGACTTGGTCAAGGTGCTCAAGGCCCACCCGGCAGACTTCCCTTGGAAGGTTGTGCTGCTGCTTGGTTTGCCCCATGGTCAATCCGGACCCTGGTGGGCCGCCCATCGCGATCGCTTCGAAGAGTACGCGGACGTGCTGGTTGTCGTCGACATGTCAGCCGACTTTCGCTTGGAGAGTGCAGACGCATACAAAGAAACGTATTCCCTGGATCACGCTTGCCCCGATGAGTTGGGCCATTGGGCTTGCGGTTTGCCCGAACTTCACACGCTCCCGCCCGGTTGCAAACGCATCGCCGTCCCCGGTTGTTTTGCCACGGCTATGCAATTGGCCGTCTTGCCCGCAGCGCGGGCGGGTCTGTTGAAGCTGGACCACTCCTGGATTTTGCAGGGTGTGACCGGCTCCAGTGGAAGCGGAGCCCACGCCACTCAGGGCACGCACCACCCACACCGTAATGGCAACTTCAAAGCCTATGGCCTTGGAGGGCACCGTCACGAGGCCGAATTGCTGACGCCCCGCAATTTCGAAAAGATGCCAAACGTGGACTTCACGCCGCACTCCGGTTCGTTCTCGCGGGGCATTTTCCTGCACGCCATTTTGCCCCTGGCAGCCGCCTCAGACGCCGCTGCGATTCGCAAATTGTATGGCGAGCACTACGCAGGCCAATCCTTTGTGGAAGTGCAAGCCAGCACGCCGGAAGTACGTCAAGTTGCCGGTAGCAACCGCGCCCTGATCGGAATCACCACTCGCGGAACCAATCTGCACGCAATCTGCGCCATCGATAACACCCTCAAAGGCGGCGCTGGTCAGGCCATGCAATGCCTGAACTTGGTCCTAAGCTTTCCCCAAGAAACCGCATTGCCCATCTCTGGATTGGGCTACTAATCATGTCTGTACTTAAAGAATTTCCTGCTTACAAACGTCTTCCTGGCAAACTGGAGAGTGCCTCCGAAAGCCGTCTTCATTGGGAGTCGGGCCAGGACATGTTGGACCTGTACGGTGGCCACTGCGTGAACAGTTTGGGCGCCGGCAGCAATGATGTTGCCGAGGCGTTGGCCATGCAGTGGACGCGCTTGAGCTTCACGACAAACCTGATTCAGCACCAGGGACGCGAGACGTTCATCGATGCGTGGAAATCGCTCATGCCACCGGGTGAGTGGCAGGTGTTTGCCAGCAACAGCGGTGCGGAGGCCAACGAAAACCTCTTGAAGTGGGCCGTGCAGGTCACCAAGCGCAAGGTTGTGGTTTGTTACGAGGGTGCGTTCCACGGGCGCACTGCAGCTGCGGATGCGGTTAGCGATGGGGAGGGTGCATTCCCCTTTGCCCCCTTTGAAGTGAGACGTCTGCCCTGGGGCAGCACGGAGGGCATCGATGCCGATGTGGCGTGTGCTTTGCTCGAGCCCATTCAGTCCTTGGCGGGTGTGGTGGGTCCGCCCGAGGATTTCCTCGAGAGCCTACGTGAAAAGTGTGACGCCAGCGGAGCTTGGTTGCTCTTCGACGAAGTGCAAACGGGCAATGGGCGCTTGGGCACACCCTGGGCTTCGCAGTTTTATGGCGTGACCCCCGATGGATTCAGCACGGCGAAGGGCGTGGCGGGTGGCATGCCGTTGGGTTTGAGTTTCTTGAAGGAAACGCTGGCGGTTCAAGTTCCGCCTGGTGTATCCGGAGCCACGTTTGGCGGCAATCCGATGAGCCTGGCAGGCTCCAGGGTGGTCGCGGGCAAACTGCAGGATCCCAGCTTTTTGGCCCATGTCAAAAAGCTCTCCGATGCGTTTGAGAACCTGGTCGGGGTCGGACCCGTGACCGGTATTCGGGGCGAGGGTTTGTTGCTCGGCCTCGAACTTGCCGATTCTGTGACAGCCACCGAAGT
>JAAETM010000654.1 GCA_024228395.1 bacterium | reverse complement strand
ACCACGACGTGCTGATGGGGAAATTGGCGAAAAGAATTGCTGACAAACGCATCTTGAGACTGATCCGTCGCTATCTGCAATCTGGCGTGATGGCAGACGGAATGCGAATCGAACGCTGGCAAGGAACTCCGCAAGGAGGCCCCCTTTCGCCACTGCTCGCAAACGCGCTATTGGATGAAGTGGATCAATAACTGGAGCGACGCGGTCACGCGTTTGTGCGCTACGCGGATGACGGACGAGTTTTCGTCAAGTCAAAGCGGGCGGGCGAACGTGTCATGCGTTACCTACACAAGCTGTACGGCAATCTCCATCTCAGGATCAACGAAGCCAAGAGTGCGGTGGCATCCGCGTATCGGCGCGACTTTCTTGGATTCGGCCTTTGGTCAGCTCCGGGAAGGAAAGTGCGGCTACGCGTGGCTGCGAAAGCCCTCAAAAGGATGAGGGACCGAGTTCGCGAAATCACAAGTCGAACCCGAGGCCGCAGCATGAAAGCGGTGGCCGAGGAGCTGCGGCGGTATCCGCTTGGATGGCGAGGCTGCTCTGGCATCGTGCACACCAATCGGGTCCTGCTCAGGCAAGACGAGTGGATTCGCCGACGACTCCGAGCAATCCACCTCAAGCAATGGAAACGTGGCCGAACGGTCTTCCGTGAATTACGGGCGCGAGGAGCTTCGAAGCGCGTAGCCACTGAAGTCGCCGGGCACACCAAGCACTGGTGGCGGATCTCACGCGGAGTGATTCATCATGTCCTCAACATTCCCTATTTCGACCAAATGGGAATCCCCCACCTGGACGAGTAACCTCAATCTATCGAACCGCCGTGGTACGGACCCGTATGCCCGGTGGTGTGGCAGGGGAACCCAGGAGACCTTTTCCTGGGCCCCTATCCCGATTACCTACTCGGAGGTGGGTTCTAGAACCAGGTTGAGCGCGTGGCTTTCACCAAATGTGTTCCACGCGCAGAAGGTGGGCGCCCATTTGGTCTTCGACGGTGCCGCTGATGAGTAGGGTTTCGTCGGAGCGGATGCGGCCAGTGGATTGTTTGTAGATATTCGGGAAGAGCACGGCTTCAGCGATGCCGCTGGGATCTTCGAGGGTCAGGAAGCGCATCGATTGACCGTCTTTGGTGCGCACCCGGCGGCTGGCGGCGAGCCAGGCGCGCAGGGTTACGCGCGCTCCGGTCCAGGTGGGCAGTTCGGCGCAGGCCAGGGGCGGCATGGGGGCGCGGCGATCCGTGGGCGAGCTTGTGGCTGCGCGCATGCGGGTTTCACCCGGGCAGGCGAAGAGACGGGTGGGGTGATCGTTGAGGGTGACGCCGAGCAGTTCGTGCTCGGCCAAGCCTCGCTTGAGGCCATCCCAGTCGGGTAGGCCTGGCATGACAGGGGTTTGCGCGGGCGGTTCGCTGAACAGTGGAGCTTGTTCACCAGGAGCCAGGCGTGTGGCTTGCAGGCCTAGGCCTTGGCCACTCCAACCGGCGGAGGGGCTTTCAAAGATTGGGTCGGTGCCGGGGCGGCAGGCGTTCCATTGATCCAGGTTGAGCTCGGTACCGCGTGGCGGGCGGATGGGGGAGCGGCGCAATAGGTGCAGGCGCCATAAAAGTTCTGGCCGCGTGTGGTCGAAGGAATCCAGGGCACCGCAGCGGATCAGGCTCGCAGCTTCATCCGTGTGGGCGCCGCTGCGTTCGAGGAAGTCGGGCAGGGAGAGAAAGGGTTGTTGTTCACGCGCTTCGAAAATGTTGTGCAGGGTTTGACTGGAGAGCCCGTGCACGGAGCCGAGACCGATGCGTATGCAACCGGACTGGTTCGGTATTACACACTCCCCGTGAAAGTGTTCCAGGCTGCGGTTGATGTCGGGGCCTAGAATATTGGCACCTAGGCGTCGGGCCTCCTCCACATAAACTCGTGATGCGTAGTATCCAGTTTGGCTGTTGAGGAAAGCGGTGATGTACTCGACCGGATGATGAGCCTTGAGCCAGGCGGCGCGATAGGCGATGCGCCCATAGGTCACCGCGTGGGCCTTGCAAAAAGCGAAGGAGGCAAAACCTTCGATGAGCTGCCAGACGTTTTGGGCCTCGACCTCGCTCCATCCATTGCGCAAACAGCCCTGGGTGAATTGGTTGTGCAGCTCGGGCAGTTCATCGAGACGCCGTTTTTGCAATGCGCGGCGCAGCTTGTCGGCCGTGGACAAATCCATGCCGGCGGCCTTGGCGGCCACGTGCATCACGTCTTCTTGGTAGAGCATGATGCCGTAGGTTTCGGCCAGGGTTTCGCGCAGGCTGGGGTGGGGCGGATCGGGCTGTTCGAGTTTGCGGAAGCGGCGCACGTAGGCGTCCTTCATGCCGGCCCCGGCGGGGCCGGGCCGGATCAGGGCCACGGCTTGGATCACATCGTCCATGGTGCACGCGCCGGTTTGTTGCAATAGGTGGCGCATGCCCGGGGATTCGATTTGGAAGCATCCTAGGCTGCGGCCTTGGCGCAAGAGGTTTGCGGTTTTGGGGTCGTCCTCGGCCAGGGTTTCCAGGTCGATGTGGATGCCTTGGGCGCTGAGAGAATCGAGGGTGTCCTGT
>JAAETM010000653.1 GCA_024228395.1 bacterium | reverse complement strand
GCACTGGGCGTTCGATCCGTGGCTGAATACGCTGGTCTTGGTCGACAGAGTGAAGGATCGGTTCAGTACTGACGAGCATTCCGGGGTGTTGACCGACTTCGTGACGGCTCAAGCGCACAAGCCCCTAGTAATAGGTATCGAAGACAAGACTTTCGGCACTGGATTGATCAACGAGCTCCGTGCCGACAAGCCGGAGTGGGTGATCGTCCCCCTGAAGGCCGACCGAGACAAGATTTCTCGAGGTACACCCTACTCTTCGGCCGTAAACGGGGGTCATGTGTGGTTTCCGGACCCATTGTTGACTCCTTGGGGCGTGAATTGGGAGAACGAGCACACGAATTTCCCCCGGGGCACCCATGACGACCAAGTTGACTGCGGAGCCTACGCCTGGTTCCACTCTCGGACGTATTTGCGGCCCGGAGAGCGGGGACCGGGCGAGCCAGCGGCCGAATTGCCAGTTCCGACCCATGTCCAGCGTGGAATGGCCCAAGTCCGGCGCCGGCAGGGGCGAAAAGAGCATCCGTACAACCAGTTACTGCGCAATGCACAGGTCGGGGGCCTGTGATGTCCGGGGAGATTTGGTATGGTGTCCGGTTATGGCTACTGACAAAGAGGATGAGTTCTGGCAACTCAAGGTAATTGAGATGGGAGCATGTGTGGGGTATCTGCATGCCTTGGTGACAGGTGCTGACCACGAGATCTACAGAATTGGTGAAGGGGCATCTGTTGATGATGGGTGGCGGGTTACTGTGGATGATGGCAACGGGGGGACTGCGTCAGGGGAGTTCTACCCCCGATCTGACATTGCAGTTCTAGCTGCACACTTAGGTGATCCAGCAATAGCCCCCGGAGGGGTAGCGGTATAATGCCCATCTATCGCCGACCGGACTTCGATCACAACTCCATCAACCCCGGTAAGTGCTTCATCTTGAACCGGGTGAAGGGCAAGAAGGAAGAAGGCATCTTCCGGGTGGGCAATGTCGACCTGGAGCGAGGATGGCTCGACATCTCAGAGGGT
>JAAETM010000652.1 GCA_024228395.1 bacterium | reverse complement strand
CTGTTGCATAAGTTTCTGGTGCTCAAGCGCCGGCGCCTCGGAGAGGACGAGCCCGTCACCCTGGCCGAATTGACCTTGACAGCACAGAGCTTGCGTCTGTTCGATGATCCCGGCCTGGAGCCTTTCTGGCGCTCTCTGCGGTGTTTCCGCTCGCGGCAATCCAAGCGCCTGGATGTCAAGGCTACTGTGCAGACCATGCTGCGCAACGGCGGGTTCTTTGAGCCCAGGTATCGGCAACGCGCCCTGCCGCCGGCCTATCTGGCGTTGATCGATCGCCGCCACAGCGAAGATCATAGCGCCGGCCTGGCCATGGCCTTCATCGATGCCATGCGTCGCGAGCATCTACATGTGGTCGACCGGCACTACCGATACGATCCGCGTCTTTCGCGCTCCGCCTATGATCCGGGGCACGGGCGCGGGCCTGCCGTGCTGATCAGTCTCTACCCCGACCACGACCTGCTGTTGAGCGGCGAGGGCGAGGCCCTGGCCGATCCCACGCGAACCGATCTCTCACCCTGGACCGGCATATTCGACTGGTGGCCGCGTAAATGGTTGTTGTCGCCTGCGCCACTGTGGCCACGCATAGGCTTTTTCCAGCGTTTGGCGCAAGCCGGCTTTCGCGCTGGCGCGCTGAGTACCGTTGGTCTGACGCAATTGGAAGATGAACGTATTCAGGTGGCCGAAGATGACCCTTACGATCTCCCGCTACCGGCACGTCTCGGGCAGGATCCATTGCGCTGGCTGCAGGCGCCGAGCATCACCCGCAAGCAGGCAAGGTCGATCGTCGCTGAGCTGTGGAGTTATCTTGGGCCTGAGGGTTTTGTGCTCCTGGCGGCAACGGCCAGCTACCCGGAATTGCGCTGGCCACTCACCCGCGCGCTGGATCTGCAACTAGGACTCGACCCCGCCACCCGCGAATGGCGCCTGCGCAAGCTCGCGCGCCTGCCCTGGTTTCGTCATGCCTACATCCCGGACGTCATCCGCTACGCCATCTTCGCGCGTCTGACCAAGGGTGATATCCGGCGGTTAAGCGATGCTTTTGAGGCCTTGTTTCAGCACCAGGGCGACAGGCCCCTGCATCTGCCCGTCACCATTCCCGATTGGCAGGCGCAAAAGGGCGCGATCGCGCGCGCCACACACTCTGCACCCCCCGGTACGCCATTGGCGGATCGGGTGCTCGCCGCGGTCATCCGCGGGCGTCGACCGCGGCAACTGGAGTTCGCCCTGCCGTTTAATCGCCTCAACCAACAGGTGGCGCAAGACTGGCGCGCCCTTGGGTTGCCCTTGTTGATCGGCGCCTTGTTGCTGCCGGCGGCGCTGTGGCTGAACCTGTGGCTCTGGCAGGCAGGGGCGGATGTTTGGGTGCGGGACAGTGCGCTGGCGCGCATGCGATCGGACGGTGCCGTAGTGCAAGTCGAGATTCACTACCTGACACAAACGCAAGCCTATGCCCTCAGCCTCGAGGCGGAACTTAAGAACCGCGGTTTCAGCCGCATCGCGCTGCAAGCCGCTGCTGCGCCGCCCGCTGAACAAAAGGGGAGGGACGACGAACCTGTCAACCAGATTGAGCACGGTGAACTCGGCCCTGGCATCCTGAACGCAGTTCGCGCGGGCATTGACTACATCACCTACGGTGCCGAGGTGAACGTAGAAAAAAGTGCTTCGCTGGCATCCGATCGTGTACGTCTCTCGCTGCTGACTGTTCCAAAGGGTTTTCAAGATGCGCTGGTCGGTCTAGGTCCCGCCATGGTCAGCATCCCGACCGGTTGCTTCGAGATGGGAAGCCCTGTAGAGGAGCCGGAACGTCGGAGTAATGAAAGACAACATCGCGTCTGCGTAGAAGCGTTCATGATGAGCCGCTACGAGGTCACCTTTGCCGAATACGATGCCTTTGCCGAGGCGACCAAGCGCGACAAGCCTGACGATGAGGGATGGGGCCGGGGCCGGTGGCCCGTCATCAATGTGAGCTGGGAAGACGCGACAGCCTATGCCGCCTGGCTGAG
>JAAETM010000651.1 GCA_024228395.1 bacterium | reverse complement strand
CCCGCTCGAGCTTGGGATCCCCGCTGCCCTCCACGCAGGCGCGATCGATCACGACCCGGGTGTAACCGGCATTGGCCAGTTCAGGCCAGCGCCGATCCACCGCGTCCACCGCACGCCCCACCAGTCGTTGCAACCCCCGGGCGCCGGTCTCCAGGGCCAGCGTTTTCTCTACGCTGGCGTCTAGGGCACCGTCTGTGAATTCCAGCTCGATACCATGGATCCGCGCCAACCGCTTCTTGTTCTTGAGAGCGGAGTTCTCAATGTGGTCCCCCATGATTTCACGCAGGTGCCCATGCGTCAGTTCGTGCATCACGGTGATGGTCGCGAGGCGCCCGATGAACTCCGAAATCATTCCGAAATCCACCAGATTGCTGGTTTCAGCCTGGCGCAAGACCTCGTAAATCGGCTGGGAGGGCTGGGTTTCGTCGCCCCCTGGTTCATCCGACCCGAGACGGAACCCGATCGTGTCGGTTTGCTCTCCAAGGCGTTCCTGGATCACTTGATCCAACCCAACGAAGGTCCCCGTGCAGACAAAAAGCAACCGCCCCGTGTCCACGGTCGGATGTCCGCTGCAATCCCCGCAGCTCCTGTGGGATGCTAAAGGTCGACAGGGGGCCTATTGGGCACTCAATCCGTATCGATCCATCCCCCCCCACAGGCTGCCGATCGTTAGCGAAGGGGACGTTTAGACCAGGCCCAAAAACGCGCAACCGGGCTTTTCAGAATAAAAGCCAAATAGCCTGCAGCCGGCCCTGTTTGATAAATGGAGGCATTTTCTATCCAAAGGGGGTGGACTCCCGCTGGTGCCACAACCGGCGGTACATGCAGGCAACCTGCCCCCAACATTCGCCGGTAGCTTCAGGCATGTCTGGCGAAATAGGAACGAATTCGGCCAGGAATAGGGCCCCGTGACACCTGGGCGTCCCCCTTTGGACCAACGTGCCCCCACCAGCCCGAATTCGCATAGACTGAAACCCAAACTCGCCCCTCCTCCATCCCTACCCACCATGAACGCCACATTCCACACCGGTCTCTCCCTCCTCGGCTCCCTTCTGCTCGCTGGCCCAGCCCTGGCGCAATGGTCCCACGACCCGGGTGTCAACCTGCCCGTGGGCGATGCGGCCTCAGATCAAAACCAAGTCAAGATGGTCTCGACCCTCGACGGGGGGGTCTGGATGAGCTGGCTCGACGGCATCGGCAGCGGCTGGGATGTTCGCCTGCAAAAACTGGACCGGCCGGGCAATGAATTGCTCTCCCACAACGGGGTATTGGTGGCCGATCGCTCGTTCAGCTCCACCCAGGATTACGGACTCGGCATGGCCCACAACGGGGATGCTTTGCTCGCCTATCGCGACGACAGCTCTGGCTCGACCGAAATCGTTGCCAATCGGGTGGACGCCACAGGCGGTTTGGTCTGGGGTTCGGGCGGTGTGGCCCTGACCGGTGGCACTGGTTTTGTGGCTGCCCCCAAGATCGTCCGTCTCAACCTGATTTCCGATCCCGAAGGGGCCATGGTCGCCTGGACCGAAAATGCCGAGGTCAAGATCATGCGGCTCAGCGCAGCCGGCGTGCCCCAGTGGGCAACGCCGGTGACCCTGACCGCCCCCACCGGGTCCTACCTGCTGTCCGACATGCGAGCCGGTTCTGGCGATGTCGTCATCTCCATGGTGCACCAGACCGGAGGTTTCACTTCGCCCAAGCATCTGGTCGCTCAAATGATCGACGAAAATGGTGCACCCCAATGGGGAGCCACACCCATTGCCATCTTCGATGGCGGTTCCCTGCAGTTTGGCAACTTCCCAAGCATGCTGAAGCGCACAGGCAGTGATTCTATTTTCACCTGGTACTCATCCTCCCCCGCGCTGCAATGCTTCGTGCAGAAGGTCGACAGCGCCGGAGTGGAAGCATGGGCACACAACGGGGTTGCGGTTGCGGACGTCGCGGGGCAACTCAGGGTCAACCCGCATGCTTCCTACGACTCCTCTAGTGACACGGTGTATGTCACGTGGAAGGAGCTCAACGGCTCACAAAGCCAATCGGGAATCTCCGCCCAGCGATTGGATACAACAGGCAATCGTTTGTGGGGTGCTGCGGGTACCACCATCGAGCCCCTGGGCACGGACGATCACAACATGCCGCGCATTTTGGGAAGAAGGAGCGACGGCAGCGCGATTGTGGTTTGGAGCGCGTCCCCTGGTTTCGGCAATGATCCACTATTCGGCGCCGTTCTGGATCCCGTTGGAGCCGTACAGGTGCTGCGGTTCGACGTGGCCTCGACTCCCAGCGGCAAGGCTCGCCTAGCCATCGAAGAAAGCACAGACTTTGCTGTGCTCGCTTGGAGTGATGCGCGCAACGACGGCGGCGACATCTATGCCCAGGCGGTGAACTTCGATGGTGTTCTCGAAGCCCCCTTCACCGGCGTGCCCTTCTGCTCCCCCGGAAACACAAATTCGACCGGGCAAGGCGCCCAATTGACAGGCGATTGGATCACTGGACATGGTATTTCTGGCGGCCTAGCCGATGTGCACCTGGAAGTTACCGGGGGCCCCGCGGGGCAGCTGGGTTACTTCCTGGTCGGTACCGAGGCCCAGGCTGGAATCCCCATCAGCAATGGCCAATTCTGCTTGGTTGGCACAGGTGGCATTTTCTACCGTTACAACGTGGCAGGTACCAACATGAATTCCATCGGAGGCTTTGATGCTTCCGGGACCCTTGTCAACTCCGTGGGCACCTCGGCCACCGGAACGGGCTTCGATGTGCCATCGAGGATCGCTGGCCTCGTACCGTTTACGATCATGGCGGGCGACATTTGGCACTTCCAATGCTGGTATCGGGACACCCTGGCGGGCGGTGGCAGCTCCAACTTCTCCAGTGCGCTCAGCGTGACGTTCTAGAGGACGGATCCCACAGCCCCCAGATCCGGCACCTGCGAATCAGGAAACTGAGAATGGCAGACCCCGTCGATGGGGCGCTGGGGGATTCGAACGCGACTACCTGGATTCCAGCAGCAGGAGGGCCTCACAGGTCGCCCTACCAAGCTCCGCCGCCTAGCTTGCCAAGAACTCCGCCACCCACCGGGGCAGCACCGAACTTGCGCTGCCTTGCAAGAATACATCCCGGCTGCCCAGGTTTTCCGGGGCGTCCAAGGCATTGACAAAGGTCTGGGCTCCAACCGACCTGGCGGTGGACAACAGTCCCGATGCGGGGTACACGGCGCCGCTGGTCCCGCAGGCCAAGAAGTGGGTCACCTCGAACATGGCGTTTTCGATGGCCTCCAATTTGTACGGCATCTCTCCAAACCAGACGATGTCGGGACGCAGGGAGGGATCTTCGCACTTGGGGCAGGGCAGGAAAGCCTCCGTGTCCAGGTACTGCAAACCGTCCTGGAAATAACCGCAGGTCTCACAGCGCAGGCGCTGCAATTGACCGTGCATGGAGAGCACCGTGGAACCCGCACGCTGGTGCAGGTCATCCACATTTTGCGAGATCAAGGTCAAACAGGCGCCCCGTTCGGGCAGGGCCCTTTCCAGCTCGGCGAGAGCCCGGTGGCCAGCATTGGGCTCCACATCCAAAAGGGCCGCCCTGCGCATCTGATAGAAACGCCAAACCGTGGCGGGGTCCCGGGCCCAGGCCTCGGGGGTAGCCACGTCCTCGACCCGATGGCCTTCCCACAGGCCCCCGCCCCCCCGGAAGGTCGCCAAGCCGGAATCAGCGCTGATGCCAGCACCGGTCAGGACCACCACGTGATCGCCCTCCTGCGGGGGCTCCATCTTCTGTTGTTCGCTCATAGTCGGGCCGGTCTGTAGGCTTGAGTCCCTTCCACTGTAGCGCAGACCCCGGAGTCCGCACCAGCCCATGGGGAGAACAGCATCTTGCGCGCCCCAGTCCCGACCCAAATCGCATGGGAAACTCATTTCTTGAGCTTTCCGCCATCCTTTCCGGGCCCCCCCTTTACCTGGAGCCGCCCCTCGGTTCCAATTCCCGGTCGGCATTGCCCCCCCCCGGGGCGAAATGCCTAATCGTACACACCCCCACCTCACCCCATTCAAGCAATTTCCGTGGATATCACCATCGAAAAGACCGACGGCAACGTGGCCAAGGTCCAATTCACCGTTCCGGCAGAAGACTTCTCCAAGGCTTACAAGCAAGGCCTCAACCAAGCCCGCAGCCAGAGCCGTATGAAAGGTTTCCGCCCCGGCAAGGTGCCCATGAAATTGATCGAGTCCCAGCACGGCGAGGAAATCAGGGACGACATTAAGCAGAACTTCCTGCGTCAGGCTTACTCCCAGGTCGTGAAAGAGAATTCCCTCAAGCCCATCGCCCACCCGCGCATCGAAAAAGAGGCCACCGCCCTGGGTGACGACGGCTCCTTCAGCTTGGAATTCGAGATCAGCCTGCGCCCCGAGATCGAATTGCCCGAATACAAGGGCATGAGCATCGAAAGCGAGATCGAGGCCGTCCAAGACACCGACATCGACAACGCCCTCAATGAGGTGCAGCGTCAACAGTCGCGCACCGAGGATGCGGAGGACGGCATCGATGAAGACGGCATCGTGCTCTGCAACGTGAAATTCGTGCACAATGACGACGAAGTCTTCAACCGCGAAGGCCTGCGCCTCTCCCCGACCACCGCGCCTCCGGGCGTGGACAGTGAAAAATTCAAGGAGCTCTTGGTGGGCGCCAAGAGCGGCGAAACCCTCGAACTCGATATGGTCATGCCCGACACGCTGCCCGAGGAGGACGTGCGCGGCAAGGACGGCACCTGCCTGATCGAGGTCACCCAGGCCTTCAACGTGGTGCCCCCCACCATCGAGGAACTCTGCGAGTTCTTGCAGGTCGACGACGAACCGGCCCTGCGCGAAAAGGTCAATGATTCCCTTGTCCAAGCCGCGGCGAACCGAGAAAGCACGCGCCAGGAAACCGTGCTGCTCGACCAACTGATCGACAGCTGCGAGATCGACTTGCCCGCTCCCGTGCTCGTGGAACAAACCCAGAACCGCCTGCAGTCCGTGGCTCAACAGCTCTCCCAGAGCGGCATGGGGCCCGAAGAGATCCAGAAGGAACTCGACGAGCAAAAGGACACCGCAGCCGTGGACGCGGCCAAAGGCCTCAAGGCACTTCTGATCGTCGAGACCCTCGGCGAAAAGGAAGACTTGATGATCACCCAGGACGACATTGAAGGTGAGCTGACATCCATCGCAGCCCGCAACCAGTCCACCGTCGAGGATGTGCGCAAGTACTACGGCGAGAACAACCTGGACCAGCAGATGGCCATCGAACTTCTCGAGCGCAAGGTGCGTACCTTCCTGCGTGAGAACGCAGAGGTCACCACGCCCTCCTAGCAGGACGTTCTCGACGCAATTGTCAGGTTGCCCACATCAAGGGGGCCCCAAACGCAGCAAAAAGCTGCGTTTGGGGCCCCTGATCCGTTTCCAGGTGAATAATCCAGCCGAATCGGTCGATGGATGCCACAGACCCCGGTGCAGGCGATCCTGCCCGCCCGTGTCCCCATCGGCCATGCCGCTGGGATTCCCAGTTTCCTAGGAAGTCCGCTCCTTTCGCACCCAAAAAGGTCCCAAGTTTGGGGCCCAAGCCCCGCACCCGCCCGGGTGGCCCTCGCGGAGCTTGAAACCAGCGCCGCGGCGCTTAAACCAGACCCCATGCAAAACTACTACCCCATCCCCTACGTGGTCGACAAGACCGGCCGTGGTGAGCGCCAGTACGACATCTACTCGCGTCTGCTCGAGGATCGCATCGTCTTTATCGGCACCCCGATCGATGACCATGTGGCCAACGCGGTGATGGCCCAGCTGCTCTTCCTGGACCGCTCCGGTGGCAAGCAAGACGTGCGTATCTACATCAATTCACCCGGTGGTTCCGTGACGGCAGGCCTTGCCATCTACGACACCATGCAGTTGATCGAACCCGACATTCAGACCTATTGCCTGGGTCAGGCGGCCTCCATGGGCTCCCTGCTCCTGGCCGGTGGCACCGCTGGCAAGCGCCACGCCCTGCCCAACAGCCGCATCATGATCCACCAGCCCTCCGGCGGAGCCGGCGGCACGGCCAAGGATATGGAGATCTCCGTGCGTGAGATCATGAAGATGAAGGCCAACCTGGAAGGCATCCTGGCCCACCATAGTGGCCGCACGCCCCAAGAGATCTCCGATGCCTCCGATCGGGACAACTTCATGTCCCCCCAGGAAGCCCTGGACTTCGGCCTGATCGATAGCATCGTCAGTGCCACCAGCAAGGACGCATAACAGCGATACGGTATCAAGCCCCCTAGGGTCGTATTTTGACCGAAGGGTAGCGCATCAAGAAGAGCCCGGAACCGAGTGTTCCGGGCTCTTTTTGATGCGCTACCCTTCGGTCAAAATACGACCCTAGGGGGTCTGATACCGTATCGGTGGGAACTTCTTTCCACCTTGGGTCAGGATAGAGCAACGAAAAGGGTCTATTCGTTAATTTCGCGATCACTTGCTTTTATTTGGTCCGCAGACATCCCACCGCCCGATAGAATGACCCTATAACCCGTGCCCCATGCCAAACCCATGAGTTCAACCGGAAACCGTAGCCGCAACGTGGAACGTTGCACCTTTTGCGAAAAACGTCGACACCACGTCACGTCGCTAATCGCCGGCCCCCCTGGGGTCTACATCTGCAATGAGTGCATCGAGATCTG
>JAAETM010000650.1 GCA_024228395.1 bacterium | reverse complement strand
CCAATGGGTTTGACCACGTGGCCTGGCAGGAAAGGCTTCAGGTGCTCGCCCACTCCGATCGGCCCCACCCCCGGACCGCCGCCGCCATGGGGAATGGCGAAGGTCTTGTGCAGGTTCAAGTGGCAAACGTCGGGACCGAAATCGCCGGGGCGGCAGAGGCCCACTTGGGCGTTCATGTTGGCGCCGTCCATGTAGACCTGGCCACCATTCTCATGCACAATGTCACAGATCTCGCGGATGGCCGCTTCGAAGACGCCGTGGGTCGACGGATAGGTCACCATCAGGGAGGACAAATTGTCCTTGTGTTTCTCCGCCTTGGCGCGCAAGTCGGCCACATCGATGTTGCCGTCGCGATCACAGGCCACGGCCACTACGCGCATGCCGGAAAGCACGGCGCTAGCCGGATTGGTTCCGTGGGCGGAGGTGGGGATCAAACACACGTCGCGGTGGCCTTCGCCCTTGGACTTGTGCCAAGCACGGATGACCAACATGCCCGCATACTCGCCCTGGGAACCTGCATTGGGCTGCAACGAGATGCCCGGGAATCCGGTGACCTCGGCCAGCTGGTTCTCCAAGCGGGTGATCATCTCGAGGTAACCGCGCGCCTGATGGGTGGGAACAAACGGGTGCATGTTCGTCAACTCAGGCCAGGTGATGGGCAACATCTCGCTGGTCGCATTGAGCTTCATGGTGCAGGAGCCCAGGGCGATCATGGATGTGGTCAGTGAGAGGTCGCGCGACGAGAGGCGGTGCAGGTAGCGCAGCATCTCGTGTTCGGAGTGGTACTTGCTGAAGACCGGGTCCACCAGGATCGGACTGGTGCGCGCCAAGCTCGCGGGGATGCTGGGCAGGTCGCCGCCCAGGTGAGCTGACAGATCGACAGCCTTGCCGGTGATGGCCTGCAAGATGTCTTGCACATCGGTGGCATCGGTGTCTTCCGCCAGGGAAACGCCCAGATGGCTGGCATCGATTTCGCGCAGGTTGAAACCCGCCTGACGAGCAGCGGCGTGAACGGCATCCGCACGGTCGCTGCCCAGGTCGACCTTCAAAGTGTCGAAAAAAGGCCCGTCCAAGACGCTGACCCCTTCAGCGACGAGGGCGTTGCGCAAGACACCGGTCCAACCGTGCACGCGGTTCGCGATCTCCTTGATACCCTGGGGGCCGTGGTACACGGCGTACATGCCGGACATGATCGCCAGCAAAACTTGGGATGTGCAAATGTTGCTGGTGGCCTTGTCCCGGCGAATGTGCTGCTCCCGGGTTTGCAGGGCCATGCGCAGGGCGGACTTGCCGTTGAGATCCTTGGACACACCGATGATGCGTCCCGGGATCTGGCGGCGGTACTTGTCACTGGTCGCGAAGTACGCGGCATGCGGGCCACCGAAACCCATGGGCACGCCGAAGCGTTGGGTGGATCCGATCGCCACGTCGGCACCGAACTCGCCAGGCGCTTTGAGCAGCGCCAGGGAGAGCAGGTCGGCGGCCACAATGAAAAGGCCTCCCGCTTCGTGCACGCGGTCTGCGAGCCCCGAGTAGTCACGTGCGATGCCGAATGTGCAGGGATATTGGGCGAGCACACCGAAAACGTCGTTCAGTTCCTCGCTGTCCACGTCACCGATCACCAGCTCGATGCCCACGGCTTCGGCGCGCGTGCGCAGCACGTCCAAGGTCTGCGGATGGCAGTGCTCACTGGCTATGAAACGATTCTTCCTTTTGCGGCCTGCGCTCCAGGCCAAGAACATGGCTTCGGCTGCGGCGGTGCCTTCGTCCAACAGGGATGCATTCGACAGGGGCAAACCGGTCAGGTCGCAGACCATGGTTTGATAGATGAGCAAGGCCTCCAACCGGCCCTGGGAGATTTCCGCCTGGTACGGCGTGTACTGGGTGTACCAGGAGGGATTTTCGAGGATGTTGCGCTGGATCACCGGCGGAGTGATGCAGGGCGAGTAACCCATGCCGATGAAACTGCGCAGAACCTGGTTCTTGCTGACAACCTCGGCCAAGTCTTGAACCTGGCCACTTTCGCCCAGGGGCTCCGGCAAATCCAGGGGGCGCCCCAGGCGAATGCCATCGGGAATGGCCTGCTCAATCAGGGTATCCATGGAGTCCACTCCGACCCTGCCGAGCATGGCTTGTGCCTCGGCTTCGGTGGGGCCGATGTGACGACGGGGGAAGGTATCGCTGTGGGAGAGATTCGAGGGAAGGTTCAAGGCTACGACTCAGTTTTCGCGGGGTCTCGGGAACGGCACGGCCCGCTGCTCTTTGCAGGGGGGCACAGTCTAACGGGGCCTTGGGAAAAACTCCCCACACCAACTGACAGACCGTTGATAATCAGCGGTCTACCAGGGATCGGGGGGCCTGGACGGGGATTATCGGGACCCTACGGCCAGGAACCGGCCCAGCATTGCCCCGAATCCCAATTTGTCGAGGAGGCGGTTGCTTTTGCGCCCAAGTTTCCAGCCCCAATGGACGAAGAACCCGGAGCATCGATGGTTTGAACCCAAAGCAGAACCTACCTCCATATCCATGAAAACCTTCCACAAAGCGGCCCTGATCGCACTCCTGACCGCCCTTCCCATCTCCTGCGCCAGCACCCACGGCTCCGTGGACTCCGACAACCTGGGCGAGATTCACAGCAACCTGACAACTACGGGACCCCAGCCTGGGTTCCTGGATGGCATCACCGGTGAATTCGACGTGGTCTACAACGTCTGGAACGACAATACCCGCCCCTGCGACACCTTCGCGGGAGTGGTCAACTACCAATGGAACGGCCAGGGCACGGTCTTGCTTGGCCAGCACGACGGCATGTGGGGCGACATATCCTTCAACAGTTGCTTGCTCATCGGCTTCGACTCCGACACGAACGATTACACCATGGGCTGGGCCCGCGGAGACGGCACCATCGTGCTGCCCATGTCCCCCATCGACGCCTGCTCCCCCGGCAATGAGATATCCGCTTCCCGGGGCAGTGGCGATACCTGCTCACGCAGCGTGCTCGTTATGGACAGTGCCGACACGCACACCATCAAGCGCTTTGTCACCACCCCTGCGGGACATGACGAGCTTGTGCTTGAGATCATCTGCACGCGCCTGTAAGACCTGGACCCGGGTACACTAGAAAGCCCCGTTCCCCTTCCAAGGGAGCGGGGCTTTCCGCATGGGGTGACACTGGCGGACATCCCCAATCGCTGGCCGGGTTGCATCGCCCGGGCTCGGGGTCACTCCCCTAGCTGAACACAGCGCATCGCCATGGCCTGCGCCATGAGTTCGGGCTCGGCCTGATTCTCGGGCGTGAGGCGCCCCATGCAGTGCACCCATGCTGCGGGTTCGGGGGGCAAGGCCTCCCAGATTAAACCGGCGGGGTAATAGAGGAAAGCCCGGCTTAGACCTCCCGACAGGACCGTGCCATACGCCAGCTTTCGGCCGGCAGCCCCGTGCCCGTCGTGGAAAAATTCCGCACGCTCCCAACCCAACTCCGCGCTGGCCCTGGCTGCAGCTTCAGCATCGTCGCCCGGAAGATCGTCCTGCCAAACCACCAGCCAAGTCACGGGTCCGGAAATGAGTAACTGATCGAGCTCCCTCCGGATCTCCCCCATGGCGATCAAGGTTTGCTCGCAACTGGGGGGCGCCAAAACCAACAGGCGGGGACGGTCAGAGTTCTCATTGAAGACCTGCTGCAGTTTGGTAGCCCCCCCCCTGATTTCCAGGGCGGGGTTCAATCCAGACCCCCGGGGGGGCGTGGTCGCACAGGAAGCCATGCCGAGTAGGCACAATAGAAGGACGAGGGGACCCATGGGGAGGATGTCGGCTTCCGGGGCATCGGAAATTGAAACCTCCTATGTTTCGCGCCCAAAACAGTGTCTTCAGAGCCCTAGAACGGTCTGAATTGAGATTGTGAGGGGCCATTCTGCCCCCGCCAGCGATAGGATGGCTGACCATGGGCAACACTCTCCTGGCTATCGAGATCGTCGAAGATCGCACCCCGCAAAGTACCTGCGACAAGGGATATCTGACCCTCAAGCGACTCACTGTGCGCAACCGCTATGGGGATGGCAGCACTTCCGAGCCCTACCCCTGTGACGTGCTCAAAAGGCCCGGCAGCGATGCCGTAGTCGCCGTTCTCTACGAAATCGACGCCAATGGGCGTATCCAGGTGCTGATGCGCGAGGCCCCGCGGGTACCGATCTACCTACGCAAGGACTCGAGCTTTGTACACCCAGACCCGCGCGAATACCTGACGATCCTGGAGGTTGTGGCGGGCATGGTAGAGCCTTCAGACCCGGCGGGGCTGCCCGGCCTGCAAAAGCGCGCAGCGGCGGAAGCCGAGGAAGAAGCGGGCGCCAAAGTGCCCGCGCAGCACTTTCAAATGTTGGGCGGGGAGACATTCGCCAGCCCTGGAACGGGCGATGAAAAGCTGTACTTCACCGTGGCACCCACCAAACTCAACCATGCCCATGGCGGCGACGGAGATGGGTCGATTATGGAGGAGTGGGGCCAGATCCTGAAGATGGAACTGGGCGAAGCTTTGCGTCGCACACGCACGGGCGAAATCCCTGACATGAAGACTGAAGTGGCTCTTTTGCGCCTGGCCGATCACCTGGGTTACATTCCACAACTCGGCTGCTTCGCGAGCGATCTTCCCACCCAAGTCGCATCCAAGTACGATCGTTTGGGCGTGGACGCCGACACGAACAACGGATGAATTCGCCCTCTATTGCACTGATTGGGGCCCGTCGTGCCAACCAAGGCCTGGGCCCTTTCGTTGCCAAGCAACTGCGCGCTGCGGGTGCGAACATCCCCGCGTTCGTGGGCACTTCACAAGCGAGCAACGATCTCGCCGCCGAGGAATTGCGCAGCATCGCAGGCCTCAATTGCGAAGGTTTCACGGAACTTGGGAGCTTGCTCGGGAAACACAAGGTCGACGCCATCGCGATCCTGAGTCCGCCCGAAACCCACGCGTCCTATCTCGATCAAGCCTTGCGCAATGGCTTGCACGCCTTGTGCGAAAAACCCTTCGTGCTGGAAGGCCGCAATGCCACGAAAGACGTCGAATCACTTCTGGCGGGTTTCGCAGAAGCCGGCCTCATGGTCGGAGAAAATTGCCAATGGCCGCGCCTACTGCCGAGCTTCGTCGAACTCTTTGGCCCCCAGTCCCTGAGCGCCCCCACCCGCTTCGCCATGGGCCTCTCCCCCTCCTCCTGCGGCGTCGAAATGGGCGCCGACTCCCTCTCGCACCCCTTGAGCTTGCTGCAAGCCCAGGATCCGGGCCCGGCCCATGTATCCCAGGTCCAGGTCCAAATGCAGGCTCCAGAAGGCCCCTGCCAGGTCCAATTCTGTTTCCACGGCCCAAGCCGGAGCCTGGGATGTACGATCCACCTGCAGGACTCCCCCCAGCGCCCGCGCCCCGCTTGGCTGCAATTCGATTCTAGCCGCGCCGATCGCCTGATTCGGGCCTCGGACTACGCTATATTCTTGGTCGACGGAAGTCGGCAAGTGCCAGCCCCCGACCCCATGCGAATCCACCTGCGCGAATTCGTGATCGATCTGGAGCGCAGCCTGAATGGTGAACCGCCAATAAGTACCTCCCCCATCCTCTACCGCGCCCGCATGCTGACCGACCTGTTGGCCGCCTTCCCCACCAACAACTCTTGACCCACGCCATCCACGATTTCAGCGCCAAGCTGCGCCAGCCCGAAGTAGTCGACCACCTGCGTACCTACGTGGAGTGGCGCAAACTTGTGCACGAGGCGGAGGAGAGCGGTAGTGCCGCCCCTACGCCTCCCAAGCAGGCTCCGATCTCGATCAACCTGGACCTGACCGTGGCCTGCAACTATCGCTGCACCCACTGCATCGACTGGAGCATTTTGAACACCGGCCATCGCTTGGCCGACGAAAACCTGCGCGAGTCGATCCGCTGGATGGCCGCCCATGGTTTGCGCTCGATAATTCTGATCGGTGGAGGCGAGCCGACGCTCTACCCGGAGTTCGTCCCCTTCGTGCAGTTTCTCAAGCAGGAGCTGAAGCTGCAGGTGGCCATCGTGACCAACGGCAGCCGCGGCGATAAATTGCAAGAGGCTGCGGCTTTCATGGACGAAAAGGACTGGATCCGGTTGTCCCTGGACGCCGCGTCGAACGACCTGTTCGTAGCCATGCACAACCCCAACTCGAAGGCGGTCAACCTGGACACGATCTGTGCCGACATGCGCGACTTGAAAGCCCAGCACCCCGCTCCCAAGTTAGGTTTTAGCTACGTGATCGTTTGGTCCGGCGCCACACGCGAAGAAAACAGTCTGCACGAAAACATCCACGAGATCGTGCCCGCCGCCAAACGCGCGCGGGAATACGGCTTCGACTATATTTCGTTCAAACCCGTACTCGAACGCCAAAGCGACGGGTCTGAGGTGATGGACCCTTCGAAAATATCCAACAAAGAGAACCAGGTCGTGGCGCGCATCCGCGGCGAAGTCAACGCGGCCAAGGAATTGCAAACCAGTTCCTTCCAGGTGTTCGAGAGCATCAACCTGCGCCTGCTCGAGGAAAACTCCTGGCAGGAATACACACGCCAACCGCGCACCTGCCACATGCAAGCCCTGCGCCAGGTCCTGACCCCCACCGGCCTGTTCAATTGCCCCGCCCACCGGGGCGTCACAAAAGCCAAAATCGCTGGAAAAGAGGCCTTCGCTGGTGCCAATGCCGCGGGAGAAACCAACGCGCAACTGGCCGGCTTGCTCGGGAGTTTCGACGCGCAAGAGGAATGCTCCGGAGTGACCTGCCTGTACAACAAGGTGAACTGGTGGATCGATTCGATGATCGAGGATCCGCGCGGCGCTACCGAATCCATCGAAGCTACCGCAGCGGGCGGCGACTTCTTCCTCTAGGGTCTTCGCCGTGACAGACGCCTCCGAAGAAGTCCTGCGCGTTCCGCCCTCACGCATCTGGAGCGACTGGCCAAAGCCGAAACGCATCGTATGCCGCATTCCCAACTGGGTCGGCGACGTGGTCATGGCCACACCCGCTCTGCGGGCGCTCAAGAAGGGCATCCCCGATGCGCAGCTCTGGATCGAAGGCCGTCCGCACCTGAATACGATCATCGAGGACCTGCCCTACGTGGATCACTTCCTGCCCGATCCGGGCAGGGGTTTCGCCAACACACGCGAACGGATTCGGCGCTTGAGAGAACACGAGTTCGACCTGGCCGTAATGTTCCCCGACTCCCCGCGCAGCGCCTTCGGACCTTTCATGGCGCGCATCCCCATGCGCTTGGGTTACAGCCGCGATCCCATGCGGCGCTGCCTGTTGACCCATCACTTGCATCCCCCCGGTGAGGATCGCCGGCGCGTGCCCGTATCGATGATCGACCGCTACCTGGCCCTACCGCGCGCCCTGGGCTTGGCCGATGACGGCGAAGAGTTGGACGTGTCGATCAGCGAGGACAACCGCCGCACGACCGAGGAACAACTGGTCGCCGCCGGCGTGGACACCGAAGCCCCCATCTGCGTGGTCATCCCCGGCGCTGCTTTTGGTGCGAGCAAGGCGTGGCCCATCGAACACTTCGCCGTCACCCTGGATCGCCTGCGCGACGAGCACGGTCTGCAAGCCATCATCCCCACCGGCCCCGGCGAACAAGCGATCGCGCACGGCATCGCCAATGCGATGAAAGGCCCCTGTTTCCCGCTCACCGACCCGATCTTTTCCCTGGGACAAGTTGTGGCCCTGATGCAGCGCGCCCGCCTGGTGATCTCCAATGACACGGGTCCGCGCCAATTCGCCGTGGCCCAAGGCATTCCCGTGGTCGTGCCCATCGGCCCCACCGACCACCGCACCACACACCATCATCTGGAGCGCCAACGCGTGCTGATCGAACCGGTGGACTGTCGTCCTTGCTGCCTCAAGAAGTGCCCCACCGACCACCGCTGCATGACCCGCATCACCCCCGATCGTGTCCTGGCCGCCGCCCGTGAGATGATGGAAAAATTCCAATGAGCGCCAGGATTTTCGAGAACTACGCAGACCTGGCGGGCGAGCTAGAAACCCAGCGGCAAGCCGGCCGCACCATCGCGCTCACCAACGGATGCTTCGACCTTTTGCACGTGGGACACATCCGCCTCATGCAAGCTTCGGCAAGAGAGGCGGACCTTCTGGTCGTCGCCCTGAACTCCGACGAGAGCATCCGCGGCAACAAGGGCCAAGGACGCCCCCTCGTTCCGCTGGCCGAACGCCTGGAAATGATCGCCGCCATCGGATGCGTGCACTACGTCACCAGCTTCCCCGAACCCACCGCCGACGGCTTGATCGAGACCCTGCGCCCCAATGTCTACTGCAAAGGCACCGACTGGACCGCCGACCAGGTCCCCGAACGCGTCACCGCGGAAAAGATCCACGCCCGTATCGCCATCTGCGGTGATCAGAAGAGCCACTCCTCCAGCGAGTTGGCCGATCGGTTGGGCGACTGAGGGCACGAATCCAGGCCAATGGGGATCGATCCCGCATGGGGTCATGTAACTCTCAGGGCTAGACGGTCTACCTGAACGTTCACATCTCCCCACGCCCCACATCATCTTGCGCTGCTACCCGATTCTATTCCTGCTTGCGATCTTGGGCCTCGTGCTCGCCTCCCCAGCCCTATCGGTCGAGTCCCCTGGCCCGAGGCATCCATTCCAACCCAGGACGATTGAATCGGAATCTGGCCGGTGGAGCTTGCACGTGGACCCGGGAAGGGAATCTGGGTTCGGGCCCGGGGTTCACACGCTCAGCCACGGTGGTGAAGTCGTTTGGCGCAAGGCCTTGCCCCTCACCCTGCGCGGTACCCGGGTCACTGACCAAGGCCATGTCATCGCAATCGGTTGGACTGAAAAGCGTGTGGAAGAAGATGGAGAGCACTGGTTCGAGCACGAGAAACACCTGATGATCCTCGATTCAAGTGGTCGGATCATCCTCGATGAAACCAATGAACATGTACTGGTGAGCCCCTTGCTGGTTCATACGCACTTGGATCGGGTTCTGGTCATGACCGATGACGAATCCGAACATGAGGTTCGACATTGGCGCACTTACAAACTGTCCACAGGTGAGTACGCGGGTGATTGGCGCACCCCGTTTCCTTTTGGCATCACCGAAGAAGGCGATCTGCGAACTCCAGCCACCCTCCGCATCATGGACGCGCGCCCCGTGCCGGGCACGGATTTGGTGCTTTTCCATTGGTGGTACGTGAATTACGAGTACGACACCAAAAATTCCAACGATGCCTATTCGAGGGAGGGTGGCGTCTTCACGCTTGTCAATCCGGAGGGTGAAACGGTTTGGAGCTTGGAACGCCGTACGGCTTACACAATCCCCAACAATGAAACCGAGGACGATGAGCTTGAAGCCTTGGTAAGGTCGAACAGTCCGCTCCTTAGCACTTCAACCAAAGCACGGTTCACGCTTTGGTTTCCGGAGCAAGGAATCTCAATCGCTTTCACCGCGCTACGGCGGCAAGACACCTGGGAAGTCACCGCCCAAGAGCCGGAGCCCTATAGCCTCCCCACGCATGCCCCCGCGGTCCCCCAAGATACCCCCCCCCCTGCCAAAGGTGAAACTCCGCCTGCTCTCCAAGACCCACCTGGGTGAAGTGCCGGAGCCCCTGCCCGACCCCACCATCCGAGACATCTGGGGATTTGGATTCCAAGCCGATGGCAATTTGCAATTCCTGCGCGGAGCCGGCGATGCTTGGGAAATGGTTCTCCTGGATGCGAAAGGATCTGAGATTCGAGCCATTCCGCTCCCTCTGTATGACCCAACGGGTGAACAGCTCGAATGGCATTCTTGCCAGGGGGACGTCTGGTATGCATCCACCTCTCCCTTGGACAGAACCCAGGATGCCTCCCTCTACAAGTACGAGGTGGTGAAGGGAAAACTAGAACGAGTGAAAGGCCAAGACGGCTTCATCTTCCCGAGCATCTCACGCTTGATCCCCACAGCAGACGGGGGATTCGTTTTCCTGGGCACATACCGCCACAAATCCACTTCCACCGACATTCTCGCAAAATGCGATCGGGCTGGAAACATCCTGTTCAGACTCTCCGATTATTCTCTTTCCAAACAAGGCCTTAGGTACTTCACACCCAGTGATTTCACCATCACATCTCAAGGCTTGATTGCCGTCCTATCCAACGTGGGCGATGAAATCGACATCCTTTCTCACGATGGAAAGTTCATCCGTGCCTTCGAACTGGAAGCCGTCTGGAAGGAAGAACCGCATTACCCCACTTACATCCGCTCCGACCCCAAGGGCAATTTCTGGGTGGCGGACCGTGGAAGACTCTGGCACATGGACCCGAAGGGTCAATTGCTCGGGAACATTTCTCCGCAGCTTCCCAGCGGCTCCATTTTCCAACAAAACAATTTTCAAGTAGCGCCTGACGGAACGATTTGGAAAACAAACCAAATCGTGCTCGCCTCGTACTCGCCATCTGGCGAAGAGGGCTTGATTCTCGGGCGCCTTCCGAAAGAAACTTCAATCAGCGAACCGGAGTACGGGCAGATTGACCCATTGGGTCGGGTCCTGATAGGTGATCTCTCAAACGGTTCCTGGCATGTCTTTGACACCAATGGGAAATGGCTCCACGTTTGCGAGCTTCCAAAACAAAACGAGACAGAGGACTACCCAAAGGTGGGTGTGGATCCTGAGGGACGTGTGTATATCCCCATCCTTGACCCGGAGTACGAGCACTATTTCTCCTACCGCTTCTCTGCAAAGGGCGAGCCGCAGGAGATTGTCGAGCTAGCATCCCATCGAATGCAGTTCACCGGCACTGCTGGTTCCTATTGGGCCAACACTTACGTGAACCTGGAACTGTTCGACCAAAACGGCAATTCCCAGGTGTCCATTCGCCGCCGTCCCGATCAAGATTGGTGGCACAGCTTGAGGGACTATCACGTCTCGCACGACGGAGGCACGCTAGCGGTACTCGACGCGGGCACCCTGTCCCTCTTCGATCACAAGGGCAAGAATGGAACTCAAATGGCACTGCCCAACGAGGTGAGTTCTCATCAGGTCTCAGCAGGTCAGAACTGGATCGCGCTGGCCGGCTGGGGGGGACAAGTCGCCCTCCTGAACCGGACCGATCAATCCTTCAATGTGGTTGAAATCCCCTTGAACGATAACGCCTGGCACTGGGGCTTCTCCCCCTCGGGGACTGAACTCTGGGGCGTGGACATTCAAGCGCTCGAGCTCTATCGATACGCACTTCCGCGGTAGGTGCCGGGCCATTCGCACCGAGCCAGGACTCCCTTCACTGGAGAGGCTGGAGGCGTGCTGAGCAGGCCGGGCGAACCCAAACCCAACTGCCTGGCTTCCGTGTGGATCTGTCTGGCCAGATCCAGAATAAGCAGCGATTCAAGCACCACGGGCCCGCTTTTCGGAGCTCCGTGCAACTCGGGGGCCCTGCATGTGCACGGCCCCCCATTCCTGCCCCCCCCCCCAGGGGCTTGCCATGCATGCCCTGGGACATCAACACGGAAGCCAGGCAGCCCCGACCCAAACCGCTGGTGAGAGGCTAGAAATCGCGGATTCCACTACCTTGTATGGCCCAGTAGATGGTAATACCTAGTTCGGGTGCCTGGGTGGCTCTGGGCCCGAATCGACCATGGCAGAATCCGACTTCTTATCCAATTGGACCGTACAGGCCCGCAAGGGGCTGCTCGAACTGGGCGTGCTCAACGCACTCGCCCCGGAGGAGCGCTATGGGTACGACCTGGTGAAGTCGCTGGTGGTTTGGTCCGGCCTCGACATCACCGAAGGGACGATTTACCCGTTGTTGTCGAGGCTTCGGAAACAGGGGCTTGTCGAGACGCGACTGGTCGAGTCCAGCGGTGGCCCCGCGCGCAATTATTACTCCCTCACCACCGAGGGCCGCGCCGCCGCCGTGCAGATGAACGAACGATTTGAAGCCCTGGTGACTGGAATTCGCGCCCAGGGGCGCAAGGGAGACCCCTCATGAATAATTGGAGTGACGAAGCTCGCAATGAACTCGAGCGTTTTTTGATCGCCGAGCGCGGCTGGCTGGCACAGGACCCTGACTCGGACGATGTCGACCACGAGGAAGTCATCGCCGATCTGCGCGCCCACGTGCGGGAGGAGCTCAGAATGCGCGGTCATTTGCATGTCGAACCCAAGCACCTGCACAAGGTTCTACAGCTCTTGCGCCCCGGCTTCGGCACCCCAGATGAGGTCGAGCCTTTCGTGGCCTCCCCCACATCAGCGCCGCGCCCCACCCATCGAGGTCCGATCAAAGTAAAGCCTGAATCGCGATGGTTCTTCAGCGCCTCCTGGGCCTTCGGCGTCATTCTACCCGCCCTCGCACTGTTCCTTGAGCTGGGCAGCCACCCGCTCAAGGACGGTATTTCACTCGACCCGATTCCGGGGCCCATCAATGTGTTCCTCATCGCCCTAGTGCCGATCATGAATATGGTCATGCTTCTGCGGGACTGCCGCGAGCTTGGGCGTATTTCTATGGGCTTTGCCGGCGCCGCCTTGACGACGACGATTCTCTACTCAGTG
>JAAETM010000649.1 GCA_024228395.1 bacterium | reverse complement strand
CACGTTGCCGTCGGTGAGCAGCAGGAACTTGGTCAGGGAGAGTTGGCCTTCGCCCAGGATGCGGAAGGCGCTCATCATCGCTTCGCGGCGGTAGCGCTCGCGCACGCGGGCGGCGGAGAGGGAGTGGTAGCCGGTTTCGCCATAGGACCAGAGGTCGACGACGGAGGGCATGACCAGGGGGAAGAGGGGCGAGAGCAGTTTTTGCAGGTAGTCGCCGATGAAGAAGTCCTCTTGGCGCGGCTTGCCGACGACGGTGGCGGGGAAGATCGCATCGGGGCGGCGCAGCAGGGTGTCGGTCCGCATGTGCGGGTAGTCGTGGATTTCGGAGTAGTAGCCGTAGTGGTCGCCGAAGGGGCCTTCAGGTCGGCGGGCGCCGGGTTGGATGTTGCCGCACAGCACGAACTCGGCGCCGGAGACGATCGGGTGCTGGCCGGTCGGGTCGTTTGCCATGGGCAGCTTGCGGCCCAGGCACAGGCTGGCGAGCAGTAGCTCGGGCACGTTCTCGGGCAGGGGCGCGATGGCGGAGAGCATCAGCGCGGGAGGGCCTCCCAAATGAATGCGCACGGGCAGGGATTGGCCCTTGGCTTCGGCGGCGGCCAGGTGGAATCCGCCGCCCTTGCCGATCTGCATGTGCACTCCGACCTGCTTGTCATCGTAGATCTGGATGCGGTACATGCCCAGGTTGGGCACGCCGGTGTCCGGGTGGTGGGTGAGCACCAGTGGCAAGGTCAGGAAGGGGCCGCCGTCGCGTTCCCAGGTGGTCAGGGCGGGTAGACGGCTGAGCTGAGCGTCCTCTTCAGCGACAGCGGTGACGGGGCCACTGGCGCGCACCTTGCTGCCCACCTTGGCCAGGTCGGAAAAGAGGGAGCGTTTGCTCCATAGTTTGCCCAGGGAAGGGGGCACCATCTCCTCCGGCAGGCGGGCCACCTGGGCGATGATGTCGCCGGGTTTGGACCCAAAGGCCATCTTCACCCGTTTCTGTGTCCCGAAAAGGTTAGTGACCAGGGGAAAGGCAGCGTTCTTTACATTGCGGAATAGCAGGGCGGGCCCGTCGGCGGCGATGACCCGGCGGTGGATTTCGGCGGCTTCAAGCTTGGAAGAAACCGGGGCGTCCACCTCCACGATTTCGCCTCTAGAGCGCAGCAGATCCAGGAAAACACGTAAATCGAGGGGGGGGCTCTGCATCTTGGGGTCCGGGTGGAGTTCGGCCTTGGTCGAAGTGGGACAGTCTGGCGGATCTGGGGTCCCAGGGCAACGGCTGGGAGATCTTGGACTGTTTCATCAGGATCAATACCAAGTGTTCTCTGATTTATGCAAAACCCCTTAGACTGGATGGGGTTCAAGGCGTGGTTTGAGAGGAAACCTATGATCAACTACAAAAACTGGCTGTGGAAGGGGCTGGTACTGGGCGGACTTGTGGGCGCGGCCCAGGGGCAGGACTCCAAAGTGCTTCCGGAACATGCTCCGTTGGAGTGGACTGCGGTCCAGGTGGAGCACCTGCTCAACAGGGCTGCTTTTGGAGCGACCACCGAGGAAATCCGCCGCTGGCAGGGTGAGGGCGCGGATGCCTTGATCCAGTCACTCTTGGATGGAACGGGCTCGTCCGTTCCCTTTGAAGTCAAGGCCCACCGCGCGGACCGCACGAACCTGTTCGGAGCCAACGAAGACGACAAGCGCAAGGAGAGGGCGCGCATTCGGAAGTTGAATCGGGAGCAGATCGAAGGTTTTTCGTCCTGGTGGGTGCAGCAGATGCTGCAGGGCGATGATCCCCTGCGCGAGCGCATGACCTTGATCCTGCACGGTTGGCTGGTGAGCGGGGCCAAGAAGGTCAAGCCGTCCGACTTCATGATTCATCAGAACCAGTTGTTCCGGGAGCACGCAATCGGGAATTACGGCGAGCTGTTGTCGGCGATTGTGGAAGACCCGGCCATGTTGCTTTACTTGGACAACAACACTAACAAGCGCCGCAAGCCGAACGAAAACCTTGCGCGCGAATTGATGGAGCTGTTCTCCCTGGGCGAAGGCAATTACACCGAAGAAGACGTGCGTCAGGCGGCGCGCGCCTTGACCGGGTTCACAGTGAATGGAGGTGAATTCAAGTTTGCGCGTGGGCAGCACGATCCCGATCCGATCACGGTGCTTGGATACACCGGCTCGATGGATGGTCAGGACCTGGTCGCGCTCCTGTTGGAGCAGCCGGCCTGCCCACGGTACGTGGCCACGCGCCTGATCAAGGAGTTCGAAGGCATGCTACCCAGCGAGGAGCGTTTGCAGGTCTACGCCAAAATTCTGGTGGATGGTGATTACGAACTAAGGCCGTTCCTGCAGTATCTATTCCACGATCCGGCGTTCTACAGGGACGAGGTTTTGGGCGCCAAAGTCCAGTCGCCGGTGGACTTCATGATTGGATCCTGCCGCCGCATGCAGGTAGAACCCGATCCCCGGTTTCTTTGGGGGGCCATGTCCATGCTGGGGCAGACCTTGATGAATCCGCCCAGCGTAAAGGGCTGGGACGGGGGTTATGCATGGCTTACGGAAGCGTCGAGTATCATGCGCAGCAACGTGGTGGGCGCCATGATCGGACAGGTGACCCAGGGTGACTTGAAGGCTGGCGTGGAAGAAGCCTTGGAACACATGGATGAGATGATGGGTAAGGCCAACAAGAAGATGGATAGTGAAGAAGCTCCTGCGCGCCGCGGTGGGCCCATGGCCAAGTTGCTCAACCAGGTCCGACGCCAGAAACTGTCGGTGCGCGTACCGGTTCTCGATTGGCTGCAGTCGCAAAAAGCCACCAAGGACATTCAAATCGCGCGCGCCATGCTCGATCAATTGTTGGCCGTCTCGCCCGACCCCGACACGGAACGCCGGGTTGTGCAGTTCATCAAGCAAGGCCGCAAGCGCTTGAACATCAAGGAGGGAAAAATGGCAAAAAACCCGGAGAAGGCTCGCAGGCTACTGATGCAAGCCGTGCACCTGATCCTCTCCCTTCCTGAAGCCAACTTGGAGTAATAGCTATGACCCAACCCATATTCGACCGTAGAGCTATTCTCAAGGCCGGTCTTGCCCTGGCGGCTGTCCCACTGGGCAACGCTTGGGGGCAACCTCTGGCGCTTGGAAGGGACCCCAAGGTTCAACGCACACTGATCCTGTTGGAGCTAAAGGGCGGCAACGACGGCCTATCCACCGTGATCCCCATCGCGGATCCGCTGTACCAAAAGGTTCGAAAAACCGCTCTCGTGCAACCCAAGGATGCGTTGAAGCTGGACGCGCTGCATGGATTGCATCCCAGCCTCAAACTGCTGGCTGATCACTTCAACAAGGGCAACATGGCCATCGTGGAGAGTGTCGGGATCTCCAATGGCGTGCGTTCACACTTCAAGGCCACCGATATCTGGCACAGTGCCGATCCCCAGCGGGCCAGTGCAGCGCCCGGCTGGATCGCGAAGCTTGGAGATGAAGCATGGAGCAAACGTGGCAGCGAGGCGGTCGTGCACTTCGGGGACAACCCGTTGATGGCCCACAAATCGCCCACGCGTTCCTTCCTTGCCATTCAAAACCCGGAGCACTTTGCTCTTTTGGGCAAAGGACCGGAGAACTTCGAGAAGGCTAAACCCAAGGGCAAGGCTCGCAAGGGCAAGGTCGGTAAGGGCCAAGGTTCCGCCCTCGAGCGTATCCGGGAGATTCAGGATTCCGCCCGCCACGAATCGCTACGCATCCGCGCCGCAACGGCAGGCTACCGGACTCCTGTGGTTTACCCTTCAACGCCCCTGGGTAGCAACCTGCGGGACATCGCCGCCCTGATGAATATTCCCGTGGGCGCACCGCCGCGCGTGCTGTCGACAACGTCCGGCGGGTTCGATACGCACTCCAGACAAAAGGGTGCCCACGACAGGCTCATGGTCGGCCTGGATGCAGCCATTGGCGCATTCATGAAAGACTTGGCCCGCACGCCCATCGGCCGCAATGCGGTCGTATTGGCCTATTCCGAATTCGGCCGTCGCGTCGGGGAGAATGGCAGCCAAGGCACAGACCATGGCAAGGGTGGCCCTTCGTTCATCTTCGGCTACGACATTCAGGGCGGCATCTACGGCCAAGTTCCGAACCTCGCCGAACTCGACGACGGCGACGTGAAACACTCCACCGATTTCCGCAGCTTGTACTCCACTCTGATCGAGGACCTATTCGACTGCGACTCCAAGAAGATCCTTGGAGTCAAAATGCCCAAGTTGGGATTCTTGGGATAGCAGCGGCCTTCTGACTTTCCTGGATAATCCCGAAGGTGCCGACCCGGCACCTTCGGGATTATCAATTAGGGTGAGGTCTCTGGCGAGGAGTCCAAATTCGACACCTGCGTCACATTGGCTGTTTTCAGCTCGGTTCCATGGAACATGAACAGGGCGAAGATGCCGGCCAGCGCGATGAGCGCGCCTCCGAGCATAAATACCGGCCGCGTACCGAGGGTGTCGGCGAGCAGCCCTGCGCAGCCCATGGAGATCAGTTGGGCACTGGTGATGAAGGCGTTGTTGGCCGCGCCCGTGCGTCCTCGCATGTCATCGGGGACGGCGGTCTGCAAAATGGTGGACCCGGCAGCTTGAATCGGCGTAACGAACAGGCCAGCGAAGAACAGAATGATCATAATGTTCCAGGCCGCACTCGGCAGGGACATGCAAGCCACGGTGATGCCGAGCAACATCAAGGACACGGACAGCATGGAGGTCGTGCGCAGGCGCGACGCAAGCCCGGCTACCAACACACCTGCCAACACCATGCCAATTGTTTGGGAAAATTCGATGTAGGCAAACCAGGTTTCGGCGACCTGGAGCTCATCGATCAGCACCGGGATGAGCAGGATGTTGACCGCGCCCAAACCGAGCATGGTGACGGCAAAAGCGAGCACGGAGGCGGCCAGCACCCGGTTTGAGAAGGTCAGTTTGAGCCCCTCGCCAAATCCTCTCCGGTCCATCGACCAGGATGAAACCCAGCACAAAAATCGACCGCAATAGGTCTGAGAGCAACATGATGCGCTTGCGGTCGGCGCGGTCCACAATCACTCCGGCGAAAAGGCCGAAAGTCAGACTTGGCAGGGCCAACAGAATGGCCATCGTTGCAAGGGCCGCCGTCGAGCCTGTGAGGTGGTTGATCAGGAGCAGCAGGGCCAGGTTGGTCATGCTGTCGCCAAGATTTGAGACGATTTGACCCAACCATAGGTAGCGGAAGTCCTTGATCCGCAATAGGGTTCCGAAGCGGAACGGTTTGGTGGGGTTGGGTTCTGTCCTGGCGACGGGACGGCGGGCAAGGTTGAGCTCGGGCCATTCTAGGGTGCCGGGCCGGAACAGCTTGCATTGTTTTTGTCCAAGGCCATAGGTGTTGCTTTCTTGGCAACCATGGCCTCGAAGGACCAAGGTTGTCGAGTGGCTTTCTGCACACGCTGGGCGGAACTTGTACAATTTCGACGATCAGCCCGTGCGGAGTGTGCGACTGCAGTCCCCCTGACTTCGTAATATCCAAGAGAGCTCACCACTATGAAGATCCTGCCCATCATCGCCCTCACCCTCGCCGCCTCCACTTCAAGTTGCATCGTTGCTGCCGTTGGAGCCGCCGCGGGTTACATCCAGTACGACAACAATGAGGGTTGGAAGGACTACACGGGGAGCATCGATCAGGTCTTTTCCGCCACGCAGAAGGCGCTGACGGAGTTGGGCTACAGCGCGTCGGAGGCCGAGTCCTCCGATCCGACCAAGCGCCTGCTCGAGGCGGATGGCCTGAAGCTGTCCATCGCCAAGCAAACCGACGAAGTGATCCGCGTTCGCGTGCGAGTAGGGACTTTTAAAACGGATGATCACAAACGCCAGGCGCAATTGATCCTGGACGGGATCGACAAGCAGATGTAGGAAGCGGCGCGGACCGGTTCATCTGTTTCATAAAGCCAATCACCCATGTTTCGATACTTCATACTAGTTCTCATCGGCGTTGTTCTCGGTTGGTTTCTGCACACCAATGCAACGCCTCCGATGGAGTCGGGAATGGCCCCGTCGAACCCCGGATTGACTCCTGAAGCGCCCGAGCAGAAGGCGCCAGAGGAATTGCAGAGAGCCGATTTTGCGAAGGACGAGGCGGTTCCGGTTTTGAAGGAACTCGATGAGGGACCCAGTGCAGGTGGGCGCGTTCTCGAGGTGCCTGTCTTCAGCAGCGCCTTGCTGCGTGTGTTCCGTTCGGGCTTTCAAACCGGTTGGGAACGCGAGCGCGAGGACTCTCCCGGTGCCCAGCAAATGGCCCATGGCGAAGCCGCATTCAAGGAAGCGGTGTTGGCCCTGCCGGACGCCTTGGGCACGACCCATGCGCAGGAGTTGACAGCCCTAGAGCAGCGTCAAAAGGCCTTGACCGATGGGGATGGCCTAGGGATCTTGGCGGCGCAGGTTGAAGGTACCTGGGCGCCAGCGCCTTCGGATCTGACGGCGGAACTCATGGACCGGGTGTTCGAACGCGGCGCATCATCCGGGTCTGTTGAAGGAGCCGCATTTTTTTCGGATAGGAATCTCGAGCTCACCGCCGGCACGACCATCCGCTTCGGCGCAGGGATCTTCACGCTCGACGAAAGACACCTGCGCGGCGAGGATGATAAGGATCTGCCCACCGATGTCACCCTGATCGGAGCCGGCATGGACGCGACCTTACTGAGGATCGGAGACATCAGTATTCGCGGGAACGCGGAACGCCTGACCTTCCGTAATCTCACCCTGGATTGCGAGAATGATGGTTTGTTTGACATGCGCCGAGGTGCCCTCGTCTGCGATATGGAGAATGTGAGGATCGTACGATTTGACGCGGGGCATGGGGGTTGCACCGTCTTTAGTGCTCGGGGTGGAACTCTAGTACGCGCCCGCAATTGTCAATTCACCGGGGGTTATGGCCGCAACCCGGGTGCATGGGGAGCCTTCCTTTGGAACCATGGGCAACTCACCGGTCGCTTCGAGAACTGCCAGTTCGAAGGGGTTTGGATCGAGCAAGTTTCCAAGGGAGTTCTGTTCTACGAGAACTGCCGGTTCAACGGTTACGGTCCAAAACTGACCATGGAGTCCTCAGCGCGCGTGCTGTACAACGGCTGTTCGGTCACCGACAAGTCCACGGTGGGTGACGGGACCGGCGTGACCCGCAAAAACCTCTCCGACCTATTTTGGCAGGCGAAGTGACAAGGAGTGTTCCTGGCCCGGTACCTGGCGCAGCGCGCGTAACCATGCTCCCCTGAATCAAATGGAGAGAGGAGCGTTGGCTAATGTTTGTGTTGAGCCAACCCAAAAGCCGAAAGTGCTCCTATGCGATTCGGCCTCAAGCGGGACAAACCAAACGAACTCGAGCTGCGCCGCGCGGCCCTCGAGGCGGATGAGCATTTTTGTGGGCTGCCCGTCGAAGTACAGGACCTGAAGCGCGAAGCGCTTGTGGAGAATTATGCCCAATTCGAGCGCATTCGAAAGACAGGCTTGGCGCGCTACAGGTCGGCAATCATCCTGGGTGTTGGGATGATGATGCTGTTTTGGGGTATGGGATCCGCGCCGCATGTGGACACCTTCGTGGCGGCGGTGCTTCTAGGCGTGGTTCTTGGCGCTGTGACGGAACGCATCGAGGCCGGGACGATTCTGTTCTCCATCGGCTGCAGCCTGTGCGCTTTATTGCTTGGCACAATGACAGGCACGTTTGTCAGTTTGATCATCATGCCCGTTGCCGCCGCTTTTCTCGGGGTGGCCATTGCCGGGGGGCGTTTGACGTAGCGGTGGCAGGCTAGGCAGCCAGGAGGTCGGAGTGCAATCGTAAGAGCGCTTGGCGATCGAATTCCAATCCCATGGTCGCGTAGGCGGTGGAGAACTCCTCCCAGCGATAATCGCACCAGTGCTTGGCGAGCAGTTCCTGGTTCAAGCGCCCCACGCACTGATAACCAAAGCTCCACTCCACAACATCCTCATCGCCGAAATTCCAGTGACTCGGGATCTTGAGGTCGAGAACCTGTCCTGGAACCATGATGCCCAAGTCTGCGCGCACGTGATACCGAATCGCGCCCTCTAACTTTTCTCCGAAACCCAGCTCGCTCTGAAGTGGCCCCCATAACGACTCCAGACCCTGATTGGCCTTGAGTTGCAAATAGGTGGGGCGGCCCCCTTCCCTGCGGAAGAGGAAGATCTTGATTCGATGGAGTAGGTCACCCATGGGGAGGTCGTGGTTGTGCAGCGGATAGCTCTCCTGTTATCGGTCCCTTCCGGTTTCGTTTCAACGTCGGTTGGGAAATCGTGGCAGAACGGCCATCAGGCCGGTTTTACTGGCTTTCCCCTGACTCAGAACTGGACATGTCAGTCAATTTGGGTACATGTGTGCGCACCCATGAGCGATCTCGATACATGCCTGCTGCGCCTCAACGGCCGAATCAATTGGGAAAAGCGCCTGCGCAAGGGTGCCATGCGCGTGGATGTGGCGCCCATGGTCGACCTAATGGAGCGCTTGGATAATCCCCATACAAAGTGGCGAGCCGTGCACGTGGCAGGGACCAAGGGCAAGGGTTCGGTCGCACGCCTGATCGCGGGAGGTTTGATAGCCGCGGGTTACTCCGTTGGCGTCTACGCTTCGCCCCATGTGGAGCATATGTGCGAACGCATTCGCATCGGCTCCAACTGGGTTTCGGATGGTGCCTTGGCCCGCGCCTTGAACGAGGTTCTCGATGCGCGGGATCGGGCGGAAAAGGAGGGAACGGACGCGGGGGAAGCCACTTGGTTCGACCTGGTCACAGCCACCGGATTCCTGTGTTTCGCCCGGGCTGGCGTGGATTGGGCCGTGGTGGAAGTGGGTCTTGGAGGACGCTTGGATTCCACGAATGTGGTACATGGCGAGCTGTGTGTGATTCCATCGATCGAGTTGGAGCACACCGACATTTTGGGTTCCACAAAGCGCTTGATCGCGGAGGAAAAAGCGGGGATTCTGAAACTAGGCAGCGTGCTGGCCTTGGGTGTCCCTCCCGATCCAACGCTTGGATACGAAGGGGATGCGGGGAGTGCGATCGTTCGCAAGGCCCTCGAATTGGGCATCTATTGGGATACCGTTCCGGCGCTGGGTACCTTCGAGCAGCGCAATCTAGCCCTGGCGGGATTGGGGCTCGACCTGCTCGCGAACCGGGGCTTTTCCATACTCTCCGGAGCTTTACTGACGTCCCAGGTGCAAGCCGCCGCGCGCCTGCCGGGTCGCACGGAAAAATGTTCCTACGCAGGCGTCACCGTGGTGCTAGATGGTGCCCATGTGGCTACCAGCGTCCAGGGGGTGCTCGACCAATGTGACCTGCCGGGTCTGCCCCAAGTTGTACTAGCTTTGGGGCAGGACAAGGATGTTGTAGAGATTCTCAAGGCCCTCTCGGGCGCGGTCGATAGGGTGTATTGCACCTCGGTAGAGGGCAGCTTGCACCGCACCGCGGCCGATCTCGTGCGCGAAGCACGCGGGTTCGGCATCCGGGCCCAAGCCCATACTCAACCCCTAGACGCTCTCTCGGCCGCCGCCAAGGAAGCACAATCGGGCGGCTGGGTTTTGGTCATCGGCTCATTGCACCTGGTGGGAGCCGTCCGCAGTCAGTTGCACTGCTCTGATCCCACTGCCATCTATACATGAGTAGCCTCCGCACAGACATGCTTCTGACCACGTCGTTCCTGATCAAGGGCAACGTGGACGGCAAGTATACGCGCCTTTCGAAAATGCTGGATGAGCACGAACGTCTGTTCCTACCACTTACGGATGTGATCTTGATCGACCTGAATTCAAGGGAGCGAATCCAAACGCCCCAGTTGCGGGTCAGTGTGAATGAGATCTTGCTGGCCCATGAATTTTTGGACGAGGCCGGAGATGGCGCCCGCCGTGACATGGCCCGGGATCAAATCGTCGACATGCAGCGCGTGCGTTTGTTTTTCACCGGAGCGCTCAATTTGGAATTGGCGGGGGATGTGCGGGCTAAGTCCTATGAGAACAGTGACAAAGCCACGCGCCGCTTCTTCGTGATGCGGGACCCCAAGGTGCGGGGATTTAAGGACCACGGCGACCAGCACCTAAGCAAGCTAACCAGCTTGCCCTACGCGATTCTGAACAAGGAGCGCCTGAGCTACGTTTACGACTTCAATTAGTCGTCCGTCAGGCATCGGGTTCCGCTTCTGTTTCACCCATGACCACGTCATCGGGGTCGTAGGCCATGTCGGGACGCGCCTCGTCCAACATGTCTAAGTAGCTGGCATATCGGGATTGCGCAAAGGTTCCGTTCTCGACCGCATTCGCAATGCCGCAGATGGGCTCATGGTCGTGGGAGCAATTCACGTAGTGGCAGTCGCCCTGGAACTTCTGGAATTCCGGAAACAGGTCGCGCAGTTCCGATCCACTCACGTCGAACAGTCGGAAGGCTCGAATTCCCGGCGTGTCGATCGCATAGCCACCCATTTTCAGAGGATGCAGGTAGGAGTAGCTGGTCGTGTGGCGACCTTGCTTCCAGTACTTGCTGATCTTGCCCTCCTTGATATTGAGTCCTGGCTGGATGTGATTCAGTAGGGTGGACTTGCCAGCGCCGGAGGGCCCGTAGAAGACGGAGACTTTGTTCTTCATTCGATCGGCGATGATGTTCAAGCCTCGACCGTCGATGGCGCAGGATGAAATGACCTGGATCGGGATACGCTCGTAAGTCTTGGTGATCGCCTCGACCTCACCTTCCTTTGCCAGATCCAATTTGTTGAGCACCAGCACAACAGGGATCTCATGCCAGTTGCAGGCGGCCAGGATGCGGTCGGTGCGGTTGGAGGAAAAACCTGGACGTGACAAGGATGCGATGATGAACATCTGGTCCACGTTGGAGACCAGAACCTGCTCGCGTGGATCGTGGGCGGAGGCCACGCGACCCAGGTAGTTGCGGCGGGGGAGCACGCACTCCACCGGAATCGGATCACCGTCAAACCCAACCTCGACAAAGTCGCCCACTGTGATGGGGTTTTTTTGCTCGCCACGAATTTCGAATAGTGACCCGCGGGGGGATGCTTGAACCGTGGTCCCATCCAGGTCCACATGTACGACTTTAGCGTCGACCCGCAGGACACGGCCCACGCGATTGGGGCGTGTGGTGCCTTCGCCTCCAAGCTCTTCGGGCTCAGCGGACATGGGGGAGGCGACTGTCGTGTGGGGTGCTTGTGGCTTTGCGCATGGTGGCCAGCGCCTGAAGCGCTGTCGAGATGCTAGCCGAATCTCCCGTGGAATACCGTACCAGGTGAATTTTCACACACTTCAGCCCAAACCGTAGGCATTGCCTGCCGTTCGGGCCGAAGTGTGTGGAAATTCACCCGGTACGGTATTCCACCCTACAACAGTCCTTTCACGGCATCGATCTTGTCCTGCACGCTTTGTTGCTTGTCGATCCTAGACCCCAGTCGAATGGTGGTCGAGATGCGGGCCGCGCCGCCCGCGTGTAGCTCTTCGTGGATGCGCTTGAGAGCTGCCATGACGGTGTCGAAGTCGCCCTCGATATTGGTTCCGTACCCGTGCAGTTGGGTCGGGAGCCCGGTTTTGACCAGGAGGCCATGGGCCTTGGCCACTTCTTCACGCACGCTCACCCGCCCGGTGAATGGCACCACGCATATGTCTGCTATTACCTTCATGGTCCCATGATAGCGGTTCCGAAGGCTCGCATTCATGCTATAAAACGGCCATGCAAAGCCCTCCTGAGCCGATTCGTAGCGTTTCCAACGCGCTGTTGCGCCGTGTGCGCGATGTGGCGGCTGGATCGGGTGACGCGGAGCTGCTATTGGAAGGCCGTCGCCTGATCGGTGATGCCATTCAGGCTGGCGTGACCCCCACCGAAATCCTCGTGCGAGCCGATCGATTGGAGGAGGTCGAAGCCTGGCCCGAATGTGCCGATCGTGTGCGGCCGGTGGTGCCCAAGGTATATGCGCGACTCGGGTCGGTGAAGAATCCGCCCCCCGTGATGGCCCTTGCCCCCATACCCAAGGGCCGCCTTCTTACCGATTTGCATGCCCCGGGATCCCCCCTGGTTTTGGTGGTTGCAGGGGTTTCCGATCCGGGCAATTTGGGTGCTTTGGCACGCTCTGCGGAGGCTGCAGGAGCTGCCGCCTTGATCCCCCTAAAGGGTGGTGTGAGCCCTTGGAATCCGCGCGCCTTGCGGGGTTCCATGGGTAGCCTGCTGCGCTTGCCCGTCGTACTGCAGTCCGATGCGGAAGAGGTACAACAAGGTCTGAGCGCACTGGGTTTCCGTCACCTGGTGGCCGCGACCCGAGGAGGTCAGGTCCCGCAAACCGCCGATTGGTCGGGTCCGATCGCCCTTTGGGTTTGCGCGGAGACCGGGGCCGCACCTGCGATTTGCGACGGCATGCAAGGCGTGACGATTCCCCTGGCCCAGCCCGTGGAATCCTTGAACGTGACCGTGGCCACGTCCCTGCTGCTCTTTGCTGCGGGGCGCGTTGGAGGAGGCGGGGCATGAGCGGTCTGTTTGGACCGGGGCCTATCCAGGAAGATCCGCTCGATAGTTTGGGAGCGGATGCTCCGCTCGCGGACCGCATGCGACCGGCCACCATGGCCGAATACGTGGGTCAAAAACACTTGGTCGGTCCGGGCAAGATTCTGGACCCGGGCCGCGAGGGCTGGAACCAGCAGAGTCTGATCCTCTGGGGCCCCCCAGGAGTGGGCAAGACGACCCTGGCGCGCCTGATCGCGTCCCAGAGCGAATTGCGCTATGTTGCCTATTCGGCGGTGTTATCCGGCATCAAGGAGATTCGTCAGGTCATGGCGGAAGCGAAGGATTGGCGCCGTGTCCACGGGGTTGGAACCCTTGTGTTTGTGGACGAGATTCACCGCTTCAACAAAGCTCAGCAGGACGCATTCCTGCCCTTTGTGGAGCGAGGAGACATCCTCTTGATCGGCGCTACCACCGAGAATCCGTCGTTCGAAGTCAACGGGGCACTGCTGTCGCGCAGTCGGGCGCTACTGCTGCAGCCCTTGAATCTTGAGGACCTGCACGGGTTGCTTCAACGGACGTTGGTTGACGAAAGGGGCTTGGCAAGCGCGCAGCTTGAGGTAGAAGACGGCCTGCTGAAAGCCATGGCGCAGGCCGCGGATGGGGATGCGCGCCGGGCGCTGACCCTGCTTGAGACCGCTGCGGCCTTGGCGGGTGGTGGAGGTGATGGTGAGCCGGTCACGCTCACTCCAGAACACCTGAAAGAAGCATTGCAGGGCAAAGCGCTGCACTATGACAAGAGCGGCGAAGAGCACTACAACCTGATTTCGGCCTTGCACAAGTCCGTGCGCAATTCGGATGCGAATGCCACGATCTACTGGCTCACGCGCATGATGGCTTCGGGTGAGGATGGCATGTATTTGGCCCGCAGATTGATTCGGATGGCGTCTGAGGACATTGGCCTGGCGGACCCCTTTGCCCTTCGCATCACCCTGGACGCGGCCGATGCTTTCCACATGTTGGGTTATCCCGAGGGCAAGCTGGCCCTGATTCAGGCGGCCACATATCTGGCCCGAGCTCCCAAGAGCAATGCCCTCTACAAGGCTCTGGGCGCCGCGGAAGCAGACGTTCAATCCACTTCGGCGGACCCCGTTCCGTTTCATCTGCGCAATGCTTCCACCGGGCTGATGAAGCAAGCCGGTTACGGAAAGGGCTATCGCTATGCCCATGACGATCCCAATGCTCGCGATGAGATGACCTGCTTGCCTGATAATTTGGCAGGGCGCGCTTACTTGAACGCACCTCCTAAGACGTGAATGAATCACCGAATCGGTCAAATTCAGGGTCAAATCCCGGGATTCCGCTTGTTTTTACCCCTTCGCACTCCGTACAAAACACCCGTTCGAATCAAGGGTTGCCCTGTCGGTGGCCCCGTTCAGAAGGTTTGAACGTCTGTGACGCACACAGTCGAGCCCACGTAGCTTTGGCCACGTGGGTTCATCTATTTAAGGCGTACGGGAGGAAGAGGGGCGTCGTGGGCTGTTATTGCCCGGCAAGATGGGGCCGTTTCGGCGTAGCCGGGATTTGGGCCGTGTTGCGGCGTGGAGGGAGAGTTAGCGGCACCCGGTGTCCTGCGTTCGGGGCTGATGGCGGCGAGTAGGCCAATTAGGCCACCGGCTAGGTGGGCGATGGGGACTGGTTCGAAGATCGCTCCTTCGTCGACGAAGATGGCATGGCCGGTACTGAGTTCGAATAGAACTTTGGCGATGAATCCCACGCAGGTGATCAGGGGCAGGTGTTTCGTAAGCCTCGAATTTAAGGCGCGTTCGCGATGCAGTCTGCCCGCGAGCAGCATGAGTAGGGCGGAGCCCAAGCCGGACAACCCACGGTAGGTTTGCAGGTGATCGGTGGTGCAAAGGAAAACAAGCGGAATGAGTGCTGTGGAAAAGAGCAGCGCCCAGCGCGTGCGCGTGGGCCAGCGCAGTTCGCAGGCGAGCCCCAGTCCGATGAAGACGATCAGGTCGTAGAGCAGGTGCCGCGTGGAGAAGTGGGCGAAGTGCGAGCTGAGGATTCGCAGGGGCTCATCGGTCCATTGGGCCACCTGGAACTGTGCGCGTTCCGCGAGCGTCGGGACGGTGCCGATCAGCACCGCCAAACCAGCACCCAATAAGGTGGCGATGGGCCATCTTTTGGCCCATCGCCCGATCCCATCGGATCGTTCTGCCGTCACGACCGGTCGTCCTCCCCCCGGAGGTGGATCGGCTTTCGACGACGGGAGCTTGCGGCCGCAAACAGGACAGCCAGTCCTGCAGCCAACGGACCGAAGGCTCCACCACCACCGCCCCCGCTTCTGCCAAGGCGGGGAGCGTTGCCCTTGAAGGCCGGCTTCGAGGAGTCGACCCTATTGCTAACCACCGGGTTGTTATTGCGCACGATTTGGGCGGCGTGTTCTTCGAGCATGCGCTGCTTGTTATTGCGGTCGATTCCGCGCTTGGCGAAGGAGTCATCGCGTAGAACGAGCATGGACGTTTCGTCGGTCACGATTTGATAGGCGATACCCAAATCTCGAATCGCATCACCGCCTTCCTTTTCCGCCATGCGGCCGCGATCCATTTCTAGCTGGATGGTATCGATGCGGTCCAGGGCCCACAAACGCTCGAGTTCGGGGTATTCATCGGTGAATTCGGGGAAGTCGAAGGTGGTTGAGTACACCTTGTCCTCGCCCGTTAAGCGGGCTTTCAGCTCGATGGTTGCTTTGCCACCGGTACTGTAGCGCCCGAATGAAACCAGCTGTTGACCGCGGTAGACCTTGCCAATGGCACCCAGGTCCGAATCGAAGGTTTGAACTCCAGTGATATTTAGCTCCGCGTTGTGTAAGGCGGCATGGGTGACCTTCGATTTGGCCAGCATGATTTGCCCGATCACGTCATCGGCATTCGAAATCGATGCGTAGTAGCCACCGGTGGCTTCCGTGATGGTGCGCATCAGGGGCCAGTTGGCGGAGTTGCCCAGCAGGAACCCGAACAGGCGCACGTCGTGTGAACGCATGAGTTTGTCAAACGCCTTGGGGTCCACGATGCCCTCGTTGGCCACGGCGTCGGTGATCAGAATCACGTTGGTTGCGCGGTCAGCGTCGGCTTTCTTGAGCCCCAATCCAATGCCCTTGTACAGGTTTGTGCTGCCTCCGACGTTGATGTTGCGGACGAGCTGTATGGCCTTTGCGACACCTTGCGGGGTGGCCGTGCGATATCCGCGTGTGATGTCCTGGGCGGAGGTATTGAAGGTGATGATGCGGAAGCGGTCCATGGGGTCGAGCTTGCCGATGGCCCTTGCGACACCGTCTGCCAGGGTGCCGAACTTGCCTTCCATGCTGCCGCTGGTGTCCAGGATGAAAACGTAGTCGACGCCGCGCGTGAGCGGTTGCAGGTCCATTCCCGGCGTCACGATCATCATGAAAGTACCCGGGGCATTGGGGTCGGGTTTGTAGGCCAGCATCTCCACACGTCCGGGTAGATCGTTGGCGAGGCGGTAATAAACGATCAGGTCCGATTTGAGTTCGACCCCGCCGGCTGCTTCAAGAAGCACGTCCCAGCGGCCATCGCCCAGGTCCTTGATGGTGGCCACGCTGGCGGGTCCGGGCATGCGCACGTCGACGATGGGCCATGCGGATTCGATCACGGCATGGAAAGAGAAGCTGCGATGCACTCGAGATTCCTGGTTCCAAAAGGCCGCAGCCTTTTCGTCGACTCCGCCATCTTCCAGGGGATAGAGGAAACGGCCGACTCCGGTGTCTATCTCGATGGGCTGGTAGTAGAGGTAGCGCATCCGCAATTCACCCTGGGCGGGGATTGGTGACACGTGGAAGTCGTAGACCTCGCCTTCGTTCTCCTCGGCCAAACCCGCGCCATTGTCCTTTTCCTCTTCGTAGGCCTTGCGGGCTTCGGCCTTGCCAACCACTTCACCCTCGAGGGTCAGCTCGCCCAGATACATGGTCATTTCCGAAAGGCTCGCCCCCTTGGGGATGGGCACCCGGTATACGCCCTCCTGGGCGATTGGATTTGGATTGAAGAAGGTCTGGGTGACCTCCGTGCGCGCGAATCCGTTCTGAATGGAAACTTCGACATGGTGGTCGAGGATTTGTATCGGTGTGTCTGGAGAACCCTTGAGGGTCAGGGTGCCGCCGGCGAGAGCCGGGCCTGTGAAGGTCCAGGCGAGGAGGGCGAGGGCGATTGGCAGGCCGATCAGGTGTTGGAAAAGCTTTTGCATGGCGATTTGGGGGTGGGGTTCTGTTGGAACAGACCTGCCAATGCGGAAAGCGTGCCAATGGGCTGGTGTGGGGAGTAAACGACTGCATTTGAGGCACTTATGGGTGGAGAGCGATCGCGGCTCGCCCAAAGGCCCCGGAAAGGCTGTGCGCAATATGTAGGTCCTTGTACATTGGATGTATGGCATCCCCAGTTCTCAAGAGCCCGGAACTCGCATTCGCCGCCCACCTTCGAGCCATTGCTCGGGTCAATCCATTCCTGCCCGACCGGGTGGAACTGGAGCGAGCCGCCTTGGGTTCAAGCTACGTGGAGTTCGGATCGGCCAAGGCCTTTGGAATCGGAGAAGGGCCCAATCCGAACTTGGATCCCTTGCTGGTCAAAGCGCGGGAGTTGCTCAGGGCTTTGCAAGCCAAAGTGGCGGGCCGCAAGGCCAAGGTGGCCCCGGCCGATGCGGAAGCGGCGGGCCACCTGGGTTTGTTCGTGCTCTATCACACGCACATCGCCGGACTCACGGAGCTGGCCAAACAAGCGGCCTCCTCCGAGGCCTCCAAGGGTATTCGCGTGCCGTGGTATTCGAAGTTCGAAAGCGACATGGAGCAGCTCTTGACCCTTGGAGGTGTTCGCTTGCTGTCGGAGGAGACCGCTCCGCGAACACTCGCCCTGTTCTTCCAGATGGCGCGCGCCTTCGTCAATATCTACGCCAAATTTGTGGGGCGTTCGTCCGCCGCGGTCACCCTGCGCGCTTCCATTTGGGATTCGATCTTCACCCACGACTTGGAGCGCTACCGGCGCGCCTTGTTGCGCACGGATGCGGATTCCGATGGGGGCTCCGCGGTGACCTTGACGTCCGATATCCCCACCCTCATAACGGGCCCTTCCGGCACGGGAAAGGAATTGGTCGCCCAGGCTGTGGGGCGCTCCGGTTTTGTGCCTTTCCAGGTGAAGGGAACCTGCTTCAAGATCGACTCGTCGGCACTCTTCCTACCGATTCACCTGGCGGCCCTGTCGCCCTCGCTCATCGAGTCGGAGTTGTTTGGCCACCGGCGTGGGGCCTTCACCGGCGCTTTGGAGGATCGTGCAAGTTTCCTGGAGGTCTGCGCCCCCTACGGTGCGGTCTTCCTGGATGAAATCGCTGAAATCGATGGCACGCTTCAAGTCAAGCTGCTGCGCGTGCTGCAAACCAGGGAGTTTCTGCGCCTCGGCGATGCCCAGCCACGTCGTTTCCTGGGCCGGCTTGTGTCCGCAACCAACCGCGACCTGGCAGCTGAAATCGATGCTGGCCGATTTAGAGAAGATCTGTTCTATCGCTTGAATGCGGATCGCTTGGTGACGCCCAGCCTGCGCGAGTTGATCAATGGGGATTCGAATGAACTCGCACACCTGGTGGGGTACGTGGCCAGTCAATTGTTGCCGTGCGGGGGCAGCAGTGGAAGCGAAGAGAAGGCCTTTGCAGCAGAACTCTGTGAGTGGATCGAGTCCAGCTTGGGGCTCGATTATGGGTGGCCTGGCAATTTCAGGGAACTTCAGCAATGCGCTCGTTCCGTCCTGATTCGAGGGGTTTATCGTCCGGCGACCACCGCCAAGTCCGAAGCGCATGTCGAACTTTCGAGCGCGGTTGCCGGCAACCGGCTGACCGCTGATCAAATGTTGACACGTTACTGCGCCCAGGTTTTTGATGAAGTTGGTACCTATGAGGGGGCTGCTAGAAGGTTGGGATTGGATCGTCGAACGGTCAAGGCGCGCGTACTTGCCGCGCGGGATGGCGGCGGGTGATCCTGTTTTGATAATTCCGCAGCATGCTCCCGATTTCTGGTCGTCCTGTTAGAGTGGGGACCTCAATTGGCAGGTCGCTCTGCCCTTGCCCTGCGCAAACGAGCCTTACCGTCGAACAAAATGGGAAACAGCAACGTCCGCACTTTCGTAACTCTTGTGATAGGTGTCCTGCTTGGTGGGATACTCGGGTACATGCTCTTTGGCATTGATCCAGTGCAAGCGGAGTTCTCTCCAGGGTTGTCGAGGGATACTGCCACACCCCCTCTTGTGGAATCGACCATCGGTTCCAAGGCGGAATTGCAGACGGTCGATTCTGGGACCGTGCGTGAGCAGCCGGCGAAAGCCCCCGTTGCGAAGGTGACCCGCAGCGAAGCGGAAGACCTGGTTAACGGCCTTCAGGTCGCATCGGTCAAGCAGGTGGACGGCGAAGGATCCATCACAGGTCGGGTCGTGGATGAGGATGGTGCGCCCTTGGCAAATGTGGTCGTGCGATTGAACGGCCGAGGGAGCAACAGCATGAATACCACATCTCCTGCCAGCGTCGGCCAGGGCGCCCCGGAATTGCCATCCCTAACCGACGCCGTGCGAATAGCGGCACAGCGCCACAAGACTCAGAGAGCGAACAGTCGAGAGACTGAAACGGATGGCCAAGGGGGATTTCGGTTTGAAAAGCTAGAGGACCGCAAATGGAGCGTGAGTGCCTTTGCGGTTGGTTACATAGTGAAAGCGGACTCTTCGTACTGGGACATCTCTGTGGGGTCTGAAGTGGACTTTACCGCTAAGAAGGTCTTGGGTGTCCAGGTCGAAGTTCTGATGCCGGATGGCTCGTCAGCAGACAAAGCCCACTTGAATGTGAGGCCAAGGAGTGATCAGGGTCGAATGACGAATTATGAGTGGAGTGCCGAAGAACCCTTCTTGCGGTTGGTTGAGGATCGCTATGACATCCGCTGCTATTCCTCAGACGCAGACAGTTTGAAGGAGGCGGAACTGGCTTCTGAGACCCAGAAATTGGACCTGAAAGCGGGGCAAACCCCCGAAGGTTTGACCTTTCAATTGGTTTCTCGCAACCGCATCACAGGCCGCATTGAAGCGCCCAAGGAATACCCGAGCGACAGCCAGTTCATGATTCGGTTGATGGGGTTGTCCGAGGGGCAGGAGGTCGACCTGAAGGCCTTGGGCGATTCGGAGAAGGAAGCATGGGGGCGGCCTGGGGCGGAGTTTTCCTTTACCGATCTGGATCCGGGTCGCTATGTCATCGGAGCTGCGATTGGCTGGAGCGGCAAGGTCGTTTGTCACCAGGTCCTGGAGCTGTCTTCCGGAGCGGAAATCATCATTCTTGAGATTCCACCCCTGGATGGTCTCGGTGCCCTGCGGGTCACGGTTTCCGACGACCAGGGAAAGCCCCTCGATGGCGTCAATTTCTCTGTACGGAAGAAGCGTGATGGTGGATCCAGCTCGAACGGGGTCAATGCCATACAAACAAGGGACGCCGCCTACATGGTGACCATACCCCAGGAGATGCACGATGACTACTTCGGTGCAACTCCAGCAGGCACGCAGTTTTCTGTCAGCGTAAGACACAACGAGTATGGCGCCCGTGAGATTCCATTGACCCCGGGTCAGACTGAATTGGCAGTGAGCTTTGTTGCGCCTGGAGTCCTCATTGTCGAAGTGCCTGGCTATGCGGGCAGCGACTATGAGGGGCGTCTGTCGCTTTCTATTGACAAGAAGAGTGGGGAAATGGGTCGTTATCGGTACTCCGGATCCAGGAGGGATCGGATCGATTCGGAAGGGGTCCGCATTTTTGAAGGACTGGAACCGGGGATGTACTCAATCACTATGCAACTCACATCATCCGGTTCAAGGCGTTCCAGATCACGCAGTCAGCAAGTCGCTTCGATTGAGGTCCAGGTGCGTGGTGGCGAGAACAGGGCCCAGATCCCAATCCCAAGTCTTTACCCGCTGCGCGTCCATTGGAGCGATGGCAAGGAGGGGTCCACCTTGAGATTGTCCCGCATCGACGTGGACGGCTCTCGGGACTCGATGGGGAGGAAAGACATAGACGCAGCTGGCATCGCCATGTGGGAGGACTTGCCGGCAGGCCAGTACTCGTTGGTCAGTCGCAGTAATGGTTCCAGCATGATGGACATAATGGTGCCCACTGGAGAGATAGAGTTCATTCCAAAGGTTGTCAATGCGTACCGGGTCACCGTTACTAATGTTGAAGGAGCATTCGCCAAGGCTGGCTTTGTAGATGGAGACTTGATCATCGGCGCCGGTGGCAAGGAGTTTGCAACACAAGCTGAGTTCCAAGTCGTCTTCCAGCGAATGAGGGTCAAGACAGAGGAGATCGACCTGCTTGTTCTGCGGGGGAGCAAGAGGGTCACGATCCCCATCAAGGGAGGGGACTCGCAGAGCTGGAGGAATACCGGCGTGAGTTTCGAGCCCGCAACCCGCTGATTTTAATCCAACCCAGGGCCACCTTCAGCGATGTCTAGCCAAGCGCGGCTTGCCCGCGTAGACCTGCTTGTAATAGTCGCTGAGCTTGAGTTTGCTGGCGGCTGCTTCGTCGGCGATGACCGTCACTCGCGGGTGTAGCTGCAGGGCGGAGGCGGGCACCATGGCGGTGATGGGGCCTTCTACGGCCTGGGCAAGGCAGTTCGCTTTGGCTTTTCCGGTGACGATCATGACCAGGTGTCGGGCATCCAGAATGGTTCCAATCCCCATGGTGATCACGTGCTTCGGCACGGCATCCAAGTCGTCGCTGAAGAAGCGCGCGTTGTCCTGGCGGGTGGCTTGGGTGAGGGTTTTGATGCGCGTGCGGGAGGCCAGTGAGGACGAGGGTTCGTTGAAGGCGATGTGTCCATCGCTGCCGATGCCAAGGATGAGCAGGTCGATACCGACCACCTCCTGGATTTGTTGCTCGTATTGAGCGCAGGTGGTGGGGATGTCGGAGGCGGTCGGGTCGGGGCTGAACAGGTTGCCTTCGTCCAGGTCCACGCGATTCGTGAACTGTTCTTGGATGAAGCTCCGGTAAAGCTGCGGGTGGCCCCCGGGAAGGCCCAGGTATTCATCGAGTAGGAAGGCCGCCGCGTTGGCAAAGCTCAGGCCTTCCTGTTCATGCCTTCGAATGAGCTCAGCGTAAGCGGGCAGGGGACTCGAACCGGTGGCTAAGCCGAGGGCGGGGCAGGCCCGCGAAGCGAGGGCCTCACAAACCAAATCGGCCACCAGGTGTCCGCTTGCTTGGTGACTGTTCGTAATAATGACTTCCATGGGGGGCTCCTGCCTATCGGCCTCCAGCATAGCGGGTTTGTCGGATTTGGGTGGTTTTGGTGCGTGCTTGTTCGAAGGTGCGGGGAGCCTGGGCATGGAGTTCACTCCCGAAAGCGCTATGCTGCCACCGAACCCCGAGCACTTCCCTCGCCTCCGCAACGACCATGATCACCCGATTGCTTTCCCGCTGGATTTGGATTTTCGCAGCCCTGTACTGCTTGCCGGCGAATGGCTGGGCGCTTACCGAGGACAGCACGCCGGCTTTTCTTGAGGGGCCTAAGGACTGGGTGTTAGCGCACTTTGGGGGTACCTTCTTCTTTCTGCAGGTGTGGCAGTGGGTCGCCCTTGGGATCCTGGTGTTCATGAGCGTGGTTCTCGATCGGATCGTCCGCGTAGTGATTCGCCGGACGGTCCAGCGTCTCATGCGCGCGCGGGACGCAGAAGCAGGCCAGGGTGGTCTTCGCAGGTTCGAGAGGCCCTGGGGTATTTGGGCAGGGACCTTTTTCTTCCGTATGTGGTTGAGACCCCTGGATCTGACGGAGAAGTTCGAAAATGTGCTGCAGATCTCCTCGGGCGTGATCTTGGCCTTTGTCGGAGTTTGGGCGGTCTATGGGCTTGTGGATGTCATGTGCGACTTCCTGGAGGCCCGGGCCAAGCAGTCGCGCAACAAGTTCGACGACATGTTCGTGCCGCTCTTCCGACGCACGCTCAAGATCATTGTTGTGATCGGGAGCATGATCTTCCTAGCCACCAAGTGGACCGACGACCTCTGGAGTATCGTGGCTGGGCTCGGTTTGGGATCGGTGGCCATCGCCTTTGCTGCACGGGACAGCGTGGAGAACCTCTTCGGTACTTTCACCGTGTTGCTCGACAAGCCCTTTGCGATCGGGGACTGGATCACTATGGGCAAGTTGGATGGTGACGTGGAGTCGGTTGGATTCCGATCGACCCGCGTGCGAACCTTCTACAACAGCATCATCACCGTACCCAACCGGCACTTTATCTCGGGCCAGGTCGACAACATGGGCGCGCGTCGCTACCGACGCATCAAAGCCACCCTTGGCTTGACCTACGACACCCCGCCGGAAAAGGTCGAGGCCTTTTGTGAGGGCATTCGCGAGCTGATTCGGAATCATCCGCACACGCGCAAGAACGGGTTCCATGTCTATTTGAATGGCATGGGCGCCAGTTCCTTGGACATCCTGCTCTATTGCTTTGTTGAGGTTCCCGATTGGTCCGCGGAGCTCGCCGAGAAGCACCGGCTGTTGGCGGACATTCTGCGATTGGCCAAGGCCCTCGAGGTGGACTTCGCATTCCCGACCCAAAGCTTGCACATGGTGCAGCCAGAGGACGTGGAGCATGGCAATGTGCCCAAAAGCAACTCCGCCGGTCTGGTTGCGGGCCGGGAAGCGGCCGCTGCGATACTGAAGGAAACTTCCCAAGCGTAATAGGAAGTGTCCAGGCCGGTGCGGGCCTGGGCGCTGCAAGTTTCCACGCCATTTCGGCGGCTAGCCCCGGAGCTTGACCCGTCAGATACCCGCGCCGCCAAGGGTGGTGAGGATCTGATTCAGAATCGACGTGGTTTTGGGATATTCCAACTCCAAGTGTCCGATCGAGTCCTTGACCTGCTCGACCAGGCTGCCGGGGCTATCGTCCTCTTCATCCCGGGCGATCTTTGCCTCGAGTTCGGTGATGAGGGTGTTCAGGCGATCCCTGGCGGGGCCTTGCGAAAGGCCAGAGCTATTGATCTCTTGTCTGAGTTCCTCAAGGGCTGCTTGGAGTTTTTCGTTTTGCATGCGTGGCTTGCTGTTGGCTTGGGGGTGGAGCGGACCCCTCCAGGATACAGGGATGCGGCCAATTTGGGGCAGCCAGCTCGCCCGATTGGCCATTGCTTGGGCAATGTCAATGCTGTGATGCTCGGTGAGCGCTGGGGAAGGATTCAAATGGCCTCAATCCCTGGCCGGGCCGAAGTTTGCGCGTACCATGTGCACAGCCCGAAACCGGGTTTGCCTTCCATGAAAAAAGTCAGAGTTCTCGTCGTCGGTTGCGGCAACATGGGGAAGTCCCATGCCAAGGCCTATCAAGCTATCGAAGGATTTGAAATCGCGGGAGTCGTATCCCGGGGTGAGCCCAATCGGCGCGCGCTGTTGGATGAAATCGGTGCGGACTATCCCCAGTTTTCGAGTTACGAGAGCGCTCTGGCGGAAACCCAACCCGATGCGGTTTCGATCAATACCTACACCGAAACCCACGCCGACTATGCGCTGCAGGCTTTTGAGGCAGGGTGCCACGTCTTCCTTGAGAAACCCATTGCCCTAACCGTGGCCGATGGTGAGAAGGTCGTGGCCGCTGCAAAGGCCGCCGACCGCAAACTCCTGATTGGATACATCCTGCGCGTGCATCCGTCGTGGAAACGCTTCATTGAAGTCTCCCACACCCTGGGCAAACCCCTGGTCATGCGCATGAACCTGAACCAGCAGAGTTCGGGAGGCAATTGGAAGACCCACCGCGCGCTCATGGAAACCATGTCGCCCATCGTGGATTGCGGCGTGCATTATCTGGACGTCATGTGCCAAATGACCCGGGCCAAACCTACGCACATCAGTGCGATTGGAGCGCGCTTGACCGATGAGATCGCCGCGAGCATGTACAACTACGGGCAGCTACAGGTGCGCTTCGAGGACGGTTCGGTGGGGTGGTACGAAGCCGGTTGGGGACCGATGATGAGTGAGACGGCCTTCTTCGTGAAGGACGTGATCGGTCCCAAGGGGTGCGTGAGCATCGTGGCGGAGAACGAGGGTGCTTCCAGCGATGAGGTGGATGGTCATTCCAAGGCCGAAGCCCTGCGTCTGCACCATTCGGAGCTGGGTGCGGATGGAACGTTCTCCAAGCCCGATGAAATCATCGACTGCGCGGAAGATCCGGGCCATGACGGCTTGTGCGTCTTGGAGCAGGAGATGTTCCTAGATGCCATCCGCCGCGACGTGGACTTGGGCGACCACATGCAGGATGCCATCAACAGCCTGCGCATCGTTTTGGCTGCGGATGAGGCCTATCGCACGGGTACGACGGTCGAATTGTGATCGGTACAACTAGGCTGTCGGCGCCTGATGCAAAGTGATCTGCTTGAAGGGAATCACCCAGCCTTCCTGGTTGCATGCTTCCACAAGCAAGCGCTGCAGGGCGCGATTGATTTGAGAGTGTTGTGGGGCCGCATCGCCCGTAAAGCTGGCGATGATTGCGTAGTCGAGCGAGGACGCAGCAGCCTCCAAAAATTCCACGCGCAGGTCCACGAGGTGCTCCTCGTCGAACTTGCGGTGCAGGCCGTGCAACACGAATTTGCACATCAATTCCGGGACCTTTTCGGTGCAGATCGACTGGTGCATGTAGTCGATTCCAAAGCGTTGCTCGATGCGGAAACCGCTGGACAGGTTCTCGAAGGAGACACCGATGAATTCGGTGGCTGGATAGTGCACCAAGACACCTCCAAGTAATTGAATGCGCACGACTTCGGGCGATTGAAAAACCACTTGGCCCAGGCGCTCACCCTCGAGCAGGATCCAGTCGTTGCGACTGGTTGGGAACCAGGGCTCATGGGGCGCACTGGCCCGCGAGCGAAGATCGACCAGGTCACGCAGGGGAACGCGGCGTACCCCACCTGCGAGGTTTGGGTTGACGAACAGGGTGTTGATCGAGAGCCGCGTAACGCGCCAAACAAGTCCCTGGTACAGCACGCGCTCGTGTTCGCGCACTGAGCCGAGGTTGAGCAGCAGCCGAATTTGCTCAAAGAACATGGGGATGGCGGTTTTGCTAGCCCAGCCGAGACCGGCGAGGGCCAGGATCGCCAGGCCAAGCATGGCCCAATCGCCGGTCGTGTAGAGCACCAGCAGCGCGCCGCCCAGGGCAGCGAATCCCGAGAAGCCAAAGTACAACACATCCACCAGTCGCGCGTAGAACTCCCGTTCTCCCCGGCTGTGCTTACGCATTTTCTTGCTGACGATTCTGTAGGCCAATCGCAAACCAAACAGGACGCCAAAAAAAGTCAAGCCAGCGAGTAGGAGATTCAGACCCCGGGTTCTGAAGAAGTCCCCCGACATGCTCTGCATGGAGTCGATCACCGAACGCTTGCGCGCTTCGTGTTGCTCCAGCTGAAACTCAGCGACCGTGCGCTGGTTGTCCAGTTCGCGAATTCGAGCCATCCATTTCTTGCGGGAGGCTTTTAGGGCGTCGGTCAATTCCGTAGACGTGTTGCCCGCTTCGGAGAGCTGAATGAGGTCAGTCAATTGCTTAACGGCGGTCTTGGCGAGGACTTCGTGTTTTGCCGCATATTCGAGTGCGCCGCGCAGGCGTTCCATCTCTCGAGGCGCTTCGGTGGCTTCACGAAGCTCGGCGACGATGGGCTTCAGCAAGCTCTCCACCTCGCTGAAAAGGTCGAACTCCGCATCCATTCCCAACCCAAAAGCGCGCACATCAATCCCGGTCGCCACCGAATCAAAGTCGTCCCGAAGCTTCTTGATCTCTTGCTGGAGGACATTCACCTCAGCAATGCGCTCCAGCCTCTGTGAGCTGTCTTGATCCGAATCGATTATGTCTTGCAAGGCACCTAGCTCGCCTTCCTTGCCTGCAATGGAGTCGCGAAGTGCCTTCAGCGTGACCAGGGACCGTTGCTCCCGGCTCTGTACGCCCGCGGGCAGCCCCAGATCCAGGGGTGTGGGCTGAGCTTGCTCGTTCCCGGCCGTGGGCGGCTGTTGGGGTATGACGGGGCCATCCGGTTCCTGAAGTGCGGATAACGGAGCTGTGACGATGGCGGCTGCCAGGAGGAAGCGGAGGTGTAGCATGGGGAGAATCGGTTGGTGGGACAACCTCGTACGTCTACGGGGACTCGTCCTATGCCACGCAGCTTGCCTTTGAAGCGCAGCAACTGAAAGCCCGCTGTGAGGTGTCTTTGTCACAGGAGGGGCCACATGGTGGTTGGAACCAAACTTGCGAACAAATGGGGCCATCTCACACCCTCAAGACGTCGCAAGCACGCCCCTTGTCGGATAGGAAATCATGGAGCCCAGAGGGGCGGGGCTTTTGGGCTCCGCCCTTGCCCTAGATGCGCAACTACGCCATCAATCGCTCGCGCAACAAGCTGGTACGAATGTTGTCATCCGTGTTGTTGAGAGCTGTTTTGAGCGCATCCTGAGAGCCCACCAGAATCACCAACTGACGCGCACGTGTGATCGCCGTGTACAACAGCTTCTTGCGAAGCATCATCCAGTGCTGGGTGGTCAGCGGGATGATGACCACGGGGAATTCGGCGCCTTGGCTTCGGTGCACGGTAATGGCAAAGGCCGGGCGCAGGTCGTTCAACTCGCTGCCGGTGTAAGTGACGTCCTGTTCAGGGTATTTGACGGTCACGATGCCGTCGGCCGCAATGTTCGTGATGCGCCCCATGTCGCCATTGAAAATGTCGCGTTCGTAGTCGTTGCGTGTGTGCAGAACGCGGTCGCCGGTACGCCACTTATTGGGTCCCAGTTCGATCTCGCGGCCTCCGGTGCCCTGGGCCTCGCGCAGTCGATTGTTGAGGGCGTCGACACCGCAGTCCCCCTTGTACATGGGCGCGATGACTTGCACATCGGTGGTCCAATCCACGTCGAAGGTGTCCTTGAGACGCCTGGTGACGATGTCGAGCAGCAGGTCCGCACTGGCGTGGGGAGTGAGGCTTTGGAAGAAGTAGAAATCCCGGGATAGATCGCCCTTGGCCGGGTATTCGAGCGGTTCGCCCGCCAACATATGGTGCGCATTTTCGACGATCAGGCTCGATGCGCCTTGTCGGAAGATGTGCGTCAGGCGCGCGATGGTGAGAGCCTCACTTCCGAGCAGATCGGCCAGCACATTTCCAGCCGTGACCGAGGGTAGCTGGTCGGGGTCTCCGACCAGGATCAAGCGTGTCCCATCCGCAATCGCTTTCAGCAGATGATGGGCGAGAACCACGTCGAGCATGGAGATCTCATCCACGATGACGATGTCGGCTTCCAGGGGTTCGTCCGCGTTGCGCGTGAACCCGGCGCCTTTGGCGTTGGGAGCGTAACCGAGCAGACGGTGCACGGTGCTGGCCGGGCGGCCGGTGGCCTCGGACAAACGCTTTGCGGCGCGGCCGGTGGGCGATGCCAGTTCCACCCGCGAGCCTGCACTTTCGGCCAGGGCCACGATCAAGCGCACGATGGTGGTTTTGCCCACGCCCGGACCACCGGTCAGGAGACCGACCGGGGTGGCGAGCAGCCGCAACACGGCCTTCCTTTGGTCCGGGGAAAGGTCGAGCTCGCTGGCCGTTTCCATGCGTGCGAGTTGATCGGCGTTGGCGAGGGCCTTGGCCTCCTGCCTCTTGAGGCGCTCGATGTTCATCGCCACGTGCTTTTCCGAATGGTAGAGCCAGGGCAGGTACACATGGGCGGCGGGGTCGCGGGGGTCTTCCAGGTTCAATACCCTGGTTTCGATACGCACGTGGTCGCCTTGCGCCAGGTTTTGCAGTGCTTCGGCCAACTCGGCTTGAATGCTGTGCGGGAGGTTCAGGCGTTCGGTGGTCTCTTCCAGCAGGGTATCGATGCGGCGACAGCTATGTCCGTCATCCGCACTTTCCTGCAGGCTGAATTCCAGACCGGCTTT
>JAAETM010000648.1 GCA_024228395.1 bacterium | reverse complement strand
CGCTCCATCAGGCCCAAAACGTCTAGCCCCAGATAGGCCCCACGACCATTCGGTCCCCGTTTACGGCGACCCCGTTTGGGGGCCGCTTTGAGGCATATCGTTACCCATAACTTAGCTTCTGCATAACCCGTTGAGCCTCCATGCCTAGGACAAAATCGCGGGTTCGCTGTAGTCCGATCCAAAGGGTCTGTGGTCCAGGGAAGCCATCGCCCTTACGGTTAAGAAAGCCCCCGAAGCCAGCTACCATGCGAATCATTTCATTCAACGAAGGGGGGACCTCGGGCGGCGGTTGGCGCTTGGCTACAAGGTACACCGCTTGCCATTCCTCATCGGCAAACACGACGTTGCAGGGTAACTCTGGGCAGGTGCGCCCCAGCATGGTCAGATACAGCACCCGCCAAGCGATGATCATATAACAGGCCAGCGCCGGTTCCAGGCGTTCGAGGTGCTCAAGCTGCAGCTCTTCGACTTTGCAGCCGGATTTAAGAATTCTGAAAAAGACTTCAATTTGCCAGCGGCAAAGGTACCATTGCAACACCTCAATGGCCTGTTCAGCGGTGTCTATCGGCACGCTGGTGAGCAACAACCAGGTGATCGGTTCTTCGTCCGCTGGGGGATTGACTTCTTTGGCCAACAGGGCAGTGACGTCCACGTCCGGTAGCGCCTCGCCGGCGCGATAAGGCGCCTTGAGAGTGACCCGCACGGCCTGCAGAGTCTGCACGATGTGACGCGCCTTGCGCTGGTCGGTTGCCGGTATATCGAATTCCACCTGGGCCAGCACCGGCGCCTGAGCAGCGGCCTCCCAGAGCTTTCGGCCATCGGCCAGCTTGCGATCGTGTTCGGAGCGGATCAGCCACTCGGCACAGGGCCGCTGGGCCTGTTGGGCCAGGTAGCGTTCGGCCAATACTTCGTAGATATCCGCTTCGCGGTCCGCCGTATAGATCAGTCGGGTCTCGGGCACTCGGGCTTGCAGTTCACAGACTCGTTGGTAGCCTTCGAGCCAGCGGATGCTTTCCTTCTCTTCGATAGGTCGATGAGGATCTTTATCTTGGCCCAAACTGCCCGGCTCCCGTGCCCAGATCCACGCATCCAACACCCCCAGCGGCACCCGATCGGGGGTCACCGCCAGGGTCGGGTGCAAGTACAGCCCACGGCGCGTTTCGTAATTCAACGGCCCCAACCCCTCAATGTCACTCTTGCCCGTATAATCAAGCTCCGTGGTATCCTGGATGCACAGCACCAGCGGATGCTCACCCAGCCGCTGTTCGCTACCGGCATAATGTGGCTCCAGCACCGCTTGGGGTCCCACCCGATCATGGTCAAACAACCGATAGGCCGCTTTGGTCTCGGCCCAGCCACCGCAGGCGGCCGGAATGCTCGCCCCGGGCTGTGCCCCCAGATCCGCCAACACCTGCCGTGCCCGCTCATTGAGCCGGTGATCGCCTAAATTAATCGTCTCCAGTTCCGCTACCAAATCGTTCATGTCGTCTGCTCTTGTCAGGACTCGGGGCGCCGCGTATTTCTCACGAGACGGTTATCCGTCCTAAATGTAGACTTAAGATTTGGGCGTAGGGGAAGAAATCAAGGGTTAAAGGCGAGCCTCAGTGGTCGTCCTTCAAGCCACGTTTTGGGCGCGCGTATCAGCCAACGTGGCAGCGATTGGAGTTATGGGTAACGATATGGCCTGTGAGACGTATCTTGAACAGGCGAATCAACTCCTCAAGCAGGCCGATAGGCTCCTGGATAGACTCCGTCAACGGG
>JAAETM010000647.1 GCA_024228395.1 bacterium | reverse complement strand
CATGCATCAATTCAACACCGGACTAATAGCCACCCTTTTTGTTCCCTTGCTTCTCATCTTTGCCGGCTGCCAATCGAGCAACCATTACCAGGACGGTTTCGCTGGTCTAAAGCAACTCCATATCAATCCTGGGCACCCGCTGGCCGACGACAGCAACCCGGGCAACGAAACGTCTCCCCTCAAGACGATTCAGGCGGGCTACAAGCTAGCCCTTCAAAACCGCAGCAACTCTCTAGGAACACGTGTCTGGCTTCACCCGGCGGTGTACCGCGAAGCGATCCAGGGAGGGGCGAGCGGCGGTGGACCTCCGATCGTGTTCCAAGCCGTGGTGCCCGGGACGGCGGTGATTTCTGGTGCCGACCTGTGGAACACTGGCTGGACCACCGATCCGGGTACGAACTTGGAGGTCAACACCTGGAGTCACGATTGGGGTGTCGAGGCGAACCCCTGGGTCAAACACAAGATCACGATCACTCCGCTCGGTCGGAGGCGTGAGATGTTAATCGTGAACGGAATCAACCTTGAGCAGAAGCTGAGTCTGACCGAGACGATCTCATCGCCCGGCTCTTTTTATGTCGAGGAGAGTTCGGACACAATTTACGTCAACCCCCTGGAGGGGCCTCTGGCAAACGCACAGGTCGAAGTGGCGGTGCGCCCCACGCTTGTCAAATGCCAAGGAGTGAGCGACTTGGCACTGAAAGGAATCGTATTCATGCATGCGAACTCAATCCTGCCCTTCTCGGCCGTTGAGATCGTCGAGCAAGACAACATATATGTAGAAGACTGCCGGTTCGAGTGGAACAACTGGCAGGGACTCTCCTTCTGGAATACGAAAGGGGTCACCGTAAGGCGTAGTACCGCTACCCACAATGGAGGTGACGGTATGGAGGGAAGCCAGGTCCAGGGGGCGCTTTTCGAGGAATGCGAGACTTCGTACAACGGGTGGCGTGCAAAAAAGGGAGGGCTCAACTCATGGGCGATTGGGCAAAAATTTACCAGGGCGAGAAATCTCACTTTTTGCCGACACCGGTCGTTCGGAAACGAGACGCGTGGCCTATGGCTGGACTCCGACTGTTCCGACATTGTTATCAAAGACTCTTACTTCGCCAACAATGGTAGGGAGGGGATTTGCCTGGAGGCGTGCCAGGGCCCAACCCTTATCAGCGGTTGCCTCATAACCGAGAACCAGGGCGGTGGCTTGGTGACATCAAATACCCATGGCCTCACCCTGCAGAACTGTGTGTTCGATGGCAATTGGTCCGAGGTGGAAGGTGAGTCAGCGCAGGTCACGATCGCGGGTGTGGATACGAGATGCTTCCGCGACTTCGTGAGTGGGATCCCGATTGTGCTCGGGAACGACGATTGGACCTGGGTCGAAAACAAGATGGTCGGGCGCAACGCCGCCCAGGCGGTAATCCGCTCGCTGTTCATCCCCACAAACTTCAACTCGGAGCGGAATACTTACTGGAATCCGGCGGACGACAAGGTCTTTCATATGCGCAAGAAAGCGCCGATGACCTTTGGAACGTGGGTGATCGAATCAAATGTCGACGCCACCTCGGAATTCAAGTTGCCTATGAATTGAACTGTGACAAGAGCAGTTCGGTTCCGGAGACCTTAGGTTTCAAATGCCGAGTAGAAACTGTGATCGGCAGCGATCTCGGAGGCAAGCGGAGTCACATTTGCGTCCTCGAGGTGGCCGGTGATTGCACCGAAACGGGGACGGTGGTGACGTCGGGGTATCCTGAAGGGTCCCCGACATAAGTTTCGGGCAACGTTTCACGTGACTTGCGGGGTTGCAGGCACGGTACATGTGCGGCGACCCGGGCAGCGGAGGTGCGCAGGCGGCTCAGTTCCCATGCGTAGCGCGAATCCAACCTGGGCCACCGACCTATTGTCGATGCCAAACTTATCGACAGCGGCGCTCTTACTCCCGCCTCAGGGCCTACGCAAAGTCCAATTCAAACATCGCCCGGGCAAACGCGACAGGTGAGGGTGAGGTTACCCGAGCATTTTCGAACTGGCTCCGGTCGGTCCCCTCCCTACGCCCCATCGGCTCCGCCGATACCGGACCTGTCTTGAGCAGCATGACCTCGGGACAAGCGGAAGCCCAGGATGAGGCCCGCAACAAGCCCGGCGACCCACCAATTCCGGTACGCTGGGCGCACGCCCCTGGCAACATCCCAGCAGGAGCCACCACGGTACACCCGCTCGGAGCCCTTGCCAAAGGGATCGACCCGGTCCGTCGCCGTATAGCCCTCGTGGTAATCAGCGCACATCTCCCACACATTTCCCAGCATATCGTGCAATCCCCAACGGTTGGGCTGTTTGTCCTTTACCGCATGAGTCTCTTTGCCCGAGTTCTTCTCGTACCATGCGATGCTGTCCAATACCCCGTCCTTCCAAGGGGAATTGTACTGTGGATCAAAACCGCCCGCCCGACATGCATATTCCCATTGAGCCTCCGTGGGAAGAGAAAGCCCAGGTGCCTCAGGATCCTGTTCACTTGCCTTTACCAAGAAATCTTGAACATCGCTGATAGAAACCGTTTCCACAGGACGTTGCAAACCCTCGAAGTGTGAAGGATTGCTCCCCATGACCGCCTGCCACAACTCCTGGGTGCACGGGGTTTCTCCAAGCCAAAACCCCTGGGTCAAGGTCACCCTGTGGCAGGGTCCCTCATTCTCATAGTGCCCTGGCTCCCCGCCAGGCGATCCCATTTGAAAAGACCCGGGTGGGATCCAGCGCATGCGCTGCGTGGCCCCAGAGAGTTCCATCTCCACAAACGGTCCTTGGCGATCCTCCCCCCAGCCCGATGCCCAGGCGGGCGGCACCCCGCGATCCAGGGGGTGGCTCTGCAATTGAGTTTTCTCCCAGGATGCCATCGGTCACCAGTCTAGCACAGCAAGCGGGTAGAATGCGGGTGGTGAGCGCTCGAAAACGGCATCCACCGTTCCCTACGAGCACACCACCCGCCCAGGGGAGATTCGCGGGTGGGAAATCCCTCCCGACCGGTCGCGGTCCGGGTCATAGATGCACCATCTGTGCACCCCTGCTCTCGGGACAAGCGGAAGCCCAGGTTGTGGTTCGCATCATGCTCGTCGATCCACCAATTCCGGTACGCTGGTCGCACGTTCCTGGCATCATTCCAGTAGGAGCCACCACGGTTCACCCGCTTGGAGCCCTTGTGGCCCGCGCCGCTGGCCATTGTACCCCAAGCTCCCGTGGGCTTCTAGGCATCGACCGCTGGCCGGTGAAGCAGATCTGCCCGGCGGAAGGAGCGCGAGCGCGTATGGGCACAAATAGCCAAGGCCGCGTCCCCACGGGCCTGGAGCTGCGCGCTGTCGATCCATCCCGCCTCAAAGGCCTGCTCCCAGCGTCTCCTGGCCATCCT
>JAAETM010000646.1 GCA_024228395.1 bacterium | reverse complement strand
GCGTTCCTCGAGCACCGAAGGCGCAAAGGGCCGGAAGGCCTCGCGGAATTTGATCTTGGAGTTGAGCTTCTCCTTCATCTCCTCGCGGCGCGGGTCGGCGATGATCGAGCGAGCGCCCAGGGCACGCGGACCCCATTCGAAGCGCCCGCGGAACCAGCCGCAAACCATGCCATCCACCAGGGCGTCCGCCACGTAGTCGTAGAAGGCCTGGTCGTCCTCGATGAATTCGAAGGGGATGTCGTTGTCGCGCAGGAACTTCTCGATGTCTTCGTTGGAATGCTCACTGCCCAGGTAGGCGTGGCCAAGGGCCGGGCCGCGAGGCTGCTCGAGAACCTGGTTGTAAGCCCAGTAGGCCGCGCCCACGCTGCCACCGTCATCGCCCGGAGCCGGGTGGATGTAGACGTTGTCGAAGGGGCCGTCGCGCATGATCTTGTAGTTGGCCACCGAGTTCAAAGCCACACCACCGGACAAACACAGGTTCTTCATTCCACCCGATATCTCGTGCAGATGGGTCACCATCCTCAGTAGGATCTCCTCGGTTACCTTTTGGATCGAAGCCGCCATGTCGCAGTAGTAAGGGTCCAGGGACTGGTCCTGCAACTTGGGATCCCGGCGCGGCCTGCCGAAGTGTTGCTCGAACTCGTGCGTGAGCGTGTCGTTGGTTGAGTGGTGGTACTGGAAGTACTGCATGTCCTGCCACAGGCTTCCATCCTCTCCCACTTGAATCAGGTCGTAGATACGGTCCACGTACTTGGGCTCCCCATAGGGGTGCATGCCCATCAACTTGTACTCGCCCTCGTTGATTTCGAAACCGCAGTAGGCGGTGAACGCGGAGTACAGCAACCCGAGGCTGTGCGGGAAGCGCATCTCCTTGAGGATCTCGATCTTCTTGCCCCGCCCGATCGCCATGGTCGACGTGGTCCATTCGCCCGCGCCATCCACTGTAAGAATGGCGGAGTCTTCAAAGGGTGAAGTGTAGAAACCCGCCGCCGCGTGGGACATGTGGTGGTCGCAGAAGAGCAACTTGGAGGAGGGGATCTTCATCTGCCGCGACATCATGGACTTGATCCACAACTTGTCGGAGATCCAGCGCTGCATCGATTCGCGGAATACGGCAGCGGACTTGGGGAAGGTTGCCATGGCCGTGAGTAACATGCGTTCGAACTTGACGAAGGGCTTTTCGTAGAAGACCACGTAGCCCACGTCATCCATCGTGATCCCACCCGTCTTGAGGGCAAACTCAATGGCGAGTTCGGGGAAGCCTGAGTCGTGCTTGACCCGGCTGAAGCGTTCTTCCTCTGCGGCGGCTACCAATACGCCGTCCTTGATCAGGGCCGCGGCCGAGTCGTGGTAAAAGAAAGAGAGTCCTAGAATGTTCATGGCTCAGTCCTGCTTGCGCGCGGTTTTGAGAGAAGCGTCCGGACGTTCCCAAGGGGTCCAATTGGATTTGGCGGGGCGCCGCAAACGCAGCGGGTCCGCCACGCGCTGGTAAGCCAAGGCGAAGGGACCTAGGACCGCGTAATACAGCGCGGTCAGGAGGATGCGCGAAAGCAGATTTCCGAAGCGCTCGGAAAACTCAAGCAAGGCTTTCATGGGGGGAGGTGGGAGGGCGGGAGGTCCTGGAGCCGATCACCAGCGCAGAGCCGTTTGGTCCTGGCGCAGGGTGGTGGGGGGGGAACTGTGAGTATAAGAGGCGAAGGACGTGAATCTGTAGGTCCGCATCCAATGAAAACCGAGCTGGGGCCGTGCCCGAGAATGGCACGACCCCAGCATGAATTTCGATCTGGGTCTGAGCCCTACTGCGCCACGACCAAGGGGCCTCGGTGTTGCTCATTAAAAGTGAACACTCCGTTATCGTCAAGATCGCGGTAGATCTCAAGGTCCAGCTCCCCTCCCTTGGAGAGGGCGCTCGAAAGGCGTACCAAGTCCTTGTGATTGCGGAATTCGATCGATCGGCGCCCTTGATTCTCCACCTGGAATCCTGCTGCACGCAGCCAATCGCCCTTTTTGAGGCCAAGCTCCTCCGCAGGCCCCCCAGTTCGAATTTGGTCCACAACGATGTAGTCGTGGCGCGAGCCTCTGACCATTTCGGTCGTCACGCCGTAATCCTCCCAAATGATGCCCTCGACCCGGTTCCAGGGGGTCAACTGCTTGGCGGTTCGTTTGCCTGCAGTCGATTCTGTGAGGACCTCAAGATTGGTGTGCGGAAGGATTTGGAAGCCGACGTTCAGCAGGCTGGATTCGTCGGTGAGGGGCTTCCCACCCAAGCTGATGATCTTGTCACCCTGGCAGATGCCAGCCTGTGCCGCGGGGCTGCCTTGCCAAACCTTGGCCACCCGGAAATCGGTGCCCGGCTCGAAGTCGAAGCCCAACCACGCACTTCGTGCGTTGGGGTACAAGTGATTGGTGAGCACCTCACGGATACGGTCCACGGGGATTGCGAAGCCGATGTTTTCGGCGGCCGTATTCATTACGGTGTTGATGCCGATCATCTCCCCGTGCACGTTCAATAGGGGGCCGCCGGAGTTTCCCAGATTGATAGAGGCGTCGGTTTGGATGAGGCCTTCAAACTTCTGCCGGAATTGGCCACCCACCTGCACGTCCCGGTGCAATCCGCTGATGATGCCTTCGGAGACGGTGTACGTCTGTCCGTGGGGATTGCCGATGGCGATGACACGCTCACCCGGCATGAGGTCGCTGCTGGTGCCCATGACCACGGTTGGGAACTTGGTGCGTGGCCCCGTGGGAATGGTGGCCCGTTTCAGGTTACCCTCCAAGGATGAATGAATGTTGACTGGCTTGCTGCCATGCATGGCGCCGCGGATTCGCATGAGGGCCAGGTCCTCCGCTTCACTGGAGCTGAGCAGTTCAGCAAGGTAGACCGTGGGATCGTTCACAAAGGAAATAGTCAGTTGCCTGGGGTCGGCGCCTCGCACCACGTGGTAGTTGGTCATCACGAAGCCATCTTCATGGATCACGACTCCGGTGCCGCTACCGGCTCGCATGTGGGTGTTGGATCCCATGCCGATCACGAATCCAGCCCTCGATTGCACCCTCGTCTGGGTTTGAATGTAGACCACCGCAGGGGACACCGCCTTGTACACCTGCACGACCGGGGTGATCCTGGAAATGCTCTTCAAGTCATCCAGGGGTTTGTCTTGGCCAGCCGCGATGGGGGTAAGGAAGGCAAGAGCTGTGAGCAGTTTCAGCATGGGGGGTCCTCAATTTGGGGTTGTTGCCAGCTCTATACGCAGCAGATGGCCCTGTTGTTAGTGCGGGAATAGGCATCTGACCTCGGTTTTACCAGGATGGGCTGCCCCAGGAAGCCTCGGAGAGCCGCAGCCGGGAAGGGGAGACCTCGCTTGCACCCCCGTATCCCCGAATGTGGCTTAATCCCACTTCTTGGGGCATTGAAGGGCGATTTTGGCGTCTGGGCTGGTCCCGAATCCCAAAAAAAATCCCCAGGCTTCCGTGGAAGGGGGGTGGTGGACCGCACAAGACTTGAACTTGTGACCTCCTCGATGTCAACGAGGCGCTCTAGCCAACTGAGCTAGCGGTCCTTTTCTGGTCGGGAGAATAGTGAACCAGACTCTTCATGTCGAGGGTTTTCATGGGAGGACTTGAGGATAAACTACGCGGCCCTTTTTCTGGCGCTCGATGCGTCCTCCCCAAACAGAGAAGCAGGTCCCCCTTTGAAGATTGGAGTCGTCAAGGAAATCAAAGTTCACGAGTATCGTGTCGCTCTCACCCCCGCCGGTGTTCAAGAGCTCAAACGCGATGGTCATGATGTCATTTTTGAAGCGGGTGCCGGCATCGGCAGCGGCTTGGATGACAGTGCGTATTTGGCAGCCGGAGCGGAGTCCCGTACCGATGCGGCTGCCGTGTTCGCGGAAGCGGAGATGATCGTCAAAGTCAAGGAGCCCCAGCCGGTCGAGGTCGCCATGATGCGGGAGGGGCAGATCATGTTCACCTACCTGCACCTGGCCGCGGATGAAAAGCTCACCAAAGGCCTGATGGCCTCCGGCGGCCACTGCTTCTCCTATGAGACCCTGGAGGTCAATGGGGGATTGCCCTTGCTTGAGCCCATGAGCGAAGTCGCTGGGCGTTTGGCCATTCAGGCCGGCGCCAAGTTCCTTGAGAAACCCACCGGTGGAACCGGTGTATTGCTGGGTGGTGTGCCCGGCGTGCGTCCCGCCCGCGTGGTCGTCATCGGGGGCGGAACCGTGGGAATCAACGCGGCGCGTATGGCGGCAGGCCTGGGCGCCGACGTCGTAATCCTCGATGTGAATCTGGAGCGCATGCGTTACTTGGACGAGATTCTTCCCCCCAACTGCACCACGGTTTTCTCCACGGGTTTGGCCCTGCGCGAGGAGCTGAAGGAAGCGGATCTGCTGGTTGGAGCCGTTCTGGTTCCCGGTGCGGCCGCCCCGAAGCTTGTGCGCGAGGACGACCTTGTTTCCATGAAAGCCGGCAGCGTGATCGTCGACGTGGCCATCGACCAGGGAGGCTGTGTGGAAACCGCTCGCGCCACCACCCACGATGAGCCCATCTACATTATCGATGACGTGGTTCACTACTGCGTGGCCAACATGCCCGGCGCTGTGCCGCGTACTTCGACCTATGCCCTGACCAACGCGACCCTCTCCTGGATGCGTTTGTTGGCCAACAAGGGCCACAAGCAAGCGGTCCTGGAAAGTGGGCCCATGGCCAAAGCAGCCAATGTGATCGGCGGCAAGCTGTGTTACGGCGCCGTAGCAGAAGCCTTTGGAATGGATTGCTCCGCGCCCCAGGATCTGGTTTCCTAGCCAGCCTTACCGTTTTCCATGGGAAGGTCGCTTTTCCCGCGTACTTCCCAATATGTTGTGGGGCAGGCTCAGTTGCAGCCGATTCGACTATTATGGACTTGGCGATTTTGAATACCGAAAGCGGGGCAGGCCCCGTCACAATGTTGCTTCTCGCCGCCATTCAGGGGCTGTCCGAGTTTCTGCCGGTTTCCTCTTCCGGGCACCTGGTTCTGGGCCGGGCTGCACTCGGGTTGCAAGAGGGGGGGCTGGCGTTGGATGTGGCCTTGCATGTGGGCACCCTGGTCGCTGTCATCCTCGCCTATCGCAAGGATGTGGCGCAGCTGTTTCGGGAACTCCTGCGGGGTCGGTTGGGCATGTGGGTTTGGCTGATCGTTGCGACCCTTCCGGCCGCCGTGATTGGTTTGCTGCTCAGAGACAAGGTGGAAGTGGCCGCATCCCAGCCATTGTATGCTGCGGGTGGTCTGTTGGTGACCGCCGCGCTCCTGCTGGTGGGCGAATCCAAGCGCCCCAAAGGTGCTTCGGATGCCCCTGCCAGCAACGACCCCGAGGCTTATTGGGGTCGCCTACGTATCTCCGATGCGATCATTATGGGCTTGGCCCAAGCCCTTGCTATCTTCCCGGGGGTTTCGCGATCCGGGTCCACCATCTCGGTGGCTTTTCTGCGGGGAATTGATTCGTATCAGGCTGCACGACTTTCTTTCCTGATGAGCCTGCCGGCCGTTTCGGGGGCCGCAATTTTGGAACTGCCTGACCTTTTTGAGCATGGCGTCTCAGGTTTGGACACGGAATGGATTTTGGTGGCCATGGCGGTGTCAGCAGCCGTTGGGTTCACCGCCCTGCGTACCTTGATCTGGGTCCTCTCGAAAGGTGCTTTCCGCTACTTTGCGGGCTATTGCGTCGCTCTTTCTTGTGTCGCCTTTTGGTTCTCTCAGTAAGCCGTGGAAAGTTCCACCCCTTTGGGTCGTTATGATTCCATCATGATGATCGGACAGGGACCCCGCCGTGCATTGATCACGGGCATCACCGGACAAGATGGGAGCTACCTCGCGGAGTTTCTTTTAGAGCGTGGCTATCAAGTGTTTGGCCTGCTTCGGAGATCCTCTTCTCCTCGCACGGAACGCATCGAGCATCTGCTCGACCGTGTGGAGCTGTTGAGTGGCGACCTGTTGGATCAGGGCAGTTTAATGCGTGCGCTGGGGGATGCCCAGCCCCACGAGATCTACAACTTGGCGGCCCAATCTTTCGTGCCCACCTCATGGTCCGAACCTGTGTTCACGGCAGAGACCACCGCCCTAGGCGTGATGCGGCTGCTGGAAGCCATGCGACACATCTGTCCGGATGCTCGCTTTTATCAGGCTTCCACATCTGAAATGTTCGGCAGCGCACCAGCGCCCCAGCACGAAGGCACTCCGTTCCACCCGCGCTCGCCCTATGGCGTCGCCAAGGTGTTTGCCCACTGGGCCACTGTCAACTATCGCGAATCCTACAGTGCTCATGCCGTGAGTGGAATCCTCTTCAATCACGAATCTCCGCGTCGAGGACCGGAGTTTGTCACACGCAAAGTGTCCATGGCCGTGGCGCGCATTTCCCTGGGCAAACAAGAGAAGCTCCAGTTGGGCAACCTTCAATCCCGCCGGGATTGGGGACACGCCCGAGATTTCGTTCGGGCCATGTGGGCCATGTTGCAGCTCGATGAACCCCAGGATTTTGTGATCGCAACGGGGCAAACCCATACGGTCGGCGAGTTGTGCCAGTTGGCTTTTGATGTGGTCGGCTTGGATTGGCGCAAGCATGTGGTGTCCGATGCTGCGCTTTTGCGACCCGCAGAAGTGGATCACTTGATTGGGGACGCCAGCCGTGCCCAATCGCGACTGGGGTGGAAGCCCGAAACCACCTTTGCTGAATTGGTTCGTGAAATGGTGGAAGCGGACATTCGCCTGGAATCTTAAGCGCGGGGAGGGCAGGTGTTGGGCAGCCGGTGATCAGTTGTGGTGCCCATTCACATCCCAGGTTTCTGGTTCCCCCTTGAGCTTACCATCCACATACACCCGGATAGTCCGCTTCTTCCCATTGGAATAGTTCTCGCGCCATTCTCCAACGCGTTTGCCCATGTCGTACCGGCCTTTCTCTTGTACCGTTCCGCTGGGGTATTCGTAAGTCCAAACCCCGTCTCGTTCGCCTTCTGAGAAGTGGCCACGTCCCACGTGGCCGCCCTGCTCTAGCATCCAATCACCGGATTCTTTGCCCATGTCAAAGGAGCCCTCGCCCACGACCCGCCCCATCTCGTCATAGAAGACAGCCTTGCCATCATTGATCCATTCGCCATCCCAAAAGATCTTTCCACCACGGAAACGCAGGATCGGTGGCGGCCCCTTGTCCCAATAGGCTTCCTCTTGCTTGCGCTCCCCCTGGTCCGGGTTGCAGGAAGTGCACAAACCGGCCACCATCGATAGCACTAGGGCCAAAAACAAGGGACCTATTCGTTGGCTCATGATTCCTGGCCCTCAACCACGGGCTAGCTGCCGAACAAACGGCAATAGGTATTCACCGGGGCACTCGGTTTGCTTCCAATCCATGTGTCCACGGATTCTATTGGAAGGAATGCGGTGCTGTTGGCGCAGATTGAGCACCAGCTTCTTGAGCGAGCGCAGGGAGGCAGCAGTGGGCCGGATTTTGTCGAAATTGCCGATCAGGCAAATGCCGATGTTGCCCACGTTGTTGTTCCTGTTGTGGTTGTCGCGGCCCGCGTGGGCACCTTGCCAATGCATGGAGCGGCCTTCATAAACCTGCCCCCGGGAATCGATAAGGAAGTGGTACCCGAGGTCTCCCCAGCCGCGGCTGTCCATGTGGTACTTCTGCATCTTGCGCAGGGCAGTCTTGGCTCCGGATTGGGTGCTGACGGTGCTGACCGATTCTTCCAGGGCCGAATGGTGAATCGTAATGTAGCGCCAGGGATCCTCAGCCTTGGTGAGGTTGTAGTGTTTGGCCTTGCGGGAACCCCACCGACTGCGCGGCATGACCCCGGCGGGCAAACGACCTGGGACTTTGGCCTTGATGTTGGCGGAGGAGGCCAGGCCGCGCTTGGCGCGCCGCAGTTGACCTTCGGATGCCCGGGAGTCCGCTTTTACGCGCATGAAGTCTGCACGCGCCGTGGAAATGCGTTGGCGGTTGATTGACTCGTCCGCTGTGGTGCGCTCGTTGCGGTAGAATCGCATGCGCCCCTCAGCAAGCTGCAAGCGGCCTTCCACGCGCCAGTATGGGTCGCTCGCGGCGCCTTGATTGGCGAGCCAGGCGTTGATGGCTTCCAGTTTTTCCCAGCTCATTTCCTGGCCCACCCAGGGGGGGGGGCCGCCGGTCATGGGCTTGATGGTATGGGCGGGGTACGGATCTGAAGGCGCCTTGAGGTTGGATTTGCGCGGGGCGGCGCAGGCGGTCAGGGCGAAGAGAGCAAGGGCCAGGGTCCAGGTGGAGGCCCGCTGCATGCCACCGTGCGGCCCATTTTGGATCGGGCGGGGATTGGGTTGAGCATGGGTGGGAAAGGATCGCATGATTTGAGCTTGCCCATTCCGGGTGCCGGGTCCAAGACCCTGGACCCGGGAATGTGCCCTTGGAGTAGGGATTGACCCTACCTTGGGATAGGGCTTGGACCTGGAGGCCCTGGGCCGCATCTTATAGGTATGCGCATTCGAAACCTCGCCAGCTTGGCCCTTGTCGTGGGGCTGCCCTTGACCAGATATTTCAGCACACCTGCGATGGCTGGCCCCCCGGCTTGGGGGCCAGCAGTCCAAGGCATCTTGGATTCCCTGGAGGATCTGGAAGCTCAAACTGCGGAGTTGCTCCGTATGGAGCGGGAGGAGGTGCAAGTCTCTCTTCGGCGAGGTCGCTGGAAAGCGGCGCGCGAAACCCTGCGTCAGCATCTGAAGGACGATCCAAAGGATGGGGCCAGCAGGACCTTGATGGCGGAAGGTTTGCTCGGTCAAGAACGCTATGAAGACAGCGTGGAACAGGCCCGGAGAGCCCTGGGCGACTTGGCCCCGGATTCCCCATACAAGGTGCGAGCCGCGAGGGTGTGCTTGGAGAGTTGGGTGGAGCGGGGCCTTTTTGATCGCGTTCAACGTGCACTGGGTGAAGGGGGAGAACTCGCTGGTTTGATCCGGGGGGAGAGCCGATCCCATGATGCTTGGGCGCTTGCGAAGTGGAGTCGGGCGCGCGGTGATGTGCAAGGCGTTCGGCAATGGTCGGAGCTGGGTGTTCGAGCGCAGTCTTCCAGCTGGCAGGACCTGATGGCCAAGGCCCAATGCCAACGCGCTTTGGGCGATTTGGTTGCGGCCTCCCAGACGGTGGTGCAGGCCATGCAAGCGGCCGCTCGAACCGGCGGCGTGGGGCGAGGGGTGGAGCCGGATCTGTTGGTGGCGTTGGCTGAACTGTATTTCGAATCGGAACAGGAGGTCGAGGTCGAAGGCAAGCGCAGCGCGGGTTCCTTGTTCAAGGACGCACTCAACATCGACCCTGGACATGCGAATGCCTTGCTCGGGCTGCACGCCATGCACAGTCTCAATCGTCGCCGCGTGAGCCAGTCCCCGGAGCAAATTCTGGCCACGCTCATGCAAGCCCACCCACACTCGATCAGGGGTCTAGTTCGCAAGGCGCAGGACGACCTTTCGGACGGGCACCTGCCCAACGTGCGCAGGGCGTTGGAGCAGCTGCAGGAGGTCGCTGGAGGGCGCAGGGATGTGCGCACATTGATGGCCGCGATCGCTTTTGTGGAGCACCGGCGGGACGAGTCTGCTGCGTTGTTGAGCGAGCTTACCGATGAAGCTCCACTGGACTCCACCCCCGAGCGCATGGTCGGATGGTATCTGCTGGAGCTGTACCGTTTCGCCGAGGCTTTGCCCTTCCTGCAACGCTCGGTGGAGCGCGACCCGAAGGACCACGTCGCTTGGATGCAATTGGCCCGTTCGTTGGCGAATGTGGGGCGAGAGGATGAAGCACGTGAGGCGTTGAGTACCAGCGTGCAGTGCGCAGGTGGACGGCAGAACGCATGGCGCGACAACCTTGCAGCGGTGCTGGGGCGCATGCATCGATTGCACACGCGCGAGGACCACGGCCCCCTGCGCTTCTCCTGGCAACCGGATGCAGCAGCCGTTTTTCGTGCTTACTGGGTTCCGTACTATCAGCAGGCCCGAGAGGAGTTGGCCGAGCGTTACGGCTTCACCCCCGGGCCGACCACGATTGAGATCTTCCGGGAGCATGGGGACTTTTCGGTGCGTTCCGTGGGCTTTGAAGGGTTCCCCGCACTCGGCGTCTGCTTTGGACCCGTGGTGACTTCTTTGTCGCCCCTGTCTAATATGCGCGGACGGTTTTCGTGGGCGCGCACGGGCTTCCATGAATTTAGCCACGTGATTCACTTGGGCCTATCCCACAACCGCTGCCCGCGCTGGATCACCGAGGGCCTAGCCACCTGGGAGGAGGTCAATCGCAACCCCGCTTGGACGCGCAACATGCGCAAGGAGCTGCTGGATGCGCGTGCGTCGGGGCAACTGATCCCCGTACGTGAACTGAACCGGGCATTCAGGGGGCCGCGCATCTTGTTTGGTTATTATCAAGGCGGGTTGCTGTGCGAGATGCTCATTGACAAGCATGGCTTTGGACCCATGGTTGGATTGCTTGAGGCCTTCGACCGTGGGGATGACTTGGACCAGGCCATCCGTGGTTCCTTTCACTGCTCGCCCGAGGAGGTGGATGCGGACTTTGAGGTTTTTGTGGATGGGCGTTTGCAGGGTTTGGATTGCGAGCCCTTGCACCATCCTGGCCGTGTGCGTCGACTGGCATTGCGTTTGCCAATGTCGCCACCCACCGAAAGTTCCGGCACCGAAAGTCCCTCCGAGGAAGTCCAGCAGTGGGTGCAGGATTGGCTCACGGTGGCATACAGTCACTGGCAACAGCAGCGTTCCGTGGATGCTGCTCAAGCTCTGTTGCGTGCCGCGAGTGCGGGGGCTCCCAGTTCGCGAGAGCAGTTCTTGCGGGCTGCATTGGCGTTGGAGAATCGGGACGTGCAACGTGCGGAAAAGCATTGGCGCGCAGGCTTTGAAATGGGCGGGCGCGAGTTTCGCAGTTTGATTGCTATGTCCCTTTACCTGGCTGGTAGCGACCGGTTGGAGGAAGCGCTCGATTGGTTATCCGAGGCTGAAAAGAGCTTCCCCGGATTCGATGAGGCCAAGCTGTCTGCGGAGCTCAACCAAGCTGAGATTTTGGACGTGCTGGGGCGTAGCGAGGAGGCCATGGCCGCCCGTGCTCGCTGGTTGGCATACAATCCTGGCCACTACGACATGCACTGGAAGGTCGCCATGTGGCATGTGGAGAACTCGCGTCACGTGGAGGCCTGCGACCTGTTTGAAAAAGCCAATGAGGTGGATCCTTTCCGCAGGGACTTGCACCTGCAATGGGCGGTCGGATTGGAGGCTTTGGATCGCCTTCCAGAGGCGATTCGCGAACTGGAGGTGGCCCTGATCGTGCCCGCTGAGTTAGATGTTGTGCTGGACAGTCAGGGTGCTTATGTTCAGAGACGGGTCCTGAACGCGGTCGAGAGGGCTGCGATTTTGACTCGCCTAGCACGGTTGAATTGGGCGCTTGGGCAGCAGGTTAAAGCCAGAGATTTCCTGGAACAGGCCTTGGAAATCGAGCCTGGCTTGGAAGAAGCCTTAGAGCTCAAGGAGCGGTGGTAGGGCTGCGGCCTCCTTGCGGATACAATCCAGACGTGGAAAACAACAATGGAGTGACTGCACCCGGGCAAGTGGGGGGTGATGAACCTGTGGGATCGATCGCTGCGGGGCGCTTTTTCGTTTTGGACGGCATGGACGGCTGTGGCAAGACGACCCAGTCCCAACGCCTGGTTCAGCGCCTGCAGGACGAGACTGGGCAGGAGGTCCTGCACTTGCGGGAACCTGGAAGCACGCCGGTGGGGGAATCCCTGCGTGCGCTGCTGCTGAATTCTGAGGTGCACCTGCTGCCCGAGGTCGAGGTGCTGCTATTTTTAGCCGCCCGCCGCACCCTGCTGCACGACCTGGTGGAGCCCGCTTTGAAAGCTGGCAAGCACGTGGTGTGCGAGCGCTTTCACGCCAGTACTTTCGCCTACCAGGGTGTTGCCGGAGGCCTTGGGGGGGAGCAGGTCTTGAGCCTCTGCCGGGAGCAGATCAAGGGTCCTTATCCCGAGTTGGAAGTGATCCTGGGCATGCCCCTGGGGCTGGCCCTCAAGAGGCGTGGAGCGGGAACGGACCGCATTGAGAACCAAGGGGATGCCTATCATTCCAAAGTGGCATCGGGCTACCGGCAATATGCCGAGCTCGCTGCCAACGCCCGTTGGGTGGATGCCACCGCGTCGAAGGACGAGGTCAGCGAAGCGGTATGGCTGGAGGTGCAGGTTGCCCTCTAAGTCTACCAAGAAGACGCCCAAGGTTGGAAACCTGGAATGGGCCCAGCCCATGGGGCACGATGGCTGGATGGAAGGCCTTTGGCGCGCGGCCAAAGCGGACCGCTTGCCCCATGCGCTCATGGTGCAAGGACCGGCGGGCATCGGAAAGTTCATGGCTGCGAAGTGGGTGGCTGCTGGGCTTCTCTGCGACTCGGGTCCTGGAGCGCCGTGTATGCAATGCGGGGCGTGCCGGAGATTGCGGGCGAAAACCCATCCGGATCTGTTGGTGGTGGACGCCAAAGCCTCAGGAATGGATGCCCTGACCGTGGCTTTTTTTGCCGAGCGCAAAGAGGCGCGCACCAGCGGCTTTCAGGGGATGTCCGTGGGGGAGTTTCTCTCCTTGCGCAGCGCGGAAGGGGGATACCGGGTGGTTCTGGTGCGCGAGGCTGAGCGCATGAATTTGAACGCCCAAAACGCATTCTTGAAAACCCTGGAGGAGCCAGCTCCAGGGACCGTGTTGATCATGGAAACCTGCATGCCCGCACGCCTCCTTGAGACCATTCAGAGCCGTGTGATCATGGTTCGGGCTGGCGCGCCAGATGCGAACATCGCCAAGACGATTCTGCACGCGCATGGCGTGGAATCCGATGACATCGATGGGTTGACGCGCATGGCCATGGGGTCGCCAGGTCGGGCTTTGGAGTTGGCCCAACGGTCCATGCCAGCCATGCGCGATCTATTGGTTCGGTGGGCGGCGGGCGAACTTGAGTCGGTCGCCACGCGGGCTGCCGTCATGGAGCTATCCGGTAAATTCCCGGGCAAAACCCCAGCGGCTGAGGCACGCGAGCGGGCCAAAAGTTTCCTCGATCTCGGTTTGGAGGTCTGGCGCGACGCGGGCCGCCTTGATGCGGGAATCGCCAGGGAGCTGCTGCCCCATGGGGAATGTCTAGATCCCTTCGTCGCCTATTCTGACACGGACCGCACCAGGGCTTTGCAAGTTTGGATGCAAGTACGGCAGGATGTGAACTTGAACCTGGGGGCGGAGACGCTCCTGGACCGCGCGCTCTTGGGGTCAGCTCCCGAAACAAAACGTGTGCAAAGGTAGAAACCATGAAGGACCCCATAAGAGTCATTTGGAAAGAGGACGGGCGCTTTGCTTTTGAGGCATTTCAGTTCCTCTATGACGCCCTTGACCATGCCGTTCGTTTGGCCGGTAAGGAAGGCAATGAAACCGATAAGCGGCACGTGACCGGTCAGGAATTGCTTGAAGGCATGCGCGTACGAGCCATGGAACTTTATGGTCCATTGGCCGCCCACGTATGGCGCGCCTGGGGGGTGACCTGCACCAAGGATTGGGGCCGCATCGTCTTCCTGTTGATCGATAACGGGTTGATGAACAGGCAGGATAGCGATTCTGTGGATGACTTTGCGGATGTCTTCGACTTGGATCAGGCGTTTGTGGAATCCTACCAGCCCACTTTGCCCGCGCACATCGAACCGACCGTGTCGGATACTTGAGATCGAACCAGCATTTGCTATGAGCCATACTACCAATGACAACGACCGGGATCGAAGAGATAAGCGGTTGAAGCGCAATGTGGGGCTTGGCATAGTCGGCGCATTGTGCGCTTGGTTTGCCTGGAACGTTCGCACCGTATTGAACCCGCTTCTGCTGGCGTACCTGCTTGCATACATGGTGCATCCCATCGTGTTGAAACTGGAGAAACGCAAGTGGACTCGGATGCGGGCGGTCAACACGATTTACCTGCTGTGCATGGCGTTGGGATTGGTGGTGAGTATTCTGTTTTGGTCCCAGGGGGCCAATCTCCTTCAGCGGGTTGTTGCCAATGCGCGCAATCAAGACTCTGGCCTGTTTACGACTTTGGACCAGCGTTTTGGCGAGCTGGTGAAAGATCATCGGGACTCGGGTTGGGTTGCATGGCTTCTCGACGAGGAAAGTGAGTCCGATACGGGAACGGATCCGGTCGAAGGGGGCGATCCTGGGCCCGACTCAGATCCGGATCCCACCAAAGGAGCGGGAAACGAGGCGCAAGAGGAGGCCGTTGGCGGTGAGCCCTTGGGTGGGCATGAAGTGGCGGCAGTGAACACGGATGACACCTTGCACCTGCTTCCCGCCCTGCAGAGGGTTTGGAATGAGGTCGTGCTGGGGGCGGATAGCAGCGTTGCAGAATCGGCAGCGAAGCGCGGTGTGCGCGTGGCAACCAATTTGTTCGGTTCCATGATGGGCCTGATCAGCATGTTGGTGTTGCTACCCATCTATACATGGTTCCTACTCTTTGATCTGGAGAAGATCCATGGATTCGTGCGGGAGTACATTCCAAAGCGGGAACGTAAACGTTTCGCAGAAGTGGGCGGCAAGATAGGTGAGGTGCTTTCGAGTTTCTTCCGCGGGCAGCTTGTGGTGTGTTTCCTGAAGGGTTTGAGTATCTCGATAGGGCTGTACATCGCGGGCGTGCCCTACGCTTTGTTCCTGGGATTGACCGCGGGTTTTGCTGCGCTGATCCCCTTCTTTGGCGCCAGTATGGCCGCGGTATTCACATTCCTCGTGGGGTTGCTCGGCAGTGGGGACCAAGCCGTTGAGCTTGTTCCGCACCTGATCCGCATCGTGGCCGTATTCGGCATCGCTGAGCTGCTGGAAGGTTATGTGTTCGTGCCACGCATCATCGGAGAGTCCTTGGGACTCAACCCGCTGGTGGTTTTGGTCTCGGTCTTTGCGGGCGGCGCCGCCCTTGGCATGTTTGGCTTCTTGATCGCCTTGCCGTTGACCGCGACCCTGGTGATCCTGGCCAAAGAATTCGTCCTGCCCGCCCTCCGCGATTGGGCCAACGAGGCCGCGCCTGGTAAAGGCTGACCGAGGGCCCAATCCGCACCGGGGATGGCGGGTGCAGCAGATTGGTCAGCCGCCTACTAAAAGCGCACACCCGGCGAAGCCAGATGTGCGCTTTGAGTTTACCTCACCATTGCGTGCGCCAAGAAAGCTTGGTGGAGGAGTAAAGGTCTTGAGAGTGCGTGGTTCTACAGCCTCGGATTAGCCCTTGGCGGCTTGCCGAGACTCCTGCAGTTTGATCTCGCAGATCTCGATTGAAGCTTCCACCCACTGGTCGACGAGTGTCTGCATCTGGGCATAGTTTCGCAATT
>JAAETM010000645.1 GCA_024228395.1 bacterium | reverse complement strand
CTTCACCTTCTGAATCAAGCGGGTGTTGTGTCCCCATGGCAATTTTGCAACAAGCTGTTGCACAATTTGCGGCTCGGGCCAAGCCCGAGCTAAGTCCCTCATGCTGCTAAGGTTACGGACCGACAAGCCGCCCATGTCAGGAAACATCCTCTTCAGGTCCGCACTGAGCTGCTGCATAACTTTTGCGCCCCAGCCTTCACGCTCTTGGCGCCGCAATATGTCCTTACCCATCCCCCAATACAGCAAGATCAGTTCCGTGTTTACCGCAAGCGCCGCTTTGCCTCGCGCCTTTTGGATCCGGCCTTTCAACCCCTCCAACAGTTCCGAATAACCTCCCAAGTCCTGACCCTCCATTCCTACGCCTCCATTCACTCCGGTTGCCAGCCCTCGGACCCATCCCCAGTCACTGCACAAGCAGTAGCGCAATTAGGAACAGGCCGCCGACAGCAAAGACCGCCCCAGTGGTGTTCCAGTTGCACTCAAACCCCAATAATGCAAGCAACAGGAGGTTTCCCCCTGGTCGGAGCCACCGGCGGAGGCAAAACCACCTTCATCAAAAAGCTAAAAAACGCCTTCCTCTTCGAAGTAGGCGAAGGCGGCTCCCGCCTCTCCGCCGGCGAACGCCAACTAGTCTCCTTCGCAAGAGCCCTCCTAAAAGACCCCTCCGTCCTAGTCATGGACGAAGCCACCTCCCACATCGACACCGAAACAGAGCACCAGATCCAAAAAGGCCTAAACCAAATCCTCAAGGACCGCACCTGCTTCGTAATCGCCCACCGCCTCTCCACCATCGAAAACGCCGACCGCATCCTAGTAGTGCACGAAGGCCGCATCGTAGAAGAAGGCGATCACGCCTCCCTAATGACCCTGGGAGGCCGCTACTCAAGACTGCACGCCCACCAAAGCCTAACCGCCTCGAACGAAAGCTGGTAACACCACCAACCGGCAAGGAGTCGGCACAACTTCACTCTATTATCGGGGCCCGAACCGTTGCATCCCGCAACACCTCAGCCCCCGATAATCGATTGAAGTTGTCCCGACTCCGTACCTCCCGATAATCGATTGAAGTTGTCCCGACTCCGTACCCCCGACTCCGTACCTCGACCCATTCGCCTCTGGGTTCCCGCCTCTT
>JAAETM010000644.1 GCA_024228395.1 bacterium | reverse complement strand
TGCGCTACGCGCCTGCGGCTTGTCCCGACAGAAACAGGGTTACGCTAGGTCCTTGGCGGAGTTGACGGTGGGTGGGGAACTGAATCTGGATGCGCTTCCCAAGGACAACGAAGCAGCTATCGAATATCTCATTCAAGTGAAGGGCATTGGGCGCTGGTCCGCCGAGATCTACCTGCTCTTCGCCGAAGGACGCCGCGACATTTGGCCTGCGGGCGACCTGGCAGTTCAAGTTGGCATCGGCACCATGTTGGGCCTCCCCGAAAGGCCTACCGAGAAGCAGATCCGAATCCTTTCGGAGCCTTGGGCTCCGTACCGCGGTTCGGTGGCCTTGTTCGCATGGCACTGCTACAACACACCAGCGCTCTGAGGGATAGCGGGAATACGGTGTCAGGCACGATGTCGCCACTACCGGCCCGAATCGCGGAGCAAGCCGGAAGTTTCGGCCGGTAGTGGTGACATCGTGCCTGACACCGTATTCCCGCTATCGCCGTATCCCCGTAGCGAGAAAATGGTGGGGGGCGTAGGGTAGGGGGATGCTGACATGTGCCGCCCTTCTCCTAACCGCATTTTCCTTGCCCCAAGCTCAACTGGACGTGATCCCCAAACCGAATCAGATCGAACTGCGAGAGGGGTCCTGGGCCCCTGCCGGTAACTTTGGCGTGCGTTTTGATCGTCGCTTGGAAGGGGATGCGACCGAGCTTTGTGAGTGGCTGTCGGAACGCTTCGGACATCCGGTAGGGTTGGTTCCTGAGGACAGTAAGATTCGGTTGGACGGGGAGGTGTACTTGGACGTGAGCGACGAAGGCGGGGTCGCTGAATCCTATTCGCTCGACATCTCAGAGGGCCACGTCAAGCTCATCGGCGCCGATGTTGCTGGAGCCTTCTATGGGATCGAAACACTGAAACAGTGTGTTGCCCAGGAAGGGAAAGCTGCCTTCCCCTTTTGTCGGATAGAGGATGCGCCCCGTTTTTCGTGGCGCGGTTTGCACCTCGATGTGGGGCGGCACATTTACGCTGCCGATGACGTCAAGAAGCTCCTGGATTGGATGGCGGTTCACAAATTGAACACCTTCCATTGGCACTTGACCGAGGACCAGGGCTGGCGTATCGAGATCAAGAAGTATCCGAAGCTGACCAGCGTGGGTGCTTATCGGGAGGCCTCCCCGCCCTATGGCGAACGTCTGGGGTCTGATGAAACACGCTACGGTGGTTTCTATACCCAAGAAGAGGTGAAAGCGATCGTGGCCTACGCGGCGGCCTTGCACATCACCGTCGTCCCCGAGATCGACATGCCCGGGCACATGGCTGCGGCCATCGCAGCGTACCCCGAATTGGGCAACACCGATATCGAAGGTTACGCGCCCAAGGTGTATAGCCTCTGGGGCGTCAAGCCTTACACGCTTGCCCCCAAGGAGGCTACTTTCGAGTGGGTCGACAATGTGCTGGAAGAGGTCTGCGCCCTGTTCCCCGCCGAGTACATTCACATCGGCGGCGACGAGGCGCCCAAGACCCAGTGGAAGAATTCCCACTTCGCCCAATCGGTCATG
>JAAETM010000643.1 GCA_024228395.1 bacterium | reverse complement strand
CAGGTGGATACCAAGCGCAAGCTTGAACTGCTTTCAAAGAAGATCGACGTGCCGGTCGAGCGCATCGAAAACGACAATTGGATCGCCAAGGCTCGCAAGCTGGCCAGGGCCAAGGCCAAGAACTAAACCTCAACGTTGCGAGCTACCTGGCCGAAACTGCCGAATTCGGGCCCGTAGGGCCCGTTCGACAGTAGTTCTGGGTAGTTCATAAATGTTACCAGTGGTGCTTTCGAGCCGCGTCGGGGCCTTAGCTCCGACAAGGCGACAAAGTGCCGCTGGTGACCTTCATGGACACCCAGACGACCTGGTAGTTCGTCGGGTGGCCCAGGGGCATTGCTGGCCCCAGGCTCCCACAGATCCGGACGTGCGCGATTGACGCATCCGGCTCCTCGGTGCCGGGAGTGACCCGGCAGTGGCTAAGCCACATTATGGGCTCGCTGGACGGCGGTAGATCGAGTGGATTGCGCGGGCGAAGGGGATGGGGTAGCGCAGCAGGAGCTGCCTGTACCATACCCAGTCGT
>JAAETM010000642.1 GCA_024228395.1 bacterium | reverse complement strand
GGAGCCGGGCGCAGCGCCACCGCAACCTGTGGGGTATCGTCAATAACGCTCGATTTCTAATCTTGCCCTGGATCCGCGTTCACTGCCTGGCCAGCAAGCTATTATCCATGGCCGCCAGGCGGTTGCCAGCGGACTGGGAGCGCCGTTATGGCTATCGGCCGGTAGTGCTGGAGACCTTTGTGGAGCGCGAGCGTTTTCAGGGGACCTGTTATCGGGCGGCGAACTGGCGTTGTGTTGGGCACACCCAGGGCCGGGGGAAGTTGGGTGACCACCGGATCGGGCAGGTGCCGATCAAGGCGGTATGGGTTTATCCCCTGGTGCGGGACTTTCGGACGATGCTGTGCCGATGAAACCACCGCCACCCATCGAGATCGAGGAGACGCAAGTCGAGCAGCTGATCCGCAAGGCGCAACAAGGGGCATTGGATGGCGCCGAGCAGCAGCAGCTGGTGCCGTTGCTCAAGACCTTGGTATGGCTGCAGCGCACCCTGCTGGAGACCCGCATCAGCCTGTCGAAGTTGCGCCGTATCCTGTTCGGGAAAAAGACCGAGAAGCGTCCGCCAAAGCCGAAGGACCCGGAGGGTGGAGATGGTGGCGGGGATGACGGCGGCCATCCGCCGCAGGACCCCACGGCAGAGGATCCCGCGGTGGATCCCGCCGATCCTTCGTCTGGAACCCAACAAGGCACGCTACCGAATTCATCGGACACCGAGCAACCCCGCGGTCATGGCCGGCGCGCGGCGGCGGATTATCACGGCGCCGAGACGGTTTTTTGCCCCCATGACGAACACCAGCCGGGGGATCGCTGTCCGCAATGCGCGCGCGGCCGGCTGTATGGCTTAGCGGCGTTGGTGCGGCTGCGCTTTACTGGTCAGCCCCTGGCGTTGGTCACCCACTTTGAGCTGCAGCGGCTGCGCTGCGGGACCTGCGGGTTTATCACCGTGGCTTCCATGCCGCCGCAGGTTAGCTGCCAGACCTATGATGTGAGTCTCAAAGTGAACCTGGCCCTGGCCCATTACCACCTCGGCCTGCCGTTCAAACGCATCGAGTCCTTCCAGGACATGCTGGGCATGCCGTTGCCCGATGCCACCCAGTGGGACTTGGTGGAGCAGGTCGCCGACAGCGCCTATCCGGTCTATGAGCAGCTGCAGAAACTGGGGGCCAACCAACCCCGGGTCTATCAAGACGACACCGGCGCCCGGGTGTTATCGCTGATCCGGGAAAACCACGCCGATCCACCCCCGCCACGCACCGGGATGACCACCACCGTGTTGCTGTTCGAGGGCCAACATTGGATCTGTCTGTATTTCAGCGGCCGCCGCCACGCTGGCGAAAATCTCGATGCGATCCTGGCCCATCGCAACCCGGATCTGGCGCCCATCCAATGGATGTCCGACGGCTTGGCGGCCAATACGCCCAAACAGCATAAACAGCAGACCCTGGATATCAATTGCCTGGTTCATGGCCGCCGCAAATTTGTTGAACTCGAGGATTTTTTTCCCAGCCAATGTCAACAGGTGATTGATGCGATCGCCGAGGTCTATAAACACGAGGCGCATTGCAAGGACCAGGGACTGAATCCCCAGCAACGCCTGGCCTACCACCAGCAACACAGTGCTCAGGTGATGGAGGAGCTCAAGGCCTGGATGCAAAAGCAGTTCGCTGAGCGCCGTGTGGAACCCAACAGCCGCCTGGGCGGCGCCTTCAACTACCTGCTCAAACGCTGGGAGGCGTTGACCCGGTTTCTACAGATCCCCGGGGCGCCGTTGGATAATAATGCCGCCGAAAGAGCGCTGAAGATAATCCTGCGCCTACGTAACAATAGCCTGTTCTACGCCAATCCACACGGCGCCTATGTGGGTGATGTCCTGACCAGCCTGATCGAGACCGCCCGACGGGGCGGCGCCAATCCCCTGGACTACTTCACCGCACTGATGGAGAATCGCTCGGCGGTGTTCCGCGAT
>JAAETM010000641.1 GCA_024228395.1 bacterium | reverse complement strand
CCGCCGATCGCCGCCACGGTCTTATTGATGATATCCACCCATTGAAAACTCGCGCCAAGGGCCACTTTCTCCGCCTCCGCGCCGACCTCGGCCAGGGAACTGGCCCGTTTTTTCTCGTTCGCGAGGGTATCCTTGAGGAACAGGTCTTTGATGCCGCCAAATACCGCCCCGGCATTGAGCCCAAAGCCAAACACCCCTGCCATGTTCACCAACTCCATCTTCGTCTGGGCGTTGACAATGACCACCTGGTCATCGGTGCGAAACGTCTCGTTCTGATTGATCTGGGCGCCGGCGGCGATAATGGCTTCGGTCGTGTTGGAATCGACGGAGAGCTGCAGGGTAAAGGCCACCGCCGTCGTGGTATTCTTGGGCGCCACATGGGTGACGGCCCAGCTCGTGGTGAACAGCGGGTACAGCAGCGTCTTGTTCAACTCCCCAAGCGTGCCGGCCGGATCCTTCTCCAAATCCTTCAACAGCTCCTCGAAGAACCCCGCCGCACTTTCCACCACCGCCGGAAACCGGCGCAT
>JAAETM010000640.1 GCA_024228395.1 bacterium | reverse complement strand
TCTCGCTCCCTGACAGGACTTTCCGAATTTTGCCTTCCTCGACAATGCCACCGCATTGCCTGCGGGGTCAAAATCCACAAAGCCCTGCCAGGAACCGAGTTGCTGTGCCTGGGGCACGTCTTCATGAAATATCCGGGCTAGGACTCACTCGGAGACAGATATTTGAGCGGATCGATCGGCCAATTACCCTTGTCCGCAGAAGAGCAAGGAAGCACAACGAACTCGTTCTATCCGATTCGCAATACAGTGAAAGGGCCCAGGTAGTTACTTCGGCAACCCTTCAGCCTTTTGTTTGCAGGTATTCGAACGGAGTCCAGTGAGGGCAGGTTCGTGCGGTACTTTTGTATTGTCGATAGGCGACAGAGGGTCTGACGCTGTATCGCTGATCCACCTATCCTGTCTAGTTCGAGTAGATCCGGTTCCCCTGGTTGTGGTTCCCGATAGTGAGGTCGAGATCGCCATCATCGTCTACATCGCCCAGGGCTGTGCACCGGCTGTAACCACTGCCGAGGGCTTGCCCGGAATCGGTGAAGGTGTCTGTCCCCCTGCTAGATGCCCCACGACGGGTTTTCTGCCTCAAATGGTGGGACCGCTTGGGTGTCCCTTGACACTAGCGCTGGCCCGAGGCCTTCTTGGCGGTGGCAGCTGGCAGTTCCCGTGCCCACTCACCCATCAAGTCGATGGCCTCGGCTTGCCGTTCGTGGCTGTAGTCTGTGAGGAGTTTCCGGGCCGCGGTTGGATCTGCTTGGTGGGCCCGCAGCGCTTGCTCCTCGAACTTGGATTGCCCCTCGAACCAGAGCTTCTCAAGGGCGTCCCGCGAAGTGTCGAGAACACTGAAGTAGTCACCGTAGACCGCGTCTAGCCGGCGCTCGAAGGCGCAGACTATGGCGAAGTGTGGAGCGGCGCCCAAGGCCCTGAATTCAGGGTCCATGTGCAACCGCTCGGCGTCGCGTCGATCTCCGGTGGAGTAGCCCGGCGGAATCGCGGTCATACCTGCGTACCACGGCACGTAAATGCTCGCGTCGGGCCGCCCCATTGCGATCCACATGACAGCGCCAATCGCCACCGGCATGTCGGCGCGCAACTGAAACACCGTCGAGAAGGAGGTGCCTCCGGCGCAGATCGTCGCGCCATTCTGATTGGGTGAGCATTCGGTGTAGCCGTCAGAGAGGTCATACTTGGTGCCCTCGTAGTGATCACGCAAGACCCCCATGAGAGCCTGCACGCTCACCTTCTGCTTGGGCTTGATGAAGGTGGGCTGCATCCAGGCTTCAGGGATCTGTTCGGCCCCGAGCATGTTGTTCGCGCGCCAGGCGCGGCGAATGTTACTGCCGTGCTTGCGAGCACCGTCCTTGCCACAGACGGTCGCGAAGTCGAACTCGCCATCGCGCTCGGCGTCGTACCAGCCCTTCTGCTTCGTGTAGGCGATGAGCCCGGGGCTCAGCATGAAGTTGTCACTGTCGTTCGGATCGACACGATGAATTGAGAAGTGGTTGGCCACGACGCCGCACATGTCGTCTGGCACACGCGCGGCGGCCCAGTGCTTGCCATTCACCATGTTTAGGATCCAGGCTTCGCGACCATCCGCGATGGCCATGGTGCGCCCCGTATCTCCGTAGCCGAACTGCCCCAGCAACTCGGTCGCGATCTTCACGCCATGCCGCGCTGTGGTGGCGCGGGCCCCGATGACGCGACGCAAGAGCAGCGTAATGCCACCATCGGTGAGCTCGGGTTCGGTCTCGCGGGACTGGCAGCCATTGGTCACGACTGCCACTCCGCACTCGTTGAAGTACGTATCGGAGAACTTCAAGCCGGGCATCTGGCACCAGATGTAGCCCAGGGTCTTGCTCGCGAAGGGGACCTTCCCGCCTTCGAGCAATGCGTTCGCCGTGCCCGCCTCGTGCTCAGTCGCCGCCACCTTCCAGTGGTGCACGGCAGCGTCGTTGCCGCTGTCCTCGTTGTGAGCTACGATGACGCTGCCGTCGACTGTGCAACCCCTGCCCGCAACGACCGCAAAGCAGTTCATCCAGCTGTCATTGGTTGTCGTGGTGGGCTGTTGTGCGGAGGCAGAGAGTGCGGACGCGAGGAGAGCTGCGAGGAAGTACATGTGGGTGGGTCTCATGTGCTCATTGTGGCGCAATCCACTTACTTCTGCACGCCCTCTATTCTGGACTAAGGGGGTGGGGCCTTTCTCGGCCACTCGTGGCATCCCAGGGTCGATCATCAACCCAGCTCGATACGGACCTCGCGCGCTTCACCTAGCCCGCACTTTTAGTGAAGCACCTGGATTCATTCTTGGCTTGGGTGTGTATGTGGAGAAATGGCGGGATGGGAGTGCTGCGACCTTGAAGTTGCCCGAAGTAGGCTCTGAGCGACTGACAATCGACACACTTTACCCCTTCTTCTGCAGGAAGTAGGGGTCGAGACAGACCTCCCCCTCGGATGAGCAGATTCGCCTTGCCTTCAGCGACCTAAGTTGCGGGACTTGCGCCCATGGCGCGTGCAAGCACGCGCCATGGGCGAAGGAATGGAAGATTGTCAGAGAGGTGAAGGACGATGCGTCGGGTTGATTCGGTGATTCGTGCACTGACTTTGATGAGTGCGAGCCGGTTTCTGAATACTTGTGCACGGGCAAGCTCGGTCTTGCGAAGCTGCCAGCGGA
>JAAETM010000639.1 GCA_024228395.1 bacterium | reverse complement strand
TCTCGCTCCCTGACAGGACTTTCCGAATTTTGCCTTCCTCGACAATGCCACCGCATTGCCTGCGGGGTCAAAATCCACAAAGCCCTGCCAGGAACCGAGTTGCTGTGCCTGGGGCACGTCTTCATGAAATATCCGGGCTAGTTGCGGGTGGGCACTAGGGTGGTATCCACGCTGGATCCGCGTCCCATGGAGCTTGAGGAGCTCGCGGTGCCACCACCCTGGCGGGAGGCCTCTTCGATAAACAGGTCCAGGCTGGTCTGAATTTCCTCGACCTCAGCCCGGGAAAGGGTGATCGACTTGCCACCGGTCTGGGTGTGCAGTTCGTGACCGAGGAGACGGGAAATGACCTTCAAGGAGCTCAGGTGACGCATCATGGTGGAGATGGAGGCTTTGTACGAGGGTTTGCCCGCCGTGGGGCGAGCGCGATTGGAAATCAGGCAGCAAGCGGGAAGGAACCTGGAGCAAACGCCCTTGGTTCGAGCCTTCCTATCTGCTTAGATAACAGACTCACCCTGGGCGGCTCAAGACCGGGTCGTGCTCATCCGAGCACTTTCCCGATGCCAGCAACCATTTCTTTGGTTGCGATCTCTCCTGACGAGCCCCCCCCCCGCTCCATGTCGCGCAAACCCATCAACCCCAACGACTTGCCCTTCGGCGCCATGCCGGAGCTGGACCCAGCTCCCAAGCGCCCCTTCCCGAAGCCGTCTCGGACCCAAAAGGCCGTTCCCGAGCCCAAGTCCAAACCCGCAGAGCCCATAAAATCCAACGCCGCACCTGTCTGGCAGGAATCGGAAGAGAAGACCGAAGAGGCCGGTACGCCTGCGGCCCCGAAACCCTTAGAACCCCGACCGGCCCATGTACCATCTGTCATAAAAAAGGACAAACAAGGGCGGGTTGTGCAATGGAAACACTTCCGGCTATCCCCCTTCCAAATCCAATCGGTCGACGCCGTTCGGGGCGGGCACAATGTATTGGTCTCCGCCCCCACCGGCGCGGGCAAGACCCTGGTCGCGGAGTACGCCATCGAGGATGCGGTCAAGCTGGGCAAACGCTGCATCTACACCTCTCCGATCAAGGCACTTTCGAGTCAGAAGTACCGCGACTTCCGGGACGACCCGTCGGTCGACGTGGGCATCATGACGGGCGACGTGACGCTCAACCCTGGCGCACAAGTTCTGGTCATGACCACCGAGATCTTGCGCAACGCAATCTTCGAAAATACGGGTCTATTGTCGGGTGTGGAGTACGTGATCTTCGACGAGATCCACTACATGGACGACCGTGAACGGGGCACCGTTTGGGAGGAGAGCCTGATCTTCCTTCCGCCAGAAGTGCGCCTAATCTGTCTTTCAGCCACGGTTTCGAACGTTTTAGAATTGGGCAATTGGCTCACGGAGATCCGCGATCAAGAGACGGTCATCGTTCAAGAGGGCAAGCGGCCCGTGCCCCTTTCCCATTGGGTCTGGACCGAACAAAGTGGCGTTTTCGACCCCAGCAAACTCGGCTACCAACGCAAGAAGGCCGGCGAGTTTGTGGCGCACGCCAAATCGAAAAAGAAGAGCCGTGGTGGCCGAACCCGTCGCGCAGGGCGCGGCCGCGGTCGCGATGGCAGGACCTTCAGCCCGCCGCCCGACACGAGTATTCTGATCAAGGAGTTGGCAAAAAAAAGAGAACTGCCCGCGCTGATTTTTTCCTTTAGCCGCAAGGACTGCGAGCGTCTCGCGCGCAAGGCAACCAAGGCGAGTGCCGAACTGGAATTGCTGAACCCCGATGAGCGCTCGGCCATGGAAAGCCTACAGGTCGATCTGATCGAGCTGTTCAGCATCGGCAAGGGCATGCTGCGCGGGGAGATCATGTCGATGGCGCGCGAGGGTGTTGGCTACCACCACGCGGGCATGCTGCCCGTGGACAAGGAGATGGTCGAACGCATGTTCACCCAGGGCCTACTCAAATTGCTCTTCACCACCGAGACCTTCGCACTGGGCATCAACATGCCCGCACGCGCGGTGGTTTTCAATGGACTGAAGAAGTTCGATGGCATCAGTTTTGATTACCTGCGAACCCGCGATTACATGCAAATGGCAGGGCGCGCAGGCCGCCAAGGCATCGATGACAAGGGGTTTGTCTACAACGTATTGGGCCCCGCGAGCCTACTCGAGGCCCCCTTGGAACGCCTCTTCGCCGGCAAACCCGAACCCGTCACCAGCCGCTTCCGCCTGTCCTACGCCAGCCTGCTACACCTGATCGAGCACCTGGGCCGTGAGCGCCTGTTCGAAGCCTGGGAAAAGTCCTTCCACCACTACCAGGCCCGGGAGAAGAACAAAAAGATCCAGGACCGCCAGCGCCGCATGCAGCGCCGGCTGATCATCAGCCACATCGACTTCCTGGAGGAAATTGGATACCTGGAGAACGACGAGGTCACTTCCAGGGGACGCATGGCACGCCTAATCAACGGATACGAAATCCAGGTCACCGAGCTCATCTTCAGCGGAGCCTTCGACGATTTGACGCCCAAGTCCCTGGCCATGACCGCCGTGGCCCTCATCTTTGAGGATCGCCGCCGATTTGGTCCCGCAAAGCCAGGCCGCAGCAAGTATCGCCGCGAGCAAAACCTCATCAGCCGCGCCCTACGCAATGCCTACGGCCAAGAGGCCCACTTCGGCATCGAGCCCGGCATGAAGCGCTTGGACTGGGGCCTCACCCACGCCGTGGATGTGTGGTACGGCGGCGGCGACCTGGAGCAAGTCGAAGAAGCCACCGAATCCCCCCTGGGCGACGTATGCCGCATCTTCCGCATGTCCATCCAGTTGCTCCGCAACATGCGCCGAGCCATCGACGACCCCTCCTGGGACCTGTGCGACAAACTGGAAGAAGCCATGACCGCCATGAACCGCGACGAAATCGACGCGCGCCGGCAGTTGGAGTTGGGCTAGCAGGGAAAGGCCCTGGGCATGACATTGCCTATGGACAGAACACGAGCAAGATGCAAATGAAGGGGCACCAGAATATTGCCTTCACGATGGGCGTGATGTGGCTCCTGATTCTGATTTGCGCATCCTTCGCCTTCAAAATTGGATATGTATTCCACGGCCAATACGAAGGCCCGGGAGTTTGGTGGCAGTATTTGTATGATCCCAAAAGTTGGTGGAGCTATGTGTCAACCATGCCTGGGGGACTGTTCTACTCAATTATGATAGGAGGCTTCATCGTTCCAGCAGCCGTCTTTTTCATTAGGTTTAGGGAGCCCAAATAGTGCCCTTCACGTAAGCGTTCACGGGGTTTAAGGGACAGAAATCCACGGTTGCCACCAATAGTCAGGGTGTGAATGAGCATCCTCAAGCTGACCCCTCATGCCCGAATTGCGCTGCGCTGAGTGCCCGGATCGACTCACTGGAGGCTCTGGTCAAGAGCCTCGGTGAAGAAGTGGCTCGCCTACGCTTGCGGAAGCCGAAGACATCTCGCACATCGAGCAAGCCGCCGTCGAGCGATGCCCCATGGGATAAAGCCGGAGACCCCAAGCGGTCGCCAAGCGAGAAGAAACAAGGTGGTCAGCCTGGTCACAAAGGCAAGAATC
>JAAETM010000638.1 GCA_024228395.1 bacterium | reverse complement strand
TCCACGCCGGTCTGTTGCTGCGGCATGTGCCGCTCACCGCCAAGCGGGTCACCGGTATTGTCTCCCGCGGTGGTTCCATTATGGCCAAGTGGTGTCTGGCCCATCACCAAGAGAATTTCCTCTACACCCGCTTTGCCGAGATCTGCGAGATCATGCGGGCCTACGATGTGGCCTTCTCCCTGGGGGATGGTCTGCGTCCCGGCTGTCTGGCCGATGCCAACGACGAGGCCCAATTCGGTGAATTGGAGGACCTGGGCGAGCTCACCAAGATTGCCTGGGAACACGATGTGCAGGTGATGATCGAGGGTCCTGGCCATGTGCCGATGCAGATGATCAAGGAGAATATGGATAAGGAGCTGGAGGACTGTTTCGAGGCTCCATTCTATACCCTGGGTCCACTGATTACCGATATCGCCCCTGGCTACGATCACATTACCTCCGGCATAGGTGCCGCCCAGATCGGCTGGTACGGTTGCGCCATGCTCTGCTACGTCACCCCCAAGGAGCACCTGGGGCTGCCGAACAAGCAGGATGTGCGCGAGGGCATCATTACCTATCGGATAGCGGCCCATGGTGCTGATCTGGCCAAGGGTCACCCCGGTGCCCAGATCCGTGATAACGCCATGTCCAAGGCCAGGTTTGAGTTCCGCTGGGAGGAT
>JAAETM010000637.1 GCA_024228395.1 bacterium | reverse complement strand
TGGCGGCCCGCGCCGCAGTGAAATATAGCTCCCGCGGGTTCTCAGCGCTGGCAGGTTGCCCACCAAAGCTGGATAGCAGTGGCAGTTGCCGGGTGAGGCCGCTGCACAGGGAGTCTATGGTCTGGATCTTCAGCCGGGATGGGGCTTGCCGGATGAACCACTCCAACTCGGCATCGCGTCGAACAACCTGGCAGGCCAGCCGCCAGGTAAGGCGCGCATGGGGCTGTTCGGGTTCCTGTTCTGAGGCCTGGTCCAGTGCCTCCAGGACCCGATTGCGCATCTCTGAGGCGGCCTTGCGGGTGAAGGTGATGGCGATAATCTCCTCCGGCTGTTGCACCTCTGACAGCAGCCGCAGATAGCGTTGAATCAGCAGCTCGGTCTTGCCGGATCCGGCCGGGGCCTGCACGATGAAGGAGCGGTCTGTGCGCAGGGCCTGGGTGCGCTGTTCCTGGTCCGGTATCTGTGGCGCAGTCACTGGCTGCCCTCCCCGCTGTCGATAGCATCCTGCTCATCTATTCGGCACAGGGTTGGTAGTGGACAGTAGAGACAATCCTTGGCCCGGTTTTTCGGCCGAACCCCGGCCTGGCCCTGCAGTATCTCCGTGGCCAGAAGCTGCAGACGCTCCTGCCAGTCACGGCGCAGCCCATCCCAATCGGCATGATCTGCGGCCTCTCTGCTGTCGGCAAAGGCCTTGATCCCGGGCACCAGACCTCCGACCTCAGACACCCCTACAAACTTCATGTTTGCCCGGCTTACCCCGGCCAGAAATACCCCAGACACATCTGCGGCATTGGTGGTTGCATACAGCGGGAGTTGCGGCTCCTCTATGCGCTCCTCAAACCACCCCTTGTGGGTTAGATGTTTTCCGGTCTTGTAGTCGATGATCAGGTTTGATCCATCCTCAAGCCGGTCCACCCGGTCTGCCACTATGTCGAGTTGCAGACCACCGATCTCCACCGTCTGCTTCTGCTCCAGTGCTACCACCGTGAATGGTTCCCTCTCTCTCTCCACTCCCAGCCACTCCACTATCAATCCCGTCACCCTCTCCTGCTCCATCTGGA
>JAAETM010000636.1 GCA_024228395.1 bacterium | reverse complement strand
CGGGCGCCATGGTACCGGTCCAAAGTAGCACCCAGCTGCGAGGACATGCTCGGATCCCTGCGAATAGAGATCATGTCCCGAAGGCTATTGGCGAGGCCGCTACCAAACCGCACCCTCGCAAAAACTCGAAAGACCCTGCTGAGGCTCGGAATGGCTGCCTAGCGCCGCGAAACACTAGGCGACCCGGCGGCTTGAAGCCTTGGTAACGCCAAAGCCGACGATCCTCTGCCCAATATCGAGCAGGGGCAATATGTGGGAAACCGCACCGAGTCGAATCGCCTCCCGCGGCATTCCAAACACCACGCAAGAGGCCTCGTCTTGGACCATCGTCAGGGCCCCTTGATTGTGAAGCCACTTCATGGCCGCACTGCCGTCACCACCCATGCCGGTCAACATAATCGCCATGACGTCTAGCCCGCTGCCGTGTCTTACAGAATCAAACAAACAGTCCACCGAAGGTTTGTGCCCCATGAGTTCTGGACCATCGCAGAGGATAATGCTTACCACATCCCCATCTTGCCTAAGGGTTAGGTGCTTCCCTCCAGGCGCAATGTAGGCGTGTCCTTTCTGAAACAGCTTACCTTGCTCGGCCTCCAGGACCGTGAGATTGCAACGCCGATTCAAGCGCGATGCCAAACGCCCCGTGAAGCCGGCGGGCATGTGCTGAACAATTGCGATGCCAGGCAAGCCAACCGGCAAAGGCTCCAACACCTTGCAAAGGGCCTGGGTGCCTCCGGTTGAAGCGCCGATTACGACTACTTTTTGGCTGTCCCTGGGATCTGCGGTCGGGGACAGGGCAATGCCGGATGTTGTCCGCGCGGTCGATCTGGGTGATAGCGCCACCTTCGTCACGGGCATGGATTTCTGTCCGAGCGCTGGCTTAGCGCTTACGGCAGGCGTAACCCGGCCTGACTCACCTTGTGACAGGCGAACAATACGGGTGGAGAGGCTCCGGGCCAGCCCACTCAAATCACGTGGATCGCAGGCCTTTGGCTGGGAATCCGCAGCACCGATAGCCAAGGCTTGGGCAGCAGCCACCTGGCCATCCGAATTGTCGGAGGAGAGGGTGATGATAGGGGTCGGCTAACTCTTCATGACCTTGTGCACAAGGACCAGGCTTTCCCCACCAGGCATCTCCAGGTCAAGAATCATCACATCGGGCTTGACCTTCTTGACCGCCTCCAATGCCGAAAAGATGTCACCAGCAACCGCGGCGACCTTGAGCTCTGGAAAGCTCTTGAGCTGGGCCGCCAGTCTTGAACGCTCATCGTTGGCGCTGCTGCGTGCAAAATTCGAACAGCAGAGGGCATCCCGCGGAAAAGACTTGGTACTAAGCGTTTGGTTGGTGCACAAAGCGGGCGCGGAAGGCAGTGCCCATCGCGTCGAAATCACAAACAACACCTTCACTTTGGGATCCGCCTTGGCTGTCGTCCAGCACATAGGGAATCCCCAAAGAAAACTGGGCATGTTCTCCGCCCAGCTCCCGGATGAGTTCGCCCGCCAGCACATTGGCGATTTCCTTGAGACTGTGCAGACCTTCCACATTCTCATCGACCTCATCGGCCTCGAGCCCCAAAAGTCCACTGGCCAAGTCAGTCAGGAAGGCGGGACTTCCCTGCAGGATAAGCGATTCGGTCCCGTCGGGGCTTTGGAATTCAACGCAGGCCGCGAGAGACTCGCCAAAATCCCCTGACTCCTCAGCGGGTTCAATAAACATGAACGCCATGTTGCCCAAAACTTCCTGGGTCAAGTTCTGAAGTGTCTCGGAGTCAACAGCTTTCACGCGGCAGCCTCCATTTGCTTTTCGATCAACTCCTTCATATCGCGCGGATTGAAAGGCTTCCTGAGGTACCCAGCAATGCCCAAGCGCTCAAGAACAGATCGCTTTAGCACGTTGCACTCGGTGCTTACGATAGCTACGGGAATGTCCTTGTAGCCCTCGTCCATGCGCATGTAGAGCAGGAAGGATGGCCCATCCATCACCGGCATGTTCAGGTCAAGGATGACCAGGCCAACGGTCTCCTCCGCGAGTACACCCAGCGCAACCTTTCCATTTTCGGCTTCGAGGATTCGATCCGCCTCGATGCCACAAACAGAAAGTGCCCGTTGGATGTACTTCCGGATGATAGGCGAATCGTCGACCACCAAGATGTGAATCTTCTTATTTGAATCAGTCATTGTTTCCGCCCTCACCAACCATGTTTACTAGTTCTTCCAGGCCTGCTCGCAAGTCATCCCCGATCCTCTCCATTTCGGTGAGATCAAAGTCTATTCGCCTGCACGCTTCTTGGTCCACTTCATAGGCCATTCCATCCAACCCCACGCCAATGCCCAACATGAGGCAGGCCGCATCGGCGCAGTGGATCAGATCTACGAGTTCGTTTGGGTCATCCTTGTTGGGATGATGATGATCACGGATGGCTGTGGCTAGCTCCTCCGGCAATCCCCAAAGTTTGGCAAGTTCGGAGCCTGCCTCACAATGATCAAACCCGAAGTGACCCCTCTCCCAAACCGCTTCATCATCGGTTGGGCTCTTCTTGCAAATCGCTTGGCGAAGTTCCTCCCCGCCAATAATTTGCTGCATAGCCAGTTTGCCGCAGTCCCGCAACAAACCCGCGATAAAGGCCAATCCAGGGTCGGAGTAGCCCCTTCGCCGGGCCATGCCTTCTGCAGCCACGGCACCCGCAACGGCCGCTCGCCACGCATCGTGTTTACTGAGACCATAGCCCTCAAGGTCATTGCCCGCAGCAGACGCACCCGAGTGTGTAACAACCATCCTTCGAATGTCCCTCATGCCGGTGCGGGTGATGGCATCACGCAAGGTGTGGATCTCAACAGCACCACCACTTGCAGCAGAGTTTGCCACCCGCAGTAGCGATGTGGTCAAGCCCACATCGGTGGCAAGGATTGCCTCGATTTCCTCTGTGCTCACCTCATCGTGGGAGAAGAGGTCCGTGATTTTCGCGAGCACTTCCACATTGGCGTCGAGTTGCTCGATGTGCTTCAGTTTTTCTTTTAGGCTATCCATAGGATTTCGTCCTTGCCAGCGGCCGATATGGTGACCTGCCCGGTTTCCAGATCCAGGCGCATGGTTCTCGCCACACCACCTCCTGTACGCTCCCCGACCAATGCGATGCCGTTCTTCCAGAACAAGCGCTGCATCATGAGCAAGTTGCGTCGACCAATCTGCATTCCAGCTCCAGGGTTGAGCAAGTCAGCCCCTCCCGCTGCACAAACGATGATACGCTCCTTTTTGGCCCCCTTGGCGTAAGCCTGACGGAAAAGCTCCGGGATACCGGTGGAGGCAAACATGGCATCGGCCTTCTCGCTCTTGTGCTCCTGGGATCTGGGTTGATCCAGCATGAAGTGCAACTGCCCTCCCACACCAGCTACTGCATCGAACACAGTAATGCCAATGCACGATCCCAATGCATGCGTGATGACTGTACCTTGTTTGCCGCTAATCACCGCCAGCTCAGCAATCCCAACGGTATGTACGACATCCCCGGTTGCTGCTTTAGGAGTAGACATGTCCCCCCCTATTGGCTGCGCACTGCATCTATGAAATCCTCGTGTAGGCAGAAGGGCCTACCGAGCCCAACTTGGGATGTTCACCCTGAACTCTCTCTGAAGTTCCAATGAAGAGCATGCCGCCCACGCCCAATAGGTCTGTGAATCTCCTGACCAGTTTTTCTCTGGTATCGGCATCCATGTAAATCATGACATTCCGACAAAAAATGGCGTCGAAGGGCCCTTTCATTTTCCATGGATCCATCAAATTGAGTTTGGCGATCGTCAAACCCTCCTTCAGCATGGGATCCACTTGGTAGTTGGGAGTGCCCTGCACCTGGTGGAAGTATTTCTTACGGCATCCGGCGTCCACCTTCTCCAACTGACGCGGCTCATAAACACCCCGGCTTGCTTCTTGCAGCACCGACCGGCACAGGTCCGTGGCCAGGATGCGAACGTCCCAGGACGCGGATTGCGCCAGATTCTCCCAGAGAAACAAGCGCAGTGTATGGGGCTCGCATCCGTTCGAGCAGCCCGCTGACCAGATACGAAGTTTCTTGTCCCCCTTGGAGGCCTTGGTATCCAGCACATCCTTCTTCAGGAGGTCGTAGTGTTCCGCTTCCCGGAAGAATTCGGTGTGGTTGGTGGACAGGGCATCAAACAGACCCTGCATCACCTTGGAACCATCGCTTGAGTCCAAAGAACCGAGCAACTCCCCGGGTGTGGTGAACTTAGAGCCACTCATCAAGCGCGACATCCGCGAGTTGACCAAGCTGCGTTTGTCCCTCGCGATATGCATCCCCCAGAGGTCTTGAGCGATCGAAATGACCGCCTGAAACTCGCTGTCGGACAGGTTGGACTTTGTTGGAAAATCACGCATTGGGTCGAGCCTTAGCAGCTTTGACGTTAGGCGGTGCGCCCCATGGATGACAGGACCCAGCCCATATCGAGCAGGGCTAGGACATCGTCTGAATTCTGGAGCTTGGCCAAGCCCTGAATGGCGTGCACATTGGAAACCTGTGCAAACTCCAAGGTGGTTTCGATCTGATCATCCACCAGATCCATGACCTCGTTCACCGAATCCACGACACAGCCAACCTGCATGAGTTCATCATCGTCGTCTTCCTGGACTTCGATCACGACGATACAGGTTTTCTCTGTGTGCTCGACGCTTTCCAGGCCCAAACGAGCACGAAGATCGACCACCGGAATGATCCGCCCGCGCAGGTTGATCACTCCCTTCACATACGGGGGCACATCCGGCAATGGAGTGATATCTAAGAGCGCAATGATCTCACGCACACTCATGATCGCCACACCATAAAGCTCTTTGCCGAGTTGGAAAGAAAGGTACTTGCCACTCATGGTGATTGAAGCGGGTAGGTTTTGGGTCTGATTTTGTGATTCGGTCATGGTCAAGGTTTGGTCAAGATCGCCTTTGTGAGCGGTCGGAAAGAGGTGGATGAGGCCTGGCAGGGATGATAAAGGGTTCTGCAGCCTCACCCAGCGAAGTGCTGGGATGCCGGCCCGAGATGCACGCCAACCTGATTTCCTACAAAGAGCGGAAGTACTGTGGACGCCAAGGGTGGCTCCCACTGATGCTCTCATCGGGCCTTTGCCCGGCTGCCTTGATCAAGAGTGGCCCATTGGTTCAGGGCTGGGACGAATGGCGAATCCCATGTGATGCCCGCCCCAAACCAGTGCAAGCACCAATCGCTAAAGCAGCAAGAACCTGGATTCATCCTGGTTCTTACGCCCAAGGTCTTCTCCGAAGGGCAGGCTTTGCGTGGCCTTTCGTTCAAGCCGAGTGCGCTAGATGTGAGTGCCTGAGGTCATGGCCAAGACGCCCTCCACATCCAGGATCGGTGCGACTTGACCGTCGCCTAGGATGGCTCCTCCAGAGACGCCCTGCATCTCAGGAAGTCCCTTGCCCAAGCTCTTGATCACGATCTGCTGTTGACCGAGGATTTCGTCCACGACGACGCAGGCCCGTGAGCCATGGGCTTCGAGCAGGATCATGATGCCGCGCTCTTCACCGTCCTCATCAGCTCCATGGAGCCCAAACAGGGTGCGCAGGGTCTGAACTCGAACCAGGGAACCGCGCACATCCACCATGCGGCCCTTTCCAAGCATGGTGTGTAAGGTCTCGCTGTCCATGCGGAAGTTCTCTTCGATCGCAAGGGTCGGGACCACGTAGCGGCGGTCCGCAACGCGCACAACCATTCCATCGATGATGGCTAGGGTCAAGGGCAAGCGCAGACGCAGGCTGGAACCAACCCCAAACTCAGAGGAGACCTCCACCTTGCCACGCATGGCTTCAATGCTTCGGCGCACCACGTCCATACCGACACCTCGTCCAGAAATGTCCGTAACCGTGGCTGCCGTGGAGAATCCAGGCTGGAAGATCATCCGGAAGACCTCTTCGTCCGGCCAGTCGTCCGCCGGGCGACCTTCCTGGACCAGCCCATTCTCTATGGCCTTCGCCAGGATGCGTTCCTTGTTCATGCCGCGCCCATCGTCTTTCACTTCAATCACGATCGAACCGCCCTGATGATAGGCGTTGAGCTCCAAGGTCGCCTTCTCTGGCTTTTCGGTTTGACCCCGTTCTTCGGGGGTCTCCATACCATGGTCGATGGCATTGCGGATCAGGTGTACGAGGGGATCACCGATCGCGTCGACCACGTTGCGATCCAATTCGGTGTCCTCGCCATTCACAACCAAATGAACGTGCTTGCCCGACTTCTTGGCGGTATCACGTACCAGGCGCGCCATGCGCTGGAAGGTGGATTTTAGTGTGACCATGCGCAAGGACATGGATGCGTCCTGCAGGTCCCGGGTGATCTTGGAAACCTGAGCCAAGTTGCGCTCAAGCTGCTCGTCCTTCACGTCTTGCAGGCTGGGATGCTGGGTGACCATCTGCTGGGCAATGACCAACTCTCCAACCATATCGACCATGGAATCCAAGCGCTTGGTCCCCACTTTGACCGACATGGCTCCCTGTTTCTTGAGACTCTTCCCGGGTGAAGACTTCGCTTTCCCACCGGACTCTTCTTTCTTAGGAGCAGGAGATGAGCCGGGCTCATCCAGAACCCTGCCCTCGGTGGCCTGCTCGACCTTGTGCACCAATTCTGCCAAGTCGGCATTCAGGGGTGTTTCCCCGCCTTGCAATCCGCCCAAAAGCATGACCATGAGGTCCTTGGCTTGGAATACCAAATCCACATGCCACATCTCACACTTCAGTTTGTGGCTTCGGAAAGCATCCAGCATCGACTCGGTGCTATGCGCCAAGCGCACGATGGGGTCCAGATTCAAGAAACCCGCCACGCCCTTGATGGTGTGGAAAGCACGGAATACGTTGTTGAGAAGTTCCTCATCCTCAGGATGATCCTCGAGGCCCAAGAGGCTTGCATCGATTTCCGATAGGTGCTGCCCCGCTTCCTCAAGGAATTCAGGGAGTGTTTCGTCCTCCTTGGCCTCCGCATCAAAAACCACGTGCCCCTCTATGGCAGATGTGGGTTGGGAGATTTCCAGCACGGCCTCCGGCTCAGAAGTATCAGCAACAGGCTGCTGGGTGAGCCCCTGGCCACCAACGGATTCGCTGACTGAAACCGTTGCGGGGGCTGCACCATTCAAGAGTGCTTGCAGCTCACTGGAATCCGGAGGAGTGGCTCGAGCGGATGTGCTCAGCAAGGACATGTAGCAACGCATCCAATCCACCAATGCCAGCAGGGCTTCGGATGGGAAGGTTTCTCCCTCTTCCTGAATCGTATCGATCAGGGTTTCCGCATCGTGGCACAGTTTCTGGGCAGACTCCAAGGAGAGGACTCCGCACTCACCCTTAAACGTGTGTACCTTGCGGCGCACATCTGCAACTTGGTCCGTGTTCGGTTGACCATCCTCTGCTTCCAGAAGAATCTCCTCCAAGTCAGCCAAGGACTCCATACAACCACTTACAAACATGTCCAAGAGGTCCATGTCCTCGCCTTCAGTGAAGCCACTCTCATCCTCAAAGCAATCCTCCGCTTCACGGCTCTTGTGCTTGCTCAGCATGCTCTCTGCCATGTTCAGGAGCACGCAAATCTGCTCCAACTCATCTGACAGGTCGCAAGATGGGTCGTCGAGCCCGGCCTGGACCCTGTCTCCAGCCTCCTTAAACATGCCTATGAGGGATGTTCCGACCCAATCGCAGGTCTCACGACCCAACCCAACGAGCAAGCCTTGAATGTCTGACCACTGGGGGTCAGCGCCGTCCTTGATAGCTCCCAAGGCTTGGGAGAGGAGTTCGATGTTCTTTTGGCTTTGGTCCATATGCCTGTTTCCGCTGGTGAGTTGCGCGGGAAAGTAGGGGTGTGCGTATGGAGAGCTTTCGACTGGAGCACCACTCAACTGGATTGCAATTCCATGGCCCCGCGAAAGGGTGCCATCGGGCGGACTCGTGACTGTTAGAGTGCCAGATACCGCTTGGAGCCACGCGAGACTTGTCCAACCGTGCGGCGAACAAATACGACATCCATGAATGATCTACTGCTATCAATGGCTGGCAGGGTCGCGTGGGGATAGAAATGGCTGGAGTACTAAGACTCGGGTATCCGAGGTCAGCCGCCTACTCTTCTGAGTACGGGGCCATTCGGGTGCTCTGCCAATCCAGCGGCCCATGCTTCGCAACCCAACTGCCTGGGTTCCGTGTTGTTTTTCCAGGCCATCAACATTTGGAATGCCTGGTCCAAGAAACTTCGCTTCTTGCTCACGAGCCATGACCCCCCCCTGAGCCTCCCGAGAAGGTCTCTCGAGATGGCTTCCATCTGGTTGATAGGAAAAAGTGGATTCTGAACAGTGCGTGCCCGCTTGCTTGAAGTGGTTTGGTGCTGCAATCGGTCGGCCCCAAAAGCCTCGCGTAACGGACCCGGATAGGTGGTCTTCTCATCGGTCTGCACCACGATGTTCTGCAACTCCCTCACCATTGGAATCGCCCGAGCCAACGTTCGGCGCACGGTTTCGGAGGATTGATTTTACCGCTTTCCAAGAACCCTCGAATCGGCCTCTATCGCCTTTTTGCGCGCAGCATTCATCCGTCCACGTGGGCTGAGGGTGCCGGATTCGCCCCAGATTGTGGACCGGCTATTGATCTCGACCAAGATCGGAAACGTGACCGGTCGCTCCCGACGTTTTGTTTCGTAGGTCTCGATCTCGTCGAGTTGCAAGCACGACGCTTCCTTCAATGGACCACGAAGGTTTGAGTTCAAATGCCGAAAGTGAGCGCCGAGCTTGGCTGCCTTCAATTCGAGGCAACGCCTACTGAGATTGAGAACTCGCGAGGATTGGCGCAGGCCTACCCCAGAGGTGAGCAGCCGCAAAAGGGCTAGATTGGGGTGCGGTTTGTGATCCCGGTAACTCATGCGAAAGGTCTATCGCGAATAAGTGCGGGAACATGTACGGCAGCGGAACCTGGGGATTGGCTTGGATCTGCACTTTGCTCGATAGGAGCCGTGGCACAGGAAGTGATTGTCGGGGGGGGCGTTGTGGGCGGAGCAATCGTCGTAGGGGCAAAACGGGGGCTGATACAAGGTTGGGTGTCCATCTAGAAACCCGGCCGAAAAAGGCTGAATCGGCGAATGCCACAGAGTAAACAGGTTTCCAGCACCAAGGAGACCAATGCTCGGACACAAATCACCACGGGGGGAACTCTTCAGGCCTGACAATATGCTACGGGAGCATGTGGGGTTCGAGTCATTCCACAGCGCTCTGGGGGAAATAGGGGCCCGCTACTTCCGTGACGAGGACTTTGAGGAAATGGACGGCGAGCGTGGGCGGCCATGCGTCCCACCGTCCCAGCTTTGCATAGCGATCATATTGCAGGCGCACGCAGGAATCTCTGACCAGGAGGCTATCGCGCGGACCGCGTATGACCTGCGTTGGAAGGTGGCGCTAGGGTTAGAGCTGGATGAGCAGCTGTGCGCGAAGAGCACCTTGCAGCTGTTTCGATCGAGGTTGGTGCTGCATGATAAGTACAGGACTCTCTTCGACACGAGCGTTCAGGAGTGCCGCCGACACGGGTTTGTGAATCGGAAGAAGCTAGAGGTCGCGATTGATACGACCCCAATCCTGGGGCGCGGCGCGGTCAAAGACACTTTCAATTTGGTCTCGGATCAAATCCGACAGGTGATCAAGGATGTTGTGACGCTGAAGAGGTACGACCGGGACACACTGGTGGACAAGGAGGGGCTGGGCCGACACTTTGCTAGTAGCGTCAAGGCGGAGTTCGATGTGGACTGGAGCGATGACGATCGAAAGCGAGCGGTCATTGGGCAGGTTGTTGCAGATGCGGGCGTGGCGCTCAATGTCGCCAAGTTGGCACGTAGGGGCTACAGGGGGGCCGCAGAGGATGCTCAGGAATTGCGAGAAGCACAGGCCGTGTTGGCTGCGCTCTT
>JAAETM010000635.1 GCA_024228395.1 bacterium | reverse complement strand
GGATCGGTATCATGGGAGGTGGCTAATAAGGCTTCGCCCGGGTGTGACAAGCGTTGCACCAATTTCTTTTCCGCACGTCCCTCTAACAGGAGTTCGGCCTGGCCCTGTTTGGTCTTATGGATTAAGAGCGACGGCATGCACTCACGAATATCTTTGCGGTTCTTGAAGTTGCGGGCGCTCCATTTCTGGCTGATGCCCCAGAAACACAGATTGGCTTTGCGGGTTTCTTCAGTGCAGCGTTCCAGAAAGGCGATAAAGGCGTTGAAATCCGCATCGGACAGGCTTTTGCCTAAGCGCGCCAGTTCGTCGATGATGAGGAAGAGGGGCGGTTCTGAGGGCTGCCGGTTCTCCAGCCGGTCGTCCAGCGTGGTATTGAGTGTGCGCAGAATCGCCGGCGTGTCAAAGGGATTGATGAGATGCAGGCGCGGCGTGACCGCGAGGGGTTTGACCAGGGTCGTTAAGCTTTCGGCGTGTTTGTGATGGGGGTCGATGATATAGACTTCTGAGGTGGGATATTGGAGCAGCAGACAGGCGACAATATAGCCGCTGGTGAGGGTTTTGCCGCTGCCCTGCCAGCCGGCCACCGCCATCGACTTAATCTCCTGGGGATGCCGGTATTGGGGCTGCCCATTGGAAAAGCCGAAGATCAAGGGGTTCCCCGCCGCGATCTGTCCCTCCCGGAGCAGGGTGGCGAAGGGTGGGGCCGGGCCGGTCGCGACGGGAAGGGCCGCGGGCGGGCGGGCCGGGGGCGCGGCGGGTCTTTGTCCGGTCGCGCGGGACAGCGCGTGTAACTGGCGGGTGTTGACATCGGCCAGCCGGGCATAGAGTTCAAGGGCTTTTTCCGGCAGCCGCGCCTCAAGCTGCTCGGCCAACACCAGGCCTGACGCGATTTCCGGCGGGAGCGCGCCCCGGAAAGGCACTTCCGAATATTTTGTTTTAAGGGTGTGGGTTGTGAGT
>JAAETM010000634.1 GCA_024228395.1 bacterium | reverse complement strand
CGGGCGCCATGGTACCGGTCCAAAGTAGCACCCAGCTGCGAGGACATGCTCGGATCCCTGCGAATAGAGATCATGTCCCGAAGGCTATTGGCGAGGCCGCTACCAAACCGCACCCTCGCAAAAACTCGAAAGACCCTGCTGGGGCTCGGGATGGCTGCCTAGCACCGCGAAACACTAGGCTAGCTCCAGAGTTACTTGGTGTGCGTTCAGCGGAAGCCCTTCAGTCCCACACGCATTCCATGGGGAGCAGTTTCGACCGACCCCCTATTTGCAGGGGGAGGGAGCGGCACGAATGCAAGTGTGGATGGGGAATCCAAAGGGACCGTTTCGAAGGAGAGGCGGGGAATCGCAGCGAACTGAGGGGCGAGCGTGGTTTCGATTGCAGGGGATTGACAACGAAATGGGGCTGCCGGGAAGGGGGATGGCGGCGTGGAGGGGGTGAAAGTGCAAGAATGTCGGAGGAGGGCCAATGAGCGGTAACCCGAGACCTTGGCATGGGGTTCGGAAGCGGCTCCTCTACCCATCAAGGGAGAACCTGAGCCGATAGGAAATTCCCGCCACCCTGCCCCAGCTATTGGTTCCATTCCTTGAGCCCTGGCCCCGTTCATTGAGGGCACCCTAATCAGCACCACCAAACGTCCATGGGAGCGTGAATAATTGGCTGAGAAACCTTGCGCTCCGCGCAGCTTCAACCGTAGAGGCAAAATAGTATTCGGAGGTTCTCGTCCGACTTCGTATAGTCCTTGAAACAGGAGAGGCCTCTCACAAATGCCCTGATCCACCCTGAGCGCCTACTACCGGTGTCGCTAGGGTGTTGATATAGGATTAACTAATGCCGAAAAGTTCGATAATGAGAAGGGGCGTCAGGACGGCGCCCACGGAGTCCTTTCGCCTGAGAGCAAGGGCGCTAAGCGAACGTGGTTTTCGAATGCATCTGCCCACGGCGGCTCGGAAGTCGCCTGAGCTCAGGGATGCTGGTACGCAGACAAACAACCATAGCCAGATGAAAGAAAGCAACCGGATAGAAAAGGGCCAGTGGTACGCACTCTCCGAATTTTCGGCGGAGACATGGAACTGCGTGCCGTCCAATTCGCGCATGCCAATGCAACACTACATCTGGGCACGGGCGTGTGAAGAGGCCTTCGCAACACCCGAAGGTGTGCGGGTCGCGACTGTGGGACCGCGGGAATGCTACACAGCCATTGCGCCCCTTGCCGCAATGCCTTCCTGCTCCGGCTACCTATCGCTGCTCGGAGCAGAGGATCTGTGGGAATCTGGCGAAGTCCTCTACGCCGACGAAACGGCGTTGGATTCCCTGGCCCGAGAGCTTGTCGGATCGGGCCGCCCCATCCGCTTCGGCCACTACCCGGGAGACTCGCCCTTCATCTCGGTCCTAAGACGTGCCTATCGAGGGCGAGGCTTCGTTCTCGCGAAACCGCTGGAGCAACGTGGAATGCCATTCATCACGCTCAGTGCAGGCTGGACCGATCCTGAGAGTCAGCTGAGCAGTCGTAGGCGAGGAGATCTGCGCCGCATGCGCAGACGCGCAGAACAGCGCGGTACTCTCAAAATCAATATCGACCTCCCGCTGGCTGAGAACCTGGAGAGGCTTCTCGATGAAGCATTCGCGGTCGAATCCGATGGCTGGAAAGGTCGCTCTGGCACTGCCATTGCTTTCGACAAGCGGCTCGAACGGTTCTTCCGCTGTTACGCCGAACTGGCCCTGCGTGCCGGAATTCTGCGCTTGTGCTTTCTACGGATCGATGGTTTGGCGGCAGCAGTGCAGATCGCGGTGGAGTGCGACGGAGGATTCTGGCTGCTCAAGGTCGGATATCGAGAGTCCTTCCGGCAATGCTCGCCGGGGAATCTCCTAATGCGCGAGTCCATCCGGCACGCCGCTGAACAAGGCCTCAGATCCTTCGAATTTTTGGGCAAGGAGTCGCCTTGGACTCAAGCGTGGACATCGCACTCAAGGCCGCTCGTGCGTCTGAGAACCTATCCGGTCAGCCTGGCTGGCATGGGTGCTTTGGCTCGCGATGGATTTCGAAGTACCCTCAAGGCTATTGTGAACAGGTTGCCAAGAGCGGGGTCAAAACAATGATCAACCTCGCCAGGAGATTTGCGCCCCGGATCCTCAAACGAGCGGCTAGCGCTTACATCGTTGGAATCGAGCCCGCCGATGCGCTATCGAAAGCCCGGGAGATTGCGGCTCAGGGTTTTGGGGCAACCATTGGTTACTGGGACGATGGGCGCTGCCTGCCGAGCGAAATCGCAACCAAGCACTTGGAAACGCTCGATCAGCTAGAACTGTCGGGACTCGATTGCGCTCTATCGGTCAAGCTGCCGCCGCTGGGGGACCAACATCATCTGGTTGCCGGCATCGTAGAGAGGGCCCGGGAAATTGGTGTCCCCGTGATCTTCGACTCACATGCCCCCGAATCGTCGGACGCGATCTTCCGTGCGATGGAGCAGGTCGGACCCGAAGGCGTCGGCTGCGCAATTCCTGGTCGTTGGCGCCGAAGTCTGGACGATGTGGAGCGCGCCATTCAATTGGGTATTCGCGTTCGCGTGGTGAAAGGGGAGTGGCCCGACCCCGAAGAACCGGACATGGATATGTGTGCTGGATTTCTCGCGATCATCGATCGGTTGGCGGGGCGTGCCACATTCGTCAACGTCGCGACCCACGACCCACGAGTCGCAAGCGAGGCTATTCGCAGGTTAGCGGCCAAGGGAACGCCTTGTGAACAAGAACTGCTCTTTCCCCTCCCGATGGAGCCTGTCGTGCAATCGGCACGGTCGGCGGGCATCGAAACCAGGGTATATATTTCCTTTGGCTCAGGCTGGCTTCCCTACTCCCTTTCAAAGTTCACCAAAAAACCACAAATACTATTCTGGCTCATGCGCGACTTGCTGAGAGGGAAACGGTCGAAATAGTGGATGCGGAGCGCGATGCTGCAAATAGCCTCCCGCCAAAGGGGGGGGGTGCACAACCAATCGATCCAGGAGGTCATGCGAACATCAAAAAGCCGCCATCCAATACGATCGGATGGAAAGAGCGGCCAGTGAATCTGTATCAAACTACTCCCGGAATTAGCGAAGTGATACAAATCGCCGGCGAAGCTGCGAAACGACTTCCTTAGAGGGCTTGAATCCTCAAAGATAAACATTGCAAATGCAAGTTGGCCAGCGCTCTAGCCATGGTCGATCGGTACATACGTCCGAGTTCTTCAGGCTTCTAGAGGAAGTCATGCACTTATTGCGACCCCGCCATGACCCAATCCGATGTCAACAACCCCGCCGGTTCTGGCTCGAGTTCCAACTCAGACCTGAAGGTCGGGGTGCGTGGATCCGGTCTCTTTGTTGTTGGACGCGTGCTCTCGGTTCTGGTGAACTTTGCGACCCAGGTTCTTGTCGTTCGTTATCTTACGAAGGCCGACTACGGGGCATTCAGTTGGGCGCTCTCGGTCGTGGCCATGGGCAGCACGCTAGGGCTTTTTGGCATGCAAAAGGCGGTGTCGCGCTTCTTGCCCATCTACATCGAGCGTGATCAGGAGCCCGCCCAGACGGGTACGATTCTGCTCGCTCTCACGGCGACGCTCGGGCTCGGGCTTACGATGGCGGTTGCGGTGTTTGGTGTTTCGGGACTCCTGCAGCAAAACCTGGTCAGCGACCCTCGCTCGGTGACGCTGCTGTTGATTCTGGTGCTTTTGATTCCGATTCAGGGCCTCGACCACATCTTCCACTCGCTGTTCGCTGTCCTCGCTTCTCCCAAGGCAATTTTTTACCGGCGCTACATCGCGACGCCTCTACTGCGACTGGGCGCGGTTATTGGCGTATTCCTTGCGGGTGCCTCCGTCAGCACCCTTGCCTGGGCGTACTTGCTCACCGGATTGGCGGGCGTCGCCGTCTACGGTTGGGTGCTCATTAAACTGCTTCGGCGCATCGGGTACCTCGGTTGGGACGCTTTTCGCAAGGCTCGGGCACCACTGCGCGAAATCCTGGGGTTCTGTTTGCCCCAGTTGACCACGGACCTCATTTGGATCCTGCGGTCGGGTGGTTCCATCGTCATTCTGGAGAATTTCTGGGGGACCGAATCCGTCGCTGAGTTTCGTGCGGTGATGCCCGTTGCGGGGCTCTGTCTTGTGATCCTCGAGAGCACTCGGTTCCTCTACCCCCCTTTGGCGTCCAAACAATTTGCACGGGGCGACCATGGGGCCATTCACAGCGCGTATTCACGGTTCACCGGTTGGATCACCGTGATGTCCTTTCCTGCCGTGGCCACTTGCCTGATCCTAGCCACACCAATCACAACTGCTCTCTTCGGAGAGCGCTACGCGGATGCTGCGATCCTGCTGCAGATTCTAGTGATAGGCAACGCCATCGATGCCGTGACTGGGTCGAATCTCATGACCCTAAATGTGTTTGCCGAGGTACGCTTCATCGCTGCGGTCAATACCCTCATGGCTCTCGCATCGATTGGCGCCTACCTGGTACTGATCCCTGCCTATGGTGCCACCGGGGCCGCGCTGGCCACCGCCAGCACGATCGTCGTACACAGCCTCATCAATCAAGTGGGCCTCGTTTCTAGAACCGGTGTCGGGCGCCTAAGCGGTGGGCATGCGCCCGTATTGCTGGGCGCGCTTGTTGGCTTGGTCGTACTCGGTGGACTGGCACAAGTTACTCGGAACCCGTGGGTCCTCGCCGGCGCGATTGTCGCAGTCTCGATTCTACTGCTGCGGTCCAGTCGTGATTATCTGGCGATCACCGAGACATTCCCGGAGCTCGCAAGAATCCCCGGGGCCGCTTGGCTGTTCGCCCCCAAGAAAGATCCCAGCTAGGGGCGTCGTAAGGAAGGCACGATCTAAAGCGTCGCTTCGCGACGCCACGGCAGAAGTCGCTGCTTCCAGATCTCTAGTGTCGGCCTGGGATCGTCGCGGTCCCAGGTGATGTGATCGTCCGCGCCAAAGAGCGCGCCGACGGCCTTGCCCAGCCAAGTCAATGCGCCGAGAGGGCCCACTTGGCGTCGGCGGAAGGATCGGATGCAGCCCGCCAGATCGCCGTAGAACCAGGAGTAACGCCGCCCGGCGGGGACGCCTTCGCCAAGGTATGGAGTGACATCCTGTCCGAGCGCTGACTTGACCGATAGGAGTGGAAGGTTCAGGCCCGCGCAGTAAACAGCTCCGAAGTTCGCGCCCAGGCGTGCATTGATCTCGAGGAAAACGGGTTGCTCGCCCGCTTCGTTCAGGAGGTATTGGGCGCAGCCTGTGCCGTGGTAGCCCATCTCACGCGCAAGATTAGCCGTGTATTCGCGGAGCTCATCCGTAGTTTCGACCGAGATGCCCTCGACCGCGAGGCCCGTGCCGTCTGCCATGTCGGTGCGCACGGCGCGCAACGAACCCGTCACCAGAACCTTGCCCTCGTGGGCAAAGAAGTAGACGTTGTAGCGTGGGCCGGCGCAGTAGGTCTGCACGAGCATCTTCTGATCGCCACCCGCCCAGCCGGCAAAGGTGGAATCGATTTCGTTCGCACCCTTGAGGATGATTGCCTTGCGGCGGTTATGGCGGATCGCTTCGCTATTGCCCTTGACCAAGCAGGGGAAGCCGATCGTGTCGGCAGCGGCTTTGAGCTCGGTCAGACTCTTCACAGGGATGGTCCTGATGCCGGGCACGCCGGCGGTCTCGGTGCATAAACCTGCCCTGGTCTTGTCTGCACACAACTCGACGACCTCCGAAGGGGCCATCGCCACGCACCAGTTGGCCGGGAAGTGATCCCTCTGGTCAAGGGCGAAGCGGATCTCGGTGTCCCCTATGGGGTAATACACAATCGTTCCGGCCGCCCCTCCGAGCTGTTCCACTATCTCCTCAATCCGAGAAAGGCCACCGTCGAGTCCAGACCTCAGCGTGACCGTACCCGAGACGTACCGGCTTTTCTCCAGATAGCTCGAACCCGGAGTTCGCACCACGACCACGCGGTAGCCCGCTCGGCCCAAAGACCGTACTACTGTGAGGGACTGGCGCCAGGTGCCATCCACGACCACGGTGGTCCCGTCTGCTGTCGCGGGGCCATGGCTTTCATTATTCTCGATTGGAATCTGCATGAACAGAAGAAGTGTACACCGAGAGATCGAACGAAGATCGCATGAGCCGAAGTGGATGTGGATAGATGGGATGAGAAGGCCAGTCTCCAGCGTCGGGGTATCCTGAAGGATTCCCTACCAAAGCCTCGGGCTCCTAGCCCTGGAAACGGAAACTGACCTATGAAGAAAGATAACACACTCATCAAGTCTCATACAGAAACAGTGATCGGCATCGACCTCGGAAACAAGTAGAGCCATATTTGCGTCCTGGACGCAAAGGGGGGCTGCGTGGAAACAGGGACGGTGGCAATGACGCCAAGTGGTTTCAAGGGACGCTTCGCTCGCATCGACGCGTGCCGGATTGCGACCGAGGCGGGCGGGCAGTTCGCGTGGGTGGACGAACTGTTGACAGAGATGGGGCACGAAGTGATCGTCGCCAATCCGCGGCGGCTTACTTTGGACTGATGACCAAACGCAAGCAATCAGGTGCCTGGGATCCCGAGATGCATCTCACTGGAGCTGGTGATATGCGACGGCTCTTGGTGCAGTGCGCTCAACAGATGCTCAGTGCGAAGGGAAAGGAGTCGGATTTGCGTACTTGGGGGCTCAACCTAGCATCGAGGGGGGCGAAGACCGCAAAGAAGAAGGCTGTGATTGCAACAGCGAGGAAGCTGGGGGTACTGTTACATGTCCTATGCCGCAATCTATTGGGGGTGGCCGGGCAAGTGTACCTCAACGTTGCGTGCGCCAAGAAAGCTTGGTGGAGGAGTAAAGATGACCAGACTATGTAATCAACTAGACAACAGAGGCAGGACATCCTAAACCTCCTTTGGAATCCTGCGGGTGCCAATCCCGCCCGGAAAGGCTCGCCCCCATCCGGAAGCGAGTCTTGCGTGGGTCCGGGGTAACCCGGCCTGCGAAGCCCCTCTATCGTCACGCACGATGCCGGGGTCAGGATGGGTAAGTGTAGTTGTCGTCACCGGGTAAGTGTAATTGTCGCTGAGCGGGTGTTGCGAAGCCAAAAGACCCCCTTCTCAGCCGGGCCTCCAGAAGCGGGGGGTGCCGTCACGGGACGCTTATGATTGGGGGCGCATGTGGTCTACGCCCTTCGGGAGGCCTCGATGGAGCCGCGAATTTTGTTTGCTAGCTTGCGCGCGTTGTTTCTAAGGTCGAAATCGCTCACTACGCGTGTGCGGCCAGCTTGACCCATACGCTTCCGTAGGTTCGGGTCGACCGCTAGGCGTAGGAGATTGTCGGCGAGGGTAGATTCATCTCCGGGCTCGGCGAGCAGGCCAGAGACGTCATGTTCGACTAGTTCGGGGATGCCCGATAGTCGGGAGGAAATGACGGGTAATTCGGCGGCCATGCCTTCCATGAGGGAGACGGGTATGCCTTCTCGACGGCCCAAGGAATCACAGATACTGGTCAACGCGATGGTGTCGGAGTTACTCAGCAGGGCTTGAATCTGATCCTTGGTTTGGGATCCAAGCAGGGTTACATGGGCTTGTAGACCCCGCTTTCGAATCTCTGCAGCCAGTGCCTCTCTTAGTGGTCCGTCTCCAGCAAAGTGGCAATTGAAAAGGACTCCTTTGGCTTTCAGTTGCTCGAGGGCTGCCAGCAAATGGGTGTGTCCCTTAACCTCGCGCAGGGCGGCCACGCAGGTGATGCGGAGGGGGGAGCCTGTCTGGGTAGTGGGTCGATCGTTCGGGCTGAATCGGGCGATATCCGCGCCGCAAAACAATACAAGCACCTGATCGCTCAGGTCATTACCTACCCGCTCCAGGATGAAACGTCGATTGTATTGGGAGACAGCAATCGTAAATGCGCTGCCTAGAACCTTGATGCGCAAGCCGCGCGGATCCCGGTGTAGATCCGACCCGTGGGCTGTGAAACTGTATTGGATACCGGTCAGGTCGTGGACGATGCGGGCGGCTAGGGCCGGGTGGTTGGCGAAGTGTGCGTGCACATGTTCGATGCCGGCCTCTTGCATGTGGTGCGCAATCCAAAGCACGCGCGGGAAGGTGGCGATCCCCCGCATGAGGAGCGCAGGGCTTGTTCCGCAGCCCCGGGCAAGTGAGACGAGGCACTTGAGGAAACGCAATGGGGATCCCAAGGCCCAAAACAATCCAGCTTGAAGAATGGGCCATGATAGGCCTGCGGCCCGGTGCACACGATCCTCCATACTGGCCACATCGGCGTGACTGACTTGTTCGGAGTGTGGGACCAGGGGGTAGATCTCCACATCGACCCCCTGGTCCCGCAGGGCCAGTGCTTCGTAGAGGACGAAGGTCTCGGTTAGCTTAGGAAACTTGGAGACAATGTAGGCGACGCGTGGTCGCAGGGGGCTGACGTCGGGCAAGGTGATAGCTCTTGATCGTGGTTCGCGATTCGTTCGCCATTGGCCGCTGGGTCAGTCGGATTTGATCGGATCCCAACGCACAACCTTGCGGGCAAGGGCGAAGTCGAGCACGCCTAGGGCTGTACCGATCAAACCCACAGCCGCGTAGTTGCTCAATCGAAGGAATTGGCCGAGCTTGCGCGGCATGGATGGGTGATCTAGGTGGGAACGGAGGCGTGGCTCGCCGAGGATAAGGCCAGTTGCGAGCAGTTGTAGCAAAGCGGCCCAGCGAGCGGGGGGGGAATCAACTGCGAGAAACCAGGTACCCATGATAATGGCGGCCAGGAAGAAGGGCAGCAAGCGACGCCCTACTTTGTTGATGCCTAGGCCGAATGCGTACAGACCGGTCTTGAAAGGGTTGAGGACCGAGCGCTGCAACCAAATCCCTCGAAGGCTGCGGCAAACGATGCGGCGGCGCCGCCGGAATTCGTGTTGCTCATTGCGTGATGGAACGCGGATCCAGGCCCGTGCTCGAGGCGCAAACACAAATTTCCATCCCTGGCGAACGACGCTCATACTTGCATAGAGGTCATCTGTCACGCCGCCAGGAATCGTCTCGTACAGTTCGCTCCGGATTGCGTAGAGTTTGCCATCGTTTGACGTGATGCTTCCGATTTTGCCTTCAAGACTTTTGAGCTCACTATCGATCTGAACGTAACGTCCCTGGGAGTCGCTGTGGAAAGCCTCCGGTTCGCCGAGCAATCGCTGCCCGCAAACTCCCCCAACGGAAGCTGATTGAAACGGTTTTAGGAGCTGGATCAGGGAGTCTCTCTCCAGAAGGGCGTCCACATCAGAAAATACCATGATGCCTCCGGTCGCGCGCACTGTTGCGGCATCCAGAGCCCGGTGCTTTCCTTCGTGGGCCTGCAGTTGAATCACCCTCCAGTCGGGTTGCTGCTTGCAGGCCCCTACAGCGATTGGCACTGTGCGGTCGGTGGATCCGTCGGAGGCAAGTATGACCTCGATGCCACCACCGGGATCCTGTAATGCAGCGATCGAAGTTAGCTTCGCCGGCAGTAGGGATTCCGCATTGCGCATGGCAACGATCAGGCTGACTTTGCCAACTTCGGTTTGAGCAAGGTCCCCACCGCTGGATGAATCCCCACGCAGTCGCCCGAGTAGTTTCACCAGGATGGGATAGCCTAGGGAAACGCAGACAACACCAAGGAACCCGGCGAGCATCAGTCCATAGCCTAACGAGGTCAGCATGGTTGGCGAGTATGCGGATTGGGAGAGGAGAAGATAAGCACGGAAGCTATTACCCAGCCTAGGCGCCTTGGAACGCCGATTTGCGCATGGCACGGGGCAGTTGAACAATACTCTTATCCAACAGGTATTGCTCGATGAAGTAATTGCTGTTTTCGCTCCAAGGCCGGTATTGGACCACAACCTCTGGTAGCCCCGCGTTGATTCGGAAAACGGCATGGGTGGTCTGAATGCGAGCCCGGTGTATGACCGTGGAATTGGGTTCGCGGATCAAAAGTGTGGCCCTCTTGCCAGCCACTAGTTGCTTGCTCCCGGGACCCCTGGCCAGGAAGTACTCACCGGTCATGTCGATCAAGGTTGGAGTATCCGCTTGGGTGGGATTACCCTCCACTAGTACCGAGGCTAAGTGTGCAGGCTGAATACGGCGCTGACGCCTTTTCTCTTGGTAGGATTGTAGGATTCTCTGGCGCCAGAGGTTCTTGGTGAACCGAGCCACCCGGAGTCCGGTTTCTTGCATGAGCGAAACTAAAGTCAACCAGAGCAAGGCAATTTCGAACTTGAGGGGTCGTGGCACATGGACGAAGCGTCTATCGATCAGTGCTCGTACACGTTTGGGTGTACTGTGGGGTGTTAGGATTTGCGAGTATCCGAAGAGGCCTGGGGAGACCAGGAATCGTTCCGCATAACCATCGATGTTCTTGCATTTGGCGACATAAACCTCCGGTCGCTCGGGCCGGGGTCCGAATAGGGCCATCTTGCCGGTGAGTACAAGGACCAGTTGAGGAAGTTCATCGAGACGCGTTTCCCGCAAAAACAGACCGGTCCGCGTCTTGTGGTCGTGAGTGTCCTCAAGCAGGGCGCCTCCGATTATTTGCTCCGCATCGATCCTTAGGGAACGGAATTTATAAATAGTGAAGGGCACCTCATTGCGGCCAAGACGGCGCCCCCGATAGAAAACTGGCTTCCCGTCCACGAGTAGAACTACGAGGTACACAGCCACGAGAAGCGGGGTAGCGATCAAGAGCATGCTGCCCGCAGCGGTCACATCCCACAGTCGCCACTTCCACGAATTGCGGGGGCCGAAGCTCGGCCTCGCGGGGCGTGCTTTTTGGGCGTGAATAGTTGATTGAATGGTTTTGCGCAATCTCGTTCTTGTGGTGGGAGGGCAGGCCTCATTGAGAAGATCGGGGCCACACTGCAATTCTCCGGGATGGCCGGGCTGATCCTAAGGTGGCCACCCAGGGCAGAGTTGCATTGTGTTCTTGAGTGACTCCTTTTGGAACCTATTCATGGTCCACCGTGCACCACCGTGCACCACCGTGGGACAAGGTGGCTCAGGATGGTAGGTCGCTGGAGTAACGCCACTCATTGGCGTTGGGTCCGGTAAGCTTCTCTGTCGCCCTGATATCACAGGGCCGGATCGTGTCCATTCGAATCCGTAACGCAATGACCTTCCATCCTCGCCTAGTCCAATGCCTGACAGTTCTGTCATTGGTGACATTGTCGGGTTGCTTTTCCATTGGCCATGACCTTCCAGGGATTGATCAATTGGAATCGCGCCAGGTCGACCCCTTGATTTTTGAGAAGGTCTGGCCTGGGGATACTCTCTCCATCCGATACCTGCATACACCAGAATTGGATTCGACCGTAGTCGTCGGGCCCCGCGGTTTTGTTCAGTTACCCCTGGTTGGGAGGCTGCGAGCCGCTGGAAGCATCCCCAGTGATCTGGAAAGTGAGATTGAGAAACAAAGTGAGGCCGAGCTTCGCAATCCCAAGGTGACCGTAACTGTAACCCTTTTCGACGGTAGGTGGATCCACGTGGGCGGAGAGGTTTCCAAGCCCGGGAAGTTGATCCTGTCCAGCGCTACCACTCCCTTAGAGGCCATTTTTCAAGCGGGCGGGGCGTTGGAATCTGCCCAGCTGAACCGCGTTGTACTGGTTCGTGTGTTCGCCGATGGGCAGCGCCACATGTTCAAAATAAACATGGCCGAAACCCTGCAGGGCAATGGAGATGGTGGCCACATTCGGCTGCAGCCTTCCGATCTGATCTTTGTACCTCGCTCCGGAATCACAAACGTGAACATTTGGGTGGACCAGTACATTCGAAAGAACCTCCCGCTTAGCGTTTCCATTAGGCCGGACATTTGAGCTCGCCCATGGAAAGTTCCAAAAACTCACGACCTCAGTTGGGTCTCCTTGAGCAGTTGGGTGTGCACGCGCTTCTGCGTCACTGGAAACTGTTGTTTTTCGTGACCTTAGTTACGCCAGCGGTGGCCGTGATGGCCCATCGGATGATTCCGCCGAGCTATGCAAGCGAGGCCAAGATTCTGGTCAAGTTGGGACGGGAGTTCATGGGCCCAACAACCCAGAGTGGTCGCAGTTCGTCCATGTACCGGTTGAATGAAGCGATCAACTCCGAGATCGAAATCCTCAGAAGTCGGGAGTTGGCAAGGGAAGTGATCACCTCGATGGGGCTTGAGACCCTTTACCCACTCATCCCTGATGAGCAAGAGCATGTCCCGCATGCGATGGATGAGAAAGGAATAGCGACCCTTCAAGAGTCCTTCAGTGCCAGTGGTGTGATCGAATCGAGTGTGATCCGGGTGGCCCTTTCTCATACGGACCCGCGGCTCGCCCAGGCAGCCTTGACAACCCTCGTGGGGCGCTTCCAAGCCAAGCACCTGGACGTCTTTTCCATTCGAATGCTGTCCACTACAGACGGCGGAGTGGAGGCAGCAAAACTGGCCTTGCGTGCCGCCGAAGACACACTCAATACCTACCGTGAGGAGAATCGTGTTTTTGACACTAAGGAGGAACGTACGCTTTTGCTGCGCAGGCGTGATGACCTCCAAAACCAAATTGTAGAAGCCCAGGGCGAAAGAGCCCGATTGTTTGCCAATCGGACTACTGATGATCAAGATTCCGACCTGTTCAGGCAGGAAACAATGGATATTTCGCTCCTCCAGGCCGAAGAGCGCAAATTGCTTGAGCACTATTATCCCCACAGCGACGCGGTACGCACCATTCGTGCACAAATTGAAGTCAGGGAGAGCATCGCCCTCAAGCGTAGGGCTTCCCGTGAGGAAGCGCTCTTGGCGGACGAGAGACGCAGGGAGCAAGCGCTCTTTGCGGATGAGAAACGCTGGGAGCAAGCGCTCGAAGTGACCGGGCAAGGCTTGCTTCAGCTGGAAGCGAATGAACTTGCTCTGCGAGGACTGGGTCGGGCGGTGCAATTCCAGGAGGCACTTTTGTTGAAGGCTCAAGAGGCCCATCAAATCGCCACATTGGACGCGAAGCTGAATGCGGAAGAAGACACGAGCATTGTCGTTATCGACAGTCCGAGCCTTCCACTGGATCCGATCGGCGTGGGGCTTATCGCTAAAATAGTGGCTGGTGCATTGGCCGGATTTCTCATCGGGGTGAGTTTGGTTATTTTGCTGAACATGTTGGATCGCGGTCGTGAATTGCAAATGGTGGAGCCGTTGAGCTGATACGTTCCCCGTCATGGGATCGTTTGGTCGATGCAAAACCTCCCTCCTGTGGATCACATCTTCAAAGACACCTAACGCTATGCAGGACCCAACGGAGAATCAGGAACCCGGAGCTCTGACACTGGGGAAGCGCGTCCCGTGGGACCGCTTTGAGGCGTGGGCCTTACCAGGGTTGTTGCTAGGTTTAGTTGTTCTATTAGGGGCTCTGACCGCGAAGCTGCCCATGCTCGCCTTGCTCGGGTCAGCAGCGATCGTGGGGTTCTTTGCCCTTCTGGTTCGACCAGAATTCGCAGCCGCCGTGGTGGCATTCTTGCTTTGGGCCAATGTTCCGGTGGTTGCAATGCGCGACCATGGTGTTCCCAAGACGCTCGCGGCCCTTTACCTGCTGCTGTTTCTGTTGCCCATCGGAAAGGCCTTACTGATTGACAAGCAACACCTAACGATGCCGCGTGGTTTGCCTTGGTTAGGGCTCTTCGTCGGTTTCTCGGTCATTTCCGCAGCCTTCTCCCGGGATGCTACTGCAGGATTTGACGGAGTCCAGGAACTCATCCTAGAGGGAGCTTTGGTGTTTGCCCTGGCTGCGTTTGCCATTCGGGATACCCTCTCCTTGCGTAGGGTAACATGGGGCTTGATGATCGCTGGTGCCTTTATGGGGACCGTCGTAATCGTTCAGCAGGTTTCGGGAAGTTTCGCCAGTGACTTCGCCGGTTTTGGAATGATCGACTCAGGTTTTGAAACCGGAGAGATCAGTACCCAGGGCGAGGTCAGCCAGCCTCGTTTCGCCGGTCCGATCGGGGAAAAAAATCGCTTTGGGCAAGTCATGTTGGTTCTGGTCGCCCTAGGGGTGGGGTTTGCTCGGGCTGAGAAACCAGGGCGGCTTCGCAAGGTGGTCTATCTCATGGCTGCCCTCAGCGCGGCTGGCTCTGCCTTGACCTTTTCGAGGGGCAACGCGGTGGCGTTTGTGCTCTTGTTGGTCGTTATGAAAATTCTGGGATCCATCAGTAGTAAACAACTGACGGGTTTGTTCCTGGCCGCCTTTGGACTGCTACTGTTGTTGCCCCAGTACAGGACCAGGCTCATGACGATTCCCTCCGTGCTGTCCTTGACCAGTGCAACGCCCTCTGCAGGGGCTCCCGACGGGGCCATTCTGGGGCGCGCCACCGAGGTCATTGCGGCTGTTCTAGTTTTTGTGGATCATCCAGTCCTTGGTGTGGGCCCCGGCCAGTTTGCGTCTTACAGTCAGGAATATGGGAACCCACTGGGTCTGAGGCGCTTAGAGTCCGCACGCGAGGCGCACACTCTCTTTCCGCATATTGCTGCCGAAGGCGGATTGTTAGGGTTTCTGCCTTTCTGCGCAGTGCTGGGCACGATCATGATTGAGCTGTTTCGGCGCTCCAGCCGGGAAGGTGATCCGCTCTTGGCGGGCTTGTCAAGAGCATATTTCCTGGCAATCAGTGCTAACCTCATGTGTGGATTGTTTTTGCACATGGCGTTCATCCGCTATTTCTGGTTGCTGTTGGGCGTTGCGAGCGCAGCGGCTTCAATCGATTCTCGGAAGCGTCCGCTGGATCCGATTGCAAAATTAAAGTGATGACCAGCTCCAGATCTACAAAACGATGGCGGCGCAAGCTGCTTGGAAGTGGCCCTGTGTCCACGGCCTTCAGATTCATGGATAGAAGTTTGGTTCCCCGTAGTGAAGGAACTCTGACGGTCGGCATGTTCCACCATACGGCGGATACGGCACTCTTTGAATCTCAGTTGGAGGCCCTGTTGGCTGGCCGGATTGCAGTGAGCGGCATGCAGGTTGTAACGGCCTTAAAGGGGGGCGAAGCACTGCCAGCTGGCGCCCTTTGGATCACGTTTGACGACGCTTACGGCGATTTCCTGGAAGTTGCCTGGCCTGTCCTGGAGCGCAAGGGGTTGCCCGTGACGCAGTTTGTGGCCACGGATTTCGTCGGTTCCAATCCGTCCATGTTTTGGTGGGACCGGTTGGAGTCGGCCTTCGAAGGCAGTACGAAATCCCGGATAGTCCTACCCCTTGCAGGTGGCGGCACTCAAAATTTGCAGGTGGCTGGGACTGCATCCCAGGCCCATAAATCGGCCCGCACTGAGATCAAGCGCTTTCCCCATGGCGAGGCCATGGCGATTGTCGAGCAAGTGATTGAAAGTCTGGGGGTATCGAATCCAATCTCCAAGCATAGGGTTCTCTCCTGGGATGAATTGGAGAGCTTGCATGGGTGTGGTATGGAAGTGGGGGTGCACACCCGTAGTCACGCCATGCTGGATCGCATACCTGCTGAGCGTGTGGAAGAGGAGATTGCTGGAGGTCTTGAGGACCTCAAGGCGCGCTTCGCTGACGTGCTGCCGGTCCTTGCTTACCCGTCTGGGCAGTTTGACCTGGGGGTCATGCGCGTGGCTGAGCACTTGGGAATGGAAGCTGCTCTGACCGTGGACAACGGCATCAATAGAATGGGATCCTTAAACCCATTTGAAATCCGAAGGGTCCCGATTGGACCCTTCGCGGACGCTTCTGCCGTGCGTTTGCGAATGTTGCTGGGCAGGTTATTGGGAAAGCGATGAGAGAACGAACTTTAGTCTCGAAGCGGCCACGCAGGTCAGCCCGCGGGCTGGTTCGCCAAGCAGGTGGGCCGGGGGCGATCGGTGTGCCTGACCTTGTCGTTGGGCTTGTAGCCGGAAGCTGCAGGGGACGAGAAACCCCGTGTCAGTCATGAGTACGCTTAGCGAGGCTGGCCACAGCAGCGGTCGAGGGGAGCGTACGACCGAGCTCGTGCGCTTGAGCAAGAGTTCGCCGCTCGCCCCAGGATTGGCGGCGGCGTGGAGCCGTGAGCTGTCCCTACAGGCGCAGCGAGGCGAGTGTAGCGGTCCATTCCTCGGGCCGGAGGTGGCCAATGCCCTGGGCCGTTCCTGCGACGATGTGGCTGTGCTTGTTGGGTACGATGATGGCCAACCCAAGCGTTTCCTAGCCATGCACGTGGCTGCTAGCGGGCGCGCACGAGCATTGGGGGGTAGGTTTTGCGATCAGAGTGGGCCGACGGGGTCCATGACATCCGAGTTGCTGGAATCCATGCTCAAACAGGTGGCCTTGAAGTCGTGGCGTTACGGTCGCAATCCACTGGTGCACGGCTTGGCCAGTCAGCACATTTGGTCAAGGTCCGTGAGCCATATCGTAGAGATTGGCGAGGGACTAGACGACTTACGGCGCAGGCGCAGGGCCGACGGCTCGAGGTTTGTCGATCAACTTCTGCGCAAGGAGCGCAAGCTGGAACGTGAGGTTGGGCCGCTGCGCTTTGAGTTTGCCCATGGGGAACAGGCAGCCCTTGACAAGTTATTGGAATGGAAATCCGCGCAGCGCCAGCAGACGGGATCGGTGGATGTGTTTCGGCAAGGATGGGCTCGGGCTGCGTTGGAGAACCTGCACGCTTCAGGCAATGGTGGAAAGTTGAACGTTCTGTGGGCTGGAGATCAGTTGGTCGCCATGCACTTCGGGTTGGCGGATCAGCGCACACTGCATTGGTGGATCCCCACCTACGACCGCCGTTGGGCGACCTTTTCGCCCGGGCTTATTTTGATGCTTCACTTGATTCGAGCCTGTCGTGAACGTGGTATTCAAGAGATCGACCTTGGGCACGGTGACGAGCGTTACAAAGCGAGTCTGGCGACCTTGACCCGGGGGTTGTATTCAGGGGCGGTAGATGAATCCGGAGTCCGGTGTGCGGTCGGCCGTGGCAAGGCCTGGGTCCGGGAAGCCGTCCGGCAGTCCTCGTTGGAGACCGGGTGGATAGCTACCAAACGAATCGCCCGGAGGAGTTCCTTTTTCAGACAACCATGAATGAAGGCGTCCTTCCGGCAAGCGTGCGAATCGCAGTAAATCCCCATTGAGAATCGGTCGGTGGGCCACTTTGCTCAACGAAAGGGTCAGGCCGGGCCAAATCCGTCCAACTGCGGGGCAGACTCCACTCTGCCGTCCTCCTCAACTCAGAAGTAGACACGCTCGCCAGTCCGGCAGCGTCGCGCTTGAACCAGCTCACGCCGCTGGCCCACGTCGGGGGTGAGGGTGGGACTGCAGGCCAGATGAATGCGGAGAGACCAGGGCACGGAGAGGACCCATTGCCGCAGGGGTTGATCGGGCAGCACGTGGTCGGTGAGGTGCGCGACGATTGCGGCCATGCGCCGGCCGGCGCAGGAGGGGTAGAAACCTCGGCTTTGCAGGAAAACGGGATGAGCTGATCGAAGAGGCAGGCGGGACAACGCAGGCGGGCGAAGCCGAAGGTGGGGTCGCCGCAGCGGACGAAAGCGAGCAGCTCGCGGGTGATGTGGGCGGGCAGGGAGAGTGGGGTGCCGGAGCATTGGGAGCGATCTAGGAAGGTACGTAGATGGGTGCGCATAATCTGCTTGAGGGGGCCGGTCTGGGATTGGGCGCGCCGGACGCGGGGTGGCGGATGGCCTGGGTTGGCAAGTGGGCTCACCCAATAGAGATCGGGTGTGGCTCGGTGGGTGGCAGGTGAGTTGGACATTTTCGGAAGGGAAGTAAATGGAGAATTCACCTGTGACGGGCCTTTCCCGCGAAAAGGGCATCCTTTACGCTCCCGACTGTGTGATCAACGCCGGTGGCATCATCAACGTTTCCGTGGAAGTCTCCGTAGACGGCTACAACGAAACCGAAGCCATGCGCCGTATCAACAACATCTCGGAAGCCCTTCGCCAGGTGTGCGCGATCTCCAGCGAGGAGAACATCCCCACTGCTGAAGCCGCCAACAGGCTGGTCGAGAACCGCCTAGCTGCCGGCAAGGTTCACTAGAACAACGCCTGCACCCAACACGACGACCCCCCGGGTTCTATCTGGAATCCGGGGGGTCGTCGTGTTGGGTGCAGGACTGTTTCGCCCCGCGTGCGGTCCTAGAACATGACGCTGAGGCCGTTGGTGAAGTTCGAAGTACCGACACCAGCGGGCGTGTCGCGGAACCAGGCTTGGAAATGCCAGGTCTCGCCTGCCATGATGGTGATAGGGGGAGCTGCCGGGATTGTGCTGGGCACGTCGAAACCAAAGCCAGTGGTGGATGTTCCCACAGCGTTGATCATTGTGCCGGTTGCATCGAAGCCACCGATTGAGTTCATGTCTGTACCGGCCACATTGTAGCGGAAGAATTGGGCGGTTGAGGTGCCGGACAAGCAGAACTGTCCGTTACTGACGGGAATACCCGCGGTCGCTTCGTTGCCAGCAAGCAAGTAGCAGAGTTGTCCGGGGACTCCGTCGGTAACTCCCAAATGTAGGTCGCTGCCAACTCCCGAACCCTTGGACCCTTCAAGGACAGCGGGGACACCGGTCGAGTTGGCATTGTTGGGGTCACAGAACGAAACGCCCACGCCGCTGGGCTCCCATTCGACAATGAAGGAATCGGTTACCCCGGTGTAGGCCACCACATCGTGCCACTCACCCGAGCCCCACATTTCCGCGTAGTCTTCGGCGCCACCGAACGCACTGTTGTTGTTGGGTTCGCCAGCGGCCCAATTCGCAAAGGTGAAGGGTTCACCGGTCACCCATTCCCAACCATTGCTGGGCTCGGAATAGTTGGCAGCGTTCACGTTGTGGTATAAGCCAATCCAGGGGCGTGAAACCGAGAGGTTGTTGAGGACCCAATCGAGTTCGGCTTGGTCCGAAAATGTGACCAAGTGACCTGTGGCGCCATTGAACATCATGCTTGCAGCTAGGTTCCTTGCGGTGTTCCAGTCTATGAGCTCAGAGATAACCTTGTAGGAATGTCCGTTGGCAGGATTGACCGTGGGCAGGTCTGGCGTGATGTCGAAGGTGCCCGTGCTGCCCGGAGTGGTGCCGTAGGTTCCAACACGGATGAGGTAGGTCGTACCAGAAATCGCGCTAAAGATGAGTTCGCTTTGCGAGCCGCAGTTGTTGTCGTCGTTGCATGCTAGTTCCGTTCCGCCGCAACCGTCGTAAACGGCGAGCACGGTGTCGTGCGTGGCCCCTGCACAGGTGGACACGAAGTGATTCGCGCTTTGACTCGCCGTCCAGGAGAACCAGACATCATAGTTGATGGGTGCGCAGTACGAAGCGTCGACACTCTGCGTTGCTGAGATTTGATCGAAGCTGTGGGGACCAGCTCCCAGAATGCTGGTGGCGGTGCCGCATTCGTCGCCCCCTTGACCAAAACTAGGAGCGGCACAGGTGCCTGCGATTAGGAGTGTGGTGAGCCAAGCAGATTTTTGCATGTTGCTATTGAGGTTTTGCATGTTGCTATTGAGGTAGGAAGAACAAATTGAATCCGGGGACAAGGATTTGCCCTTGGATTCGCCTTTGGACTTCCCCAGATAATATAAAAATTGGGCCATCCTGTTGGGTCCGAGGGGCACGTGACTCAAACTATTCATGTTCTCTGCCTCATGCCTTGGAAAAGGGGGTGCATGTTTTGAAATTGGCT
>JAAETM010000633.1 GCA_024228395.1 bacterium | reverse complement strand
TGCTCGGTTTCGTGCCCGCGGTGCCTGATGTGTATAGCTGGATGACCCCGCGCGAACTGTTCAAATTCCTCGCGCCGCAATACAAAACATGGGACAAGGAAATCGCCGCCCAGGACAGTGAGACGCTAAAGGTTCCGCTCGATACGCCCTTCTCGAAACTCTCCCGCGGCGAAGCGATGAAAGCCATGGCGGTAGCCGCCATGTCCCCCCACCCGCGTTTGTTACTGCTCGACGAACCCTTCGCCGGCCTCGACCCCACGGCCCGTGAAGAACTGCTCGGCACCCTGCTGACGCGCATAGAGATGAAGGACCAGTCGATTCTGATCGCCACCCACAACCTGGAGATGGCGGCGCGTCTGGCCGACCGAGTCGTCGTCTTGCACGAGGGCAAAGTCACCCAAGAAGGCCTCGTCGAAGATCTGCTACCCGAACAAACTCCCCCCGTGCCGATGCCCAAGGGCCTGCACGAACTCTTCCAAGCTGGCACCCAGGACCCCAAGGAAACGGTTCAGTGAATCGGCAGTTGATCTGGAAGGAATGGCGCGATCACCGCTCGGCGCTACTGACCTTGTGGGCATGCATTCCACTGGCGTTGGTGGCGTTCCTGTGGTCGAGCTACTCGGCCCTAATGTACGAAGGTGACAGCCACAAGGTCACCGGAATTCTTGGCATGGCTGCCGTGCTCGTGTTGATCGGTTTCGCCACGTTCTCCGGGGAGTGGCGTCGAGGGCATGGTGCTTTCTTGGCACGCCTGCCCGGCGGCCTCACGCGCTCGTTCGCAATCAAGATGATCTTCTTGACCATCATGTTGATCGCCACGGGTTTCTGGGCCTCCGGCTGGACCAACCTGCTGTTCGGCACGCCCGCCTGGCGTGGCCCTGACACTTGGATTCCGGGGAACGCTGGCTTGGCGCTGGTTCTGGTCCCCACATTCGTTTGCATCCTCGCCGTTTCTGCTTCGCTCTTGCAGCCAGGGTTCGCGATGGTTGGAGGTCCTGTGCTCGCAGGCCTATTGACCTTCCCTTTCTGGCAAGCCGTTCAACATGAATTCCTAACGACCGCCGCTCGCACCCAGGTTATCGAGGCTGGCTTTCCGCCCGTATTCCCCTTCGCGAATATCCCCCCCATGGTGCAGGCGGGCATTGGGCTTGTTGCATGTCTCACAGGGGCCCTCATCGGTATTTGGGTGGCTTTCACGCGGTTCAAGAGCATGCGTGGCAATCGCGCTAGCTTGGTTGCATTGGGCATGCTGGTCGCAGGTTGCGCACCCGCTTGGGCGGGCTGGGGTTATGGCCACTGGCAGGTCCACCACGTCAACCCTGGGTCCGATTACTTCGTGATGACCGAGGCTTTTGTTGGAGAGTCGGGGCGGTTCGCGTTCATAAATACGACCACTCGTTTCTTTGACGAGTACTACACAGGGCAACGCCCCATTCGGGTAGACCTGACCACGGGTGAGTTTGAGACCATTGGCGATCTGGGAACCAAAGTGGCAAGCCCTCGTGTCCACGCCGCGCGCGACCGTCACCTTCAGTCCTTTCCCTTCTCTCAAACGGTGACGAGGATCGATTCCTTCGGCACCTCGAAGACTCGGCATTGGGATTTGGAGTCCGGGCAGCAAACCGAACATGCCGTGAAGCTATCGGCACCCTGGCTGCTGCCTGAGGCATCAGAAATAGGGCTACCTGAGGGAACGCGTCTGACTATTTCATCGGGCACCGGTTGGGTCCAAACTGGCACCGATCAAGTCGACACCTATTGGGATCCCTCTAGGAACCGACTGATCAAGCTACCGAATGCTGATAAATACTTCCCGGTGGTTGTTCTACCTGGCCCCTGGCTTGTCAAAGTGCGTACCGATTCGGATGTGCAAGGCGACTGGATGCGCTTTGATCCTGAAACTGGAGAGTTCTCAAAGGATCCGCACCTGGGCCCAGGAGACCACCAAGGTCCATGCCTAACCGACGGGCGTATCCTGTTCCTGATCAATCATCAGTTGGCGCTGTATGACCCGCGTGTGGGGAAACCTCAAGCGATAACAGCCCTCGGAGAAGTCCCGGAAACTGCAGACTACCTCATGGGACTATCCGCTTGGGGCAACAGAGTTCTGGACCCCACAGGGCCAATACTTCTCGGCAATATCACCGATAGGGCCAACTACGATTTTGTCTGTAGCGTGAACTTGCAAGAAATGACCGCTCACTGGCGCCCGGTTACATGGATACGAAAAAACTACCTAGTCGCATCGATTGAACCTGGGTGTGGAATATTCCTCCGCGACAACTGCCAACTCATCCGCGTCAATTTCATCAACGGCGAACGCACGGTGCTGTTCCCGAAAGGTGAGGAGTTGAAGCCGTGATTATGCGGACCATCCTTCATAGCACCTGGATCGAATGGCGGGAGCAGCGCAGCAACTTGCTGGGGCTCTGGGCGGGTCTGTTGCTGTTGATCCTAGCGATGGCCCTCTTCG